>JBOGXF010000048.1:0-7100 GCA_050694275.1 Actinomycetota bacterium | reverse complement strand
GGCGAGCGCCGACAGGAGGCCGACGTCCTTATCGACCCCGGTCATGAACAGACGGCCGATCTCCTCCCGAGCCGATGTGCTTGGCGGTACCCTTCTCACTGGCCTGACCTCCTTCGGTCGACTCTCCCGTCTTCCGTATGGTGGCTCAGGCCGCTTGTTTTTACAGGGAGGTCAGGACGTCACCTCCGTCCTCGATTTCGTTCTCGCCATTGTCCACCTTCTCTATTGTGGGAAGTTCCAGCTTGATGTCTTTGTAGGTAATCGTCGACTCAAAGTTGTCCGGACGAAGGTAAGAACGATCGGTCTGTGAGATCTCAAGGTGGATGGAATGGTCAGCCGCGAAGCGGTAGTGGTTACCGAGAAGTTGGAACTTGAGGCGGCCCGTTTGCTGATCGCCTCCGGCGAGAGACAAGCGATACATGCCGCGCGTCACCAGCGTGCGGTTGCCATCGGCATCCACATCCCACAGCTTGGCGATGACCGTTGCGTCGACGCCAGAAAGTTCGTAGTCGGCCATGAGCTTCGGGAGGCCCAACAAAGTGAATCCGCCGGACGGGACCGGCCACTTCACGTCGCGCTCGCTCTCGTAGAAACCGGGCGCCTGGGTTATGCAACCTCTGCCGTGAACGATCGGATCGGTTGGCAGCTCCTCGACGGTGTTCGGGGGACCCGAGTGCGTCTCGATAACGCTCTCGTCCTTGAGTGTCAGCAGGCCAGGGTGGATGGAGTCCCAGTCCGCTGCGGTGACTACCTCCGACGTCGAATCGGCGCATTCGGTTGACATCGAGGCGAGCTCTTCGGCGGGCACATCGATGCCCCCGCGCAGCACGTAGGCGTCGAGGAACGCGTTCGCCCGCGCGTTCCACGCGTCCCTGACCTCAACGTCGCCCATGAACGACGGTGCGGTTTGGTGGCCGAGGTCGCCGAGGAAGATCGATATCGGATAGGCGGGATCGGCGGCCTTGAGCTTGCGATACATCTGTAGGACCTCGACCGCACCGACGTAAGCGTCGTTCCACCCCTGAACGGCGAACACCGGGACGGGCTCCGCGGTACCCGCCTCGAGCCCGGCGAAGTAATCCTCCGCGTTGAAGGCAGACTTGTCGCGGTGGGCCGCGACCAGGGCCGCGCCCTCGGGTGTGTCGTAGGGCTCTCCCCTATGCCAGAAGGCGAACGCGCCCAGCGCATAGGAATGCGTCTCGGTCGAATCGACGTCATTGAAGCGAGTGAAGTCGCGCCCGAGAAAGACCGCACCGACGACCGATTCCTTGACGATCCCGTACGGCCTCTCGAGCGAGCGGCCTCCGTCGGGATCGTCGGTCGCACGGCCGTTCGGAGTGAGCAAGTTCTGCAGGCTCGTCCACCCCCACATCGGGACCGCGGCGGCCAAGCCGATCGTCCGGTCGCCGCCGGGGGTGAGCCAGGGTTCCGCCGTCGCCATCAGCCACGCTTGTCCTGCCCCGTAGGAGCCTCCGGCCACGCCGAGACGGTCGGGATCGGCGACGCCTGCGTCGACCAGCAGCCCCAGAAGGTACTGCCAGTCCCTGATCTCGTAGTCGGGCTCGGCGATGTGCGTCCAGCCGCGCGAGCAGGTGAAATCGGGATCCGGTCCGCCCGGCCAAGTGGGGCCGTGCGGCGTCTCGAGCTGCGGCTCGAACTGGCCAAGCGTCGGCTCGAAATGAGTACCGGTGTTGGGGCTCGGTCCACAGGACCCACCCATGCCCCGGGCCGCGGGCATCACGACTGCATAACCATTGGCGGCGAATGACTCCATGTTGAAGTTGGGACCCCACTGCTCACGCGCATCACCGAAGTTGCCGGTCCCGGGGCTGAACTCGCCCCTGTTCGAGTTGAAGCCGTGGAGGTAAAGCAGGGTTGGGAGCGGCTCGGTCGCATCCTCGGGGATCAACATCCGCACGCTCAGCGACAAGCCGTCGAAGCTGTCTACGAGACCTGCACAGTCCTTCACCGGGCCTTCGGGAGGAAGGTCCATCTCGAAGGCGCACGCGCTGTCCTGAGTCTGAGCCTCATTGTGGAAGTGGAGGAATTCCTCGGCGCGCTCCCACGCGAGCAGGGGCTCGTCTTCGGCACCGGCAGGTGCGGCGTTGGTCATCAGCGCTGCGACGGTGATAGCCAGCGAGATCCACTTTTTCATCCGAAACACCCCTTCGATTCGATGAGCACCTAGCGATGAGATGGTCCGTCACGGGCGACCGGCAAACATCCGGGATTCCACGGATGTTCTCGACCTGGCGGGGGGCAACGATGTCCTCGTGAGGATCGAGATATGGGTGGAGGAGGCCGAGCCGTTCACGGGGCGAGCCACACGCCGGGAGGCAGAACCGGTGCCGTTTGTGGGTTGGCTCGGCCTATTGCGGGCTCTTTCGGCTCTGTTGGAAGGGGATGGCGCGCTATCTGAGTTGCCGGATCGCGGTGGCCGCGAGCTCGGCGCGGTTGGAAACCTGAAGCTTGGCGAATAGGTGCCCGACGTGCGTCTCCACCGTCCGCGCCGAGATGAACATCTGCTCACCGATGGCCCGGTTCGTCAGGCCTTGGGCCACCAGTTCCACGACGCGGAGCTCCGTCGGTGTGAGGCTTTCCCAGCCGAATGAAGCCCGCCGGCGCAGCCCACGTCGTCCCCGGCGCACCCCGAATGCTCGAGCGCCCGCTTCGGCACGATCGATGGCGCGGGTGGCTCCGACCATCGCGTAGACCTCGAGAGCCTCTTCGAGGAACGAGCGCGCCTCGTCGACCCGACCGTCGCGCGCTAACGCGATCGCCGCGTCCTCGCAGGCGAGGGCGCGCTCGAACGGACGCGGGCCGCGACGATATGCCTCGACCGAAGCGACGAGGAGCTGCGGATCGTTCTCGAGCAGCCCGCGACAGCGAAGCGCGACTCCCTCGAGGGTGTGAACGCCTGCGCGCGTCGCCAGATCCTCGAGATCGGCGACGATCGATTCGGCTCGATCTACGTCACCCGCGTCGCTCGTGAGGCGCACCAAGTCCGGAGCGAGCCACCGATGGGCATGCTGGTAACCGATCACCAGGTAGGCACTCCAGACCCCATCGAGGACTGCGCGTGCCTGTTCGGGGTCGCCCTCGGCTTCGAGCAACATCGCCTTGGCCCACAGCATGGCGTCGAATCCCCCAGCCGACTCCGACCTCGCGAGCTCCTCCTCGGCTTTGGTCAACGCGAATCTCGCAGCGTCCGCGTCTCCCCGGTAGACCGCGATGGCGGCGATCAATCCTTGAGGAAAGAGGACCGCCGCGAAGGGCGTGAACTCCATGTCATCGAGGAACGAGAGCCCGGCCTGCGCTTCGGCGATCGCGTCGTCCCAATCACCGGTCAAGAAATTTCTGGCACCGAGATACATCTGATACCAGGGGATGTGCCATGTACCGGATCGTTCGGCCACCTCGCGTCCCATCCGTAGGACATCCTCGGCTTCATCCAGCCGATCCCCCTCCAAGCAAGCACCGCCGTAAAGAAGGGCGGGATGGATGAAGGGGCCGGGCCACGGCGTATCTGCTCGCGACGCCAGTTGGACCGCACGGGCTCCGAGATCAAGTGCCTCCTGTACGTCACCCTCGTACCGGGCAACCGTCGAGAGCGTTATGAGAGAAAGCGATGTACCGAAGACATCTCCACTGTTCTCGCCGGCTTGTTTTCCCTCCCCGGCGAGGTTCCGGGCGCCCTCGAGATCGCCCGAGTACATCGCGCCGATCGAAGCGAGAGCCAGATCCCCAGATCGCTCTCCCTCCGAAGCCTCGGCTGCCCGGGCGTTCGACTCGAGAAGAGCACGGGCACCCGGACGGTCGCCACGAAAGAAGACGATCGTCGCCAGGGAGCGACGCAGTGGAAGTCTCGCGATGGGGTCCTCCTCCATGTCGAGAGACTCCCGGACGAGGGCTTCGGCCTCGTCCAACCGACCCACCGTCAGCAGCGGCACCGCGAGCTCGTCGAGAATGGCCCGTCGATCCGTGGACCCCGTGAGCTCGAGAGCGCGCTCCAATAGGCGCACCGCGACCGGGGCCGAACGGGGACCGGCCTCGCGCGCCGCGCGCCGCAGCCACAGAAGCGCCTCGGCGTCACCAGGCGAGGCACCCAAGGACATCTGCTGGGCCACTTGGGACGGCGGCGCGCCCGCCGCGGCGAGGACTCGTCCCGCCTCGCGATGGAGATCCTTGCGGATCGCTGCAGGAATCTCCTCGTAGATGGCCTCACGGATCAAGTCGTGGCGGAAGGCGATGCGGTTCTCTGCTTCCCCGAGGACGCCGGCACGGAACACCTCCGTCAGGAGAGAGAGGAGTTGCACTACCGAGCGTCCGGTGAGGAGCGCAAGATCCGCGATCGAGAAGGATGAACCGAGGATCGAGGCGACCCTGAGCAGTTCCAGGCTCTCGTCGGCGAGGAAACTCAAGCGACGAAGGATCGTCAGCCTCAGAGACGGAGGGACGGACAGCCCACCCACCTCGGCCCGACCGTCGCCCAACTCGATTGCGCCCTCCTCGCGCAGGGCTTCGAGAACCTCGGTCACGAATAGTGGGTTGCCTCCCGCGCCGGCCACCTGGGCGCGTAAATGAGGTCCTAGTTCCGCCGAGACGACGTCCCGCGCCAGAGAAGCCGCAGCGTCCTCATCCAAAGGATCCAGCACAACATGCCTAGCTCCTCGTTCGAGAAGGTCCCCAACTGCCGCCTCGACATCCGGCACCGAAGGGGCTGGCCTGAACGTCACGAAAAGTGCGATCGGAGACGCGGCTAACCGCCGCGCCACGGAGCGGACGGCGCGGATCGTGGACGGATCGGCCCAGTGGAAATCCTCCAGCGCGAGAACGATGGGACCGGCGATGCAGAGCTCTTGTAGGAGGTCGGCGACCGCATCGATGATTCGAAAACTCAGGTCGGACGCCTGGCCCACCGTGGTCGCGCCCGCACCAGGTTCTCCGACCAGCAGGCGACCGATCTCGGCCCGCTTCGGATCATCCGCGCCCGGGTGGAGACCGAGGGTTACGGCCAGGGCCCGGAAAGGCCGGTCGCGCTCCAGCTCGTCGGCGGCCCCGCGCAACACACGGAGGCCGCGGCCTTCGCCATACGTCAGCACCTCATGCAAGAGGCGGGTCTTCCCGATCCCCGCCACACCCTCGATCACGGCTATCTGCCCGACGCCCTCCGTAACCCGGTCGACGAGGGATTGCAGGACCTCTAACTCCGTGGAACGGCCGAAGAGAGGCCGCACGGCGACCCTCATTCATGGCCTCCGTTTCTTCTAATCGAAACCGGTAGCACAGGCTGGTACACGTCGGCACGGGCAAACCTTGTCGCTTGGCCAGGCGCGATTCGGGATGCCCGGTCGTCGGCCGTCACCAAGAGTGCATCAAGAATCGTCCGCCGCTGTCCAACCTCGCCTTGTCCAGTATTCGCCTGGAGGTTGCCAAAATGTTGCCAAGTTCGCCGCTCTTCGCGGCTAACTGCCCCTCCACCAGGCGAAAGCGCACCGGACGGAACAACTCAGGAACAGGCAGGACCTGCGACAACGGTTTTCCTGACAGTTGCCTCGCTGGAAGAGAGTGGCAGCTCAGAATCGCGAAAGTGCTGCTCAGAAGCCCATTTTGGGGGGCGTCCAGTTAAGTGTTGCTGAAGAACCGCCTCAAGGGGCCCGAGCCCGGGGGTACGGGAGAGTCGGATCGGGGGACGAAGGGCGCGCGCGTCCGCGACTCGATCAGAAAACAGCAAGTCGCCCGGGCGAACCCAGGATCTAACGCGTCGACCAGGCTTTCCGTCGAACGATGCCCCTGCCTCGATCCTTTCGCGACACGTCATCCGGAGTTGATCGACACTAACGATCCAGCAAGAACGAAAGCCAGTCGCGACCCCCAAGGTCGACGCCGGCGAGCTCCAGCGGAGCCTTTCCGTTGCTGCCATTCTGCGAGTCGGTGAAGCGCTTGAACCGATAGCAACCCACGAGCAAACGCACGTAGCGCTCTGCTGATTCGATGCTCTCGAAGCCTTCCATGAGCCGGAGTTTCTTGTTGAGCTGTTTGATTACGTTTTCGGCGACGTTGTTGTCGGCGGGCAGCCCGGGGGTGAAGTGATGCGCCATGAAGAGATCGAAGTGTCGCTCGAGCGAGCGGATCATGTTGACCTTCCCGATACCTTTGAAGCGAGCACGATCGCGCTTCAGCCCCTGCAGCAGCGCAACCGCCTGGTCGTAGTTACCGGCGTATAGCACTGCCCGGATGCGCTCTTTGAGCTCCGCGTAGAGAGGTGCCTTGGCCGACCACAGTGACTTGGGAATCTCCTGGTCAAGGCGCCTGTCGAAGTGGACCCGGCAGCCCTGAAAGGGCACCGCTCCGAAGTGATCTCGGTGGATCTGAGCGAAGCCCGGACCGAGGTCTGACACCACTCCCGCAAGCGCATGGCCGGCATCGAGCCGTGCCTCGGTGGCAAGGCGGGCGAAGCCGTCCGCGGTCTCGGAATCGAGCACGAGGGCATGCACGAGATCCTGGGTGGGATGATCGACCCCGATGAGCAGACAGCGTTTGTCACCCTTGACGCGGATCACCTTGCCGTCGATGCCGAGGAACCCTCCCCATTCCGGCTGCAGCTCGATCGAGACCTCAAGGGGCGTCTTGGCGCGTTCTCCGAGTTCCTGGACCCAGCCGTTGAGCGTGAAGCGCGACACGGAACGACCGAGCCGTTGCTCGAGCATCACCGCGAGCACACGGTAGGACGACAGGCCCTGGATGTAGAGACGAACGGCTTCTTTTATGACGTCGTCGGTGAACCGTGAGCGGGGCCGCGCGGTCTTGCGCTCGAACGTGAAACTGGCGCCGCAACCCATGCACAAGAAGCGCTGAAGAGGTTTGATCGGCCCCGCGCGACCGGCGGGAGAGCTCTGGGTCTTGCCGTTGCGCTTGGTCTCAAGGCTGCCGCAGCGGGTGCAGCGGACACGCCGTTTTTTCCACGATCGCCGTCGGCGGATTCAAGCAATCCACGCAACGGCTCGGTGAGTCGGCCATTGTTAGCCGACTCGACCAGGAGGTTGCGGGATGGGAGCTCATCTGACCCTTGAACAGCGCCGACGCGTGCGCCGGCTGCG
>JBOGXF010000047.1:0-17708 GCA_050694275.1 Actinomycetota bacterium | reverse complement strand
GGCTTCAGGGGAGTGCGTTCCAGCCGCGTCTCGCCAAAAGGGTGGCCCAAGAGGGGTTGTCGGTGCGCGAGGCGGAAGAGCTCATGCGCAAATACCAGGTGTTGTCGTCCGCCAGCCGGGGGCCGGGAGGGCGTCCGACGCGGCCCCCCGAGGTCGTCGAGGCTCAGCGGATGCTGGCCGAGCATCTCCAGACCCGCGTGCGGGTCGAGATGGGCAAGCGCAAGGGGCGCATCGTGCTCGACTTCGTATCGCTCGACGAACTCGAGCGGCTGCTCGATATCATGACCGGCAAAACCCAGGGAGCATCGGCGACGATGGTGTCGCCGCGCTGAAGCGCTGGTGATCTTCAGACGGTCTCGTAATAACGAAGGACACCCAATGCGATCGCGTCCCCAACCGCGCTCTTGAAGTTGGGATCGGCGAGTTTTTTGGCCTCGTCCGGGTTGGTGATGAAGGCAGGCTCGACGAGCACGGCGGGCATGCGCGTCTCCTTGAGGATCGGATAGGAGCGCGCGTGGCTGCGGCAGTCGCGGCAACCCAGGCTCGCGAGCTGCTCTTGGACTCGCTCGGCGAGAAGCGCGCCGGCCTTGCTGCGGGGGAAGTGATAGGTCGACGCGCCCTCGGCCGAACGACTCTCGTTGGTGTTGAGGTGAATCGACACGAACAGATCCGCGCCGATGTCGTTCGCTCGTCGAGCCCGCTCGGTCGGGTCGGGTCCTTCGGTCTCCATCCTCGTGAAGCGCGCCCGCCCCCCCGCAACGATGAGACGCTCCGCCAAGAGCGTCGCAAGGTGCCAGCAGGTATCGGCTTCGACCCCCCCGTCGGGACCCTTCTCACCGGGGTCGTCGCCGCCGTGCCCCGGATCGATCATGACGAGAGCCTGGGCGATGCTCGCGCGCTCGAGCCGGCGAAGCTCCTCGCGTAAGGCGGCCGAGGTGTCGGGACGATCCGCCCTGAGCCCGACGAGGGCGGCGTGAGTCATCGGGCCGAAGATTCCGTCCTCCGGCACGCCGTACTCACGCTGAAAACTGCGGATCGCAATGTCGGTGTCGCGTCCGAAGATGCCGTCCTCTCGCCCCGCGTCGAAGCCCAGGGCGTTGAGGCGCTCCTGCAGCACCTGCACGTCGTCGCCCCGCATCGGCGGGTTCTTGAGGTAAAGGCCGCGGTCGCCCAGGCGCCACCCCGCCTCCACCAGCTCGGACCACGTGTGGGGCCCGACGATGCCGTCGGCGAGGATGTCCCGGCGCTGTTGAAACGAACGTACGGCGCGCGCAGTCGCGGGCCCGAAGAACCCGGTCTCGTCCTCGACCTCGATCCCGAGCGAGCGCAATCTCGCCTGAACGTCGGCAACTTGTTCCGACCGCTCGCCTTCGCGGATCAAACTGCTCATCGGTTCTCGGCCGTCGCGGCTCGATACAGACGGCGCATCAGAGGATAAGGGTTGCTCCAGGAGCCGTCCGGTTGTTGGATCCCGATGTGCAGGTGGTAGATGAACTCATCGCGGTGACCGGGATCGGCTCCATATCCGGTGTTGCCGACCTCTCCCAGCGCGTCGCCCGGGGCCACCGGTGAACCGACGCCGATGCCCGGCGCGAACCTCCGGAGATGAGCGTAGAACCAGTAGCGGCCCTGCCCGTCTCGAATCCCGACTCGCCAGCCGGAGTAGAAGGTCCACCCCAGTCTCTCGACCACCCCGGAGGTGACCGCGCGCACCGGGGTGCCGGGCTCCGCAAAGATGTCGTTGCCTTCGTGCACGCCCACCTGCCTCCACTTGCCTTCGACGAGCCGCATGCGGGGCGCGTGCCAGTCGTCTGCGAAATTGATCACCGAAAACCATCTCGAACGGGCGACCGGGAAGACCATGCCGCCGTCGGACACGGGCGCGAGGTAGCCGATCGATGCGGCCGCGTCGACGGGCTCCGAGGCCGGAAGGAGCGAGAGGGATGAGAGCGCGAGCAAGAGAGCGATACGTCGCATGGGATGAGAGTAATGCTACTGGTGGGCGTGACCCTCGAGGTAACGCTCCGCGTCCATGGCCGCCATACAGCCCATCCCGGCGGCGGTCACGGCCTGCCGGTAACGGAAGTCGACGACGTCTCCTGCGGCGAACACGCCGGGGACGCTCGTCTGCGTGTCCTCGTCGGGCGTCACGATGTAGCCGCCCGAGAGCTCGAGTTGACCTTCAAACAGCGACGTGTTGGGGGTGTGTCCGATGGCTACGAACACGCCCCCAGCCGAAACCTCGGACTCCTCACCGGTCTTGACGTTCTTGAGGCGAGCGCCGGACACCTTGCCGTCGCCGAAGATCTCGGTTACGACCGAATCCCAGACAAAGTCGATCTTGTCGTTGGCGAACGCGCGCTCTTGCATGATCTTTGACGCCCGCAGTGCGTCGCGTCGGTGAACGACCGTTACGTTGGACGCGAACTTGGTCAGGAAGGTCGCTTCCTCCACCGCGGAGTCACCCCCCCCGACGACGAGCAGTTCCTGGTCCTTGAAGAAGAAACCGTCGCACGTCGCGCACGTGGACACCCCATGACCGAGCAGTTCGCGCTCGCCGGGCACCTCGAGCATGCGCGCGTTCGCTCCGGTTGCGATGATGATCGTGCGTGCGGGGATGGACTGATCGCTGGTCGTGACGACGAACGGCCGCTCGGAGAGATCGACGGACGCGATGTTGTCGGTGAGGTATTCGGTGTCGAATCGGGCGGCCTGCTTGCGCATCCGCTCCATCAGCTCGGGGCCCATGATCCCGTCGATGAAACCGGGGTAGTTCTCGACGTCGGTGGTGAGCATGAGCTGGCCACCGGCCTCGATCCCCTCGATCACCAGGGGCTTGAGGTTGGCGCGCGACGCGTAGACCGCGGCCGTGAGCCCGGCCGGTCCGGAACCGATGATGACGACGTTGCGAGGATCTGCACTCATCTGCTGCATCACCTTATCGAACAGCGATAAGCGTCCCGAGATTCCGCGCCCGGTCGGTCAGCGGCTGATCCGGCCCGTCTGGTAGAGGGTGTTGAGCCCGTCGCAATCGCCCGGCGACCACGCCCAGAACATCCACCTGTAGAGCGGGCCCTCGGAGCGGTCGCTCCATGCGTAGCCGAGGATCAGCGCCTCCTCTTGGTGGAGGCGACCGAGCGCGCCGTAGGCCGGCAGGATCGCGTCGACGGCCCCCGAGAAGACGCGTTCGGAGCAGGCCTGGATGTCGTCTCCCGTGGCGGAATCGGGGGCGAGAGCGACGAGGTCGTCGAGAAACGCATCGCGCCGGGCGAGGGCATCGGAGACGGTGTAGGTCGCGGCGTAGGACACGAACGGCGCCCCCCGCCGTCCGAGGCGAGTGAGGTCGCGTTCGGTGACCCTGCCGGCGCGGGCGTCGAAGAGGGGGCCGGGCTCGGGGCCCCCGGCGGTCGCGCCGAGGGCGGCGGCGGATTCCTCCTCGGTCTCGGCGTCCGCTTGGCCCGCCTCGAACCTCGTCTGGTCTTTGCTCGCGGGCCTCGCCCCGCGCCCGGCACCGGCGTCCTCGACCGCGGGAGCCTCCTCCTCGGACAACCCGGTGGCGGCCTCGTCGTCGCCTCCCCCGAGTCCCTGGGTGCCGACGTAGAACAGCCCGGCGACGAGCAACACGACCGACGCCGCGATGCCGACCACCTGCCCCCAGCGAGCCTGCCGCCCGCGAGCCGGCGCGATCCCGATGACATCGCCCCGGGCGCGCGGAAGCGCGGCACCGACCCGCTCGCGGAGCCGAGCGCGCTCGTCGTCGCCAAGAGGCTCGACGTCACCCGCGACGAGCGCGACGAGCGCGACGAGCGCGACTCGCTCCTGCTCGCACTCGGAGCAGCTCGCGAGGTGGCTCTCGACGGCCGCGCGCTCCCGCTCGCTCAGCTCTGCGGCGACGTAGGCGCCGAGCAGCTCGGAGCAGCGTTGGTGGTCGATGGGTTCGGTCATCTCTTTTCCTTTGACGGCCGCACACCGGCGGGTTGTTCCATGAGTCCTGCCAGCATCCGGCGACCCCGGCTGATACGGGACTTGACCGTGCCGATCTTGGCCCGCGTGAGCGTCGCGATCTCCTCGTAAGGGATGCCGCCGAGATCGTGCATGACGACGGCTTCCCGGTATTCGGCCGGGAGCTGTGCGAGCGCACGGGCGATCTCCATGCGGTCGAGCACCGGCTCGTCGATGCCCCTGAGCTCCGGGGTGGGCGCGCCCGTGGCGGCAAAGGGATCCTCTTCGGCGACCGGAAATCGCCTCCGCCGGCGCATGAGGTCGCGGCACGCGTTGATGCCTACCCGATACAGCCACGTGCCGAACGCCGAGTCGCCGCGAAACGTGGCCGCCTGCCTGAACGCGGATATGAACGTCTCCTGGGTCGCCTCGAGCGCATCCGACCGATCCCCGAGCATGCGATAGGCAAGTCCGAAGATGCGATCCTCGTGCCTCTGCATCAGCGCGGCGAAGGCGGCCTCGTCACCCTCGACGTAGAGCTGAAGCAGCTCCTCGTCGGAGGCTCGTTCACGGTCCAAAGAATCGCACCTCTCGTATCTCCGCCCGCCCCGCGCCGTCTGCCGAGAGCTGTGTGATCCACAGGAGCCAGTATCGATCGTCGACCGTCTCCTCGAGCTCGACCGTTTCCTCCGTCGCGGCCCCGTCGACCGTCGCGAACACCTCGAGCGAGGTTTCGTCCGCGCCGAGCTCATCGCCCGACCGCATCTCGAGCGAGTAGCCGCCGGACCCGACGATCTCGATTCGGCTTACGTCCGCGTCGTCGCCGAGGTCGAACACGATTCCGACCCCGGGCTTTCCGATCAGGCTGAGCGGATCCTCATACGTCGAGGTCGTCCACGCGGTCGCCTCGTCGTCGTCGAAGGCGAGAGGAACGTCCTCGGGGTGCTCGCCGTCGCCGCCGTGGGGATCGAAGTCGTCACCGGACGCCACAGTCACCCGCTCGAGGCCGCCCGCCGATCCGCCGTTTCGACCACCTCCGGAGCCACCGTCGGGCTCGGCCAGTAGGGCCGCGAGGGCGAGCGAGACGATCACGGCCCCGGCTATCAGCGCCAGGACGGGCCCCACTCGCCGGGTGACGACCTCGGCCGCGTTCTCGTCGGCCGGCAGGGCGACGTCGGGTGGTGCTGCCCCGGTCACCGGGAGCCCAACCGTGGGGACCCCCCCGGAGATCTGCGCCTCGAGCTCGCTGCGCATCTCGCCGGCGGTGGCGAAGCGATCGGCGGGATCCTTGGCGAGGGCTCGGAGCACGGTCTCCTCGAGCGGGCGCGGGATCCCGGCCCTGAGGCTTCGAGGTGCGGGCGGGGCCTGTTGTTTGTGCATCATGGCCGTGGCGATGTGGGTCTCTCCGACAAAGGGGGGGCGCCCCGTCAACAGCTCGTACAGGACGATCCCGAGAGAGTAGATGTCGGATCGAGCGTCCGGTTCGCGTCCGTCGATCTGTTCCGGAGCGAGGTACGTCACGGTCCCGAGGATCTCTCCCGAGGTCGTCAGGTCGGCCGACCCCAACGCCGCTTTGGCGATCCCGAAGTCGCCCACCTTGAGAGATCCGTCGTCGGCGACCAGCACGTTGGCAGGTTTCACGTCTCGGTGGACGATCTCCTCTGCATGCGCGTAAGACAGCGCGTCGGCAATCGTCGTTCCTATCCGGACAGCGCGCTCTGCGGGAAGCGAGCCTTCGGCCCGAAGGAGGTCGCGGAGAGAACCGCGGCCGCAGTGTTCCATCACGATGAAGTGCTGCTCTGGGGCCTCTGGTCCGCCGGCGCGCTGGGTGCCCGTGTCGTAGATGGCGACGATGTTGGGATGGGTGAGCCGCGCCGCGGCAAGCGCCTCGAGTCGGAAACGTTCGAGGAAACCCGGGTCGTCGGCGAGATGGGAGTGGAGGACCTTTACCGCTACGGCGCGGGCAAGGACGCGATCTTGCGCCCGGTAGACGGTCGCCATGCCGCCCTTGGCGATGGCGGATTCCAGCACATACCGTTCCGCGAGGGTCGGTAACTCCAGGTCCTCGGACACGGATGAAGCCTATTGGGTCTTAAAACGTGCTTCCGCGGTCGCCCTGGTCCAGTCCTCGAGCGGACCGATGCGGCCGATCACGAGCGTGTCCGCCCGGCGCCTGATCCTGATGCTCACCGTGTTGTTGGCGCGGTCGAAGGTGACCTTCACGAGCCGCGCCCTCGCGTTCGTAGCCAACTCAGCCGCTTCACGCTCGACCGATTGCTGAGTGAGGACCTCTCCGGGGGCGGGCGCGATCTCATTGGCGATGTCGGTTGCAGTCGAGTTCAACCCGAACGAGTTGACCGCGATGGCCCCGATATCGAAGACAGCCACACCGATCACTGCGAGCATGAACACTACCTTGATGATCCAGTCGCCGATGACGCCGCGCTCGTTGTTGATTGTGTTCATTCCCTGATTATCGTCCTGCTGTGGGTGTGTCCTGAGTGTTTGGCTCATTTCGTGCTCGCCGGCCGAGGATTCCCCGCACGAAGTCGAGCTCTTTGACTCGGAAAAGGTGAGCGAGGCCGAGGTAGGAGATGATGCCGACCCCAACCGGAACGATGACCGTCAGGGCCGCGCCGGAGAACTCGTCCTCCTGGACGACCAGGCCGGTGGCCGCAGACGCGAGCCAGACGAGGACGCCCATCCCGGCCCCCGCCGCGGCGATCCGCACCGTGCTCCGCGCCACCGCTCTCCCGTCGATGCCTCCCACACGCCGCGACAGCGCTCGCCCCTGAAGGATGACCCCGAACGTGTAGGCGATCGCGTGACCGGCCGCCAGTCCTTTCACCTGGAATGCGGCAAACATCGGAATGTTGATCGCGGTGTTGAGCGCCACTGCTCCGCAGTTAATGAGAAACGGCGTCTTGGTGTCGTGGATGGCGTAGAAGCCGCGCAGGAAGAGCTGAAACAGCGCGAAGGGGACAAGACCCAGCACGAAGAGTTGCAGCACACCCGCCACGAGCTCGGTCGAGGCCGAGGTGACGCGCCCGTATTCGATCAGCAGTCTGACGATCGGCCCCCCCAAGACCAAATACCCGACCGCGGCCGGCAGCACGAGCAGAATGGTGGCACGCACCCCGATCGACAGGCGTTCCCGGTATTGGTCCCACCTTTCGTGCACCGCGTGCTCGCTCATCGCCGGCAACAGGGCGGTGATGACCGAGACCGCGAAGAGGCCGTGCGGAAGCATGAAAAACGTGAACGCGTACACGTAGGCCGAATAACCACCCTGCTGGGGCGCCGCGAGGAGCTGGACGACGAGATAGCCGATCTGGTTGACGATCACGTAGCCGACGACGAAGACGGACAGACGCATGAGCTTCTTCACCGAGGGGTGCGTCGGATCCCACGCAAGCCGGTAGCGGCTCACACCCTTCAGGAAGGGGAGCTGAGCCAGGGCCATGATGGCGACGCCGGCGGTCGTCCCGAGCCCGATGAGGAGGAGCTTTGGGGTGTCGAGCTCGTCGAGCGAGACCGCCCCGTAAGCCTGGCGGAATCCGACGAACACCGCGATGACCGCGAGATTGTTGAGGATCGGCGTGTACATGGGGGCCCCGAACCGGCGGTGCGCGTTCAGCATCCCGGCGGTTATCGCCGCGAGGCCGTAGAAGATGATCTGCGGAATGAACAGACGCAGCAAGAAGGTCAGGGTTTCGCGCTGGAGCTCTGCTTCAGGTCCGGCGAACCGCAGCGCGTAGAGTTTCGAGATCAGCGGCGCGGCGAGGATGCCGATCACCGCGATGGCGGTCAGCGCGACGATCGAGAGATTGACTATCGCGCTCACGACCTCCCATGCACGTTCCCGACCTTCCTTCTCCAGCAGTTCCACGAACACTGGCACGAACACCGATGTGAGGATTCCTCCGAGGACCAGCTCGTAGATGATGTTGGGCGCGGTGTTGGCGAGGTTGTACGTGTCGGTGACGCGATCTTCGACGACGCCCAACGCCGCCACGATCGCGGTGATACGAAGCAGCCCGGTGGCGCGCGAGAGCACGGTCCCGACCGACATCACGGCGGTGGCGCGCGCGAGCGAGCTCAAGAAGCCGGGGCTTGGGCGGGACGGCGTCGCCGCCGAATCCACCTCGAGACGTAGAAGAGGATCAAGAATGCGAGCGCGCTGACGGTGATGACCAGCGCGATGCGGTTGAGCTCGGTCGATCTCACCGAGATCTCCCGCGCCCCGTTTGGCTCGATGTCGAGGCCGTCCGGGGTCTTGAGAAACACCTGGAGGGGGAAGATCCCGCTCGATTGTGCGGTCACCCCCACTTCCAGGGGAGTCGCTTCGTCGCTGAAGGTCTGAGTGATGACGGGCTCGGCGAAAGTCAGCTTCGGAGACCTGAGCTCGATCTCGAGCGTCACCGGATAGCCGGTCTCGTTGCGAACGAGCAGAGAGACCGTTCCGGTGCGTGAGGTCAACGTGATCTCCTCGAAACTCTCAACGCTGATCTTCGACAAGTCGGACTCGGTTTCGGCGCGCGTCGCACGCGCATAGGCCAACCCTCGCTCGATCAGCTCCGGATCGGTCCACCAGGTCCGGCTCTCCGCGGTGAGGACGTTATGCGTAAGCCGCCCGATCAGGGTCGAGGGGGGCTCGAGGGTCGCGAAGCTATCGACCACCCGTTCCGCCTCCTCGACCTCCGAGAAGTAGGAGGTCCCGGGGTCGCTCGACGAGGGCGGGAGCGATTCGAGGATGTCGCGTTCGACCGGCTCAAGCCCGGTCCTCAGCGCGCGCGTGGGGGCCATGGGTTTGAGCCACGGGGCCTCGGCGAGCGCGGTGAAAAAGCTCGTCGAGAGCTCGGGCGGGGGCTGCCACAGAGAGCCCACGGTGAAATGCGCGACGCGATGTTCGGTGCCCGGTAGCTCCGCCCAGATCATCGCGGTCTCGGCGAAGAATCTCTGGAGGTCGAGAGCCGTATCGCCGGGATTGATGAGACGGCCCATCCTCTCCTGCAGGCCCTCGTCGGCCAGCCATCCCTCGACCCCACCCGCGAAGGTCTCGACCGCGATCGGGCACGTCGAGCTCGCGAACGTCGTGGGACATCCTGCGCTGTCGGGATCGGGAGGCGCTTCAAGCGACTCGCCGCTCCAGAGAATATTGGTGCCGGTGCCGGTGCCGGTGCGGCGCGCCTGGATGACCTCGAGGGTTCCTGCATCGAGACGCCCGCCGGGCGGGAACAGCCAGCGGTCCGGGAAATCGATTCCGAACGCCTCCTCGAGAACTCTTTCCCCTTCGGGGAGATGGCCGAGCACGATGTGTTCGGTGGCGACATCGGACGACAGGTGATTTCGCAACGCGGGGAGGTCGGGGAACGCGTACGGAGTGAGCACTCCCTCGATGCCCTCCCGTTCGAGGAGGTCGGTCAATCGATCGATAGCCTCGGCCGCGTTCTCGGCGGCCTCGTCCGACGCGGCCACTTCTTCGAACTCATCGACAGAGGCGCGCCGGAAGCCGTTCGACATATCGGCCAGCTCCTCGATCAAGCGGGGAACCGGGGCGATCCCGAGTCTGAGGCGACGGGGGGATCGCTCGAGCGCATCGAGCAATCCGGCGAGCCAGCCGCCGTCCGAGATGGCTTCCTCCAGCGGCCAATCACCCAACTCATCGGGGTGGAAGACGCCATCGGGTAGTCGCGCCGGGATCGAGTTGATCGGCACGACCGCGACGAGCCCAAGAGGGGATGGGGGCGTCTTGGTGATGAAAATGAGCGCGGTCGTAATCGAGTCCAGCAAGGTGAGGTCCGCGCCGACGAGCGAGATCGTCAGAGGATAGACGCCGGGTTCGCTCGCATCCGAGAGCAGGAAGAGCGACTGGTCGACGCGCTCGTTGAAGGTCACGACCCGGGAGTCGCCGGGAGCGATCGACTGGTCGAAAAGGTCCCGGGGGAAGGCACCGGGAGCGAGGGCCGGGTTGAGGCCCTCGAAGCTCCGATGAAGATCGGAGCGCGTCACCATGCGATCGAAGAGGTTGAGCTGCACCCGGAAGCCCTCGAGTGGGGTCGAGGTGCCGTTGGTCACACGGACTCTGATGTCGAGGCGATCGCCCGGCTCGTGCCACACCGGCTGAGAGAGGAGCTCGAGAGTGATGCCGTCGGGGGTGGCCGTGGGCGTTTGGGCGCGCACCGCGGCTCCCGAGAGCGGTGACAGGACGAGTGCGAGCGACAGAGAGATGGCTGCGAGTCGAGACATCGCGGCCCAGCATAAAGAAGGACCACGGGACTAGCGCGGTGGCGGCTGCCTCCCGACCCTCAGATCGGCCGGAGGGTTACCTCGATCCGCCGATCTTGCCGATCTTCTGGTAGAACTCGCTCCCGTAGCGGCGCTTGGTCGTCTCGCCGCCCTTCTTTCCGCCGATCCGTCCGATCCGGCCGAAGTGCTCGCCTCCGTAGCGCTGCTTGGTGGTCTGGCCACCCTTGCGACCCGCCTCGGCCCTGGTCATCTTGCGCCTCTCGCTGATCTCCATGGCTGCTCGATCCTCCCAGGTCGGCTTCCTTCGCCCTGGCCGCATCCAGGGTTTCGTGCGCAGGTTCCTACCCTAAGCCTCCCGGAACGAAACCAAGCACCCGATTTGCCCCAAAACGGGCGGCGCCTCGATCCGATCCGTCGCTCAATTCCCCCTGTTTTCGTGCCGATTGTTAAGGGTTATCGGTTCGAGTCAGATGGGACTACGAGGGAAGGCTTCAATGGCATCAGTGCACGATTTCTTGCGGTACGTGGTCGACCAGAAGGCGTCCGACCTGCACGTCAAAGCCGGCGGACCACCGTACGTGCGAATCAACGGCAAGCTCGGGCCGACCAATTTCCCTGCGATGACCGCAGCCGATTGCGAGCGTGCCGCACTCGAGCTCATGAACGATGATGTCGCGGCCCGCTTCAAGGAGCGAGGGGAAACGGACTTCGCTTACTCGGAGCACGGTCTTGGGCGCTTTCGCGTGAACGTCTTTCGTCAGCGCGGCAGCATCGCGCTGGCGTGCCGTCGTGTGCTTCCGGGTAGCCCGACGTTCGAAACCCTCGGTTTGCCTCCATCGGTTCGGGCGTTGGCCGACGAGCAGCGCGGGCTGGTCCTGGTGACGGGGCCGACCTCCTCCGGAAAGACGACCACCACCGCGGCGATGATCAACCACATCAACGGGCAGCGCTCGTGCCACATCCTGACCATCGAAGATCCCATCGAGATCCTTCACCCCGACCGCACGGCGATCGTGAACCAGAGAGAGATCGGTCACGACACCGATGACTTCGCGATGGCGCTTCGCTCCGCGATGCGGCAGGACCCGGACGTCATCTTCGTGGGCGAGATCCGGGACCGTGAGACCGTCAAGGCCGCCCTGCAGGCCGCCGAGACCGGGCACCTCGTTATCTCGACCCTGCACACGACCGACGTCTCGGAGACGGTCAACCGCACCATCGACTTCTTCCCTCCTCATCAGCAGAAGCAGATTCGGGTCTCGCTCGCGGGATCCCTTCGAGGGGTGGTGTCCCAGCGTTTGCTCGCGAGAAAGGACGGTCGGGGCCAGGTCCCCGCAGTCGAGATCATGGTCATGAACGGCCGCGTCCGCGACCTGATCCTGAATCCGGAGCAGACCCACATGATCCCCGACATCATTGCGGAGTCCGGCTTCTACGGGATGCAGACCTTCGATCAGGCGCTCCTGAGCCTTTATCGGTCGGGTCTGGTGAGTCTCGAGGCAGCCATGGCCGCGGCGACCACCCCGCACGACTTCCAGATAGCGCTTCGCCAAGAGGGCCTGCAACCGGTTTCGTAAGGGTCCTAAGCTCTGGGGGCGATGTCCCCCGAAGAGCTCGACCACGACAACGCGCGCCGTTCGGCGCCCCTCGACCTCACCGCGCTGTTGAGCGAGGGCTCGACGGTCATGGGCCTGGCCGATTCGTTTCGCGGGGCGGGCCACGAGATCTATCTCGTGGGGGGGCCCGTGCGTGACGCGTGGCTGGGTCGGCCGACGGTGGATCTCGACTTCTGCACCGACGCAGAGCCCGACGCAACCCTCGCGTTGGTCAAGCCGCTCGCCGCCGCGGTGTGGCTTCAGGGCATCAAGTACGGAACGGTCGGAGCTTCTATCGACGAGGTCGCGATGGAGATCACGACCTTCCGGACGGAGAAATACCAGGCCTCGTCACGTCATCCCGAGGTGAAGTTTGAGAAGAGCATCGAGACGGATCTATCCCGTCGCGACTTCACCGTCAATGCGATGGCCATAAGCCTGCCGGACAGAGAGCCGGTCGACCCCTTCGACGGACGCGCCGACCTCAAGGCCCGGTTGCTCCGCACCCCAGTCGATCCCGAGGACTCCTTCGCCGACGATCCGCTCAGGATGCTCAGGGCGTTTCGGTTTGCGTCTCAGCTCGACTTCCGCATCGCACCTGAGGTTTTGGAGGCCATCGGTCGGATGAAGGATGAGCTCGACTCGGTGTCGATGGAACGGGTGCGCGACGAGCTGTCGAAGCTCCTGCTCGGACGAAGCCCCGGTCGTCCCCTCGAGCTTGCCGACGAGTCGGGGCTTACGGACAAGTTCCTCCCGGAACTTGGCGCGCTGAAGCTCGAACAGGATCCGGTGCATCGCCACAAGGACGTTTTTCATCACACGCTGGCGGTCTTGGAGCGTACGGATCCGAAGCTCGAGCTGAGGTTGGGGGCGCTGCTGCACGACATCGGCAAGCCGAAGACGCGCCGGATCACTCCGGAGGGCGTGACGTTCCATCACCACGAGGTCGAAGGGGCAAAGATGGCCGAGGCGCGCCTTAAGGCCCTCCGCTATCCGAACGAAGTGGTCGAGACCGTCGGGCGCATCATCTTTCTGCACCATCGGTTCCACACTTACCGGCTCGGGTGGACGGACTCGGCGGTTCGCCGCTACGTGCGCGACGCCGGATCTCTGCTGGGATTACTGAACAGCCTCGTGCGCGCCGATTGCACGACGCGTAACGCGGCGAAGGCCAAACGCCTGGCAGAGCGCATGGACGAGCTCGAGGCCCGCATCTCGGACCTCGCCGAGCGCGAGGAGCTTGCGACGATGCGACCGGATCTCGATGGGGTCCAGGTGATGGCCTACCTCGGGCTCGAGCCGGGGCCGGTGGTGGGCGAGGCGCTCGAGTTCCTGCTCGAGATCCGCATGGAAGAAGGCCCGTTGACGGAGGCCGTTGCATACGAGCGACTCGACGCCTGGGCCCGCGCCCGAGGCATCGAGCCCACCGGCGAGAAGCGACCGAAGAGATCCAAGGACGGCCCGTCGGAAGGATCGGGATGAGCCGGCAAGATCATCCCGGCGACCCCTACTTCGAGGCGGTCGCCGAGAGAATGGGCGCGGCCTACCTGCGCTACTCGTTCACCAAAGGCAGCGAGCAAGAGGTGTCGTTCCTGCTCGAGCTCCTGCATCTCCCCGAGGGCGCCCGGGTGCTCGACGTTGGATGCGGGCCGGGGCGCCACGCCGTGCCTCTCGCCCGAGCCGGGCTCGCGGTCACGGGCGTCGACGTGTCGCAGAGGTTCCTTGATCTCGCCGCGGAGCAGGCCCGCGCGGCGAAGGTCGGCGCAGCGTTCTTTCAGGTGGACGCGCGGCGGATGCCTTTCGACGACGAGTTCGATGCGGTCATCTCGATCTGCCAGGGCGCGTTCGGCCTCATGGGCCGAGACGACTCGCTCGTGCTCCGCCGCATGGCCGAGGCGACTCGACCCGGGGGCCGGGTCGTGGTGACCGCGTTCAATGCCTATTTCGAGGCACGGGCAGGCCGGACCGAGGCGAGTCTCGACGTGGACGCCGGCATCGTCCACGAGGTCGCTCGCGTGGCCGACGAGGATGGGACCGAGCACGAGGTCGATCTCTGGACCGGCATCTATACGCCGCGCGAGTTGCGACTGCTCGCGCTGGGTGTCGGGCTCGTTCCCGAACACGTGTGGTCGGTCGAACCGGGTGACTACGCGCGCCGGCCGCCGGACATCGACCATCCCGAGCTCATGCTGGTCGCCCACAAGCCGCCCTGATCGCAGCCATCAGGACACGCGCCGGGCGAGCCCCGGATAGTCGATCACGAAGCCGTCCGAGTCGAACGAGATGTCGGCCGTGAACGTTCCATCGAGACTCCGGTAGCGGACTACTGCGCCCGAATCTTGCGTCCGCAAGTGCTCGTAGGACTGGCGCGAGGCATGGACGGCGAGATCGGGCACCGATACCCAGGCCATCGTGAACTCGAGCGGCCCCCCGCGGCCGAGAAGGTTGTGTCGCAGCACCGGCATCGTGTTTGTCAACGGCGACAGCCCGAGGTCGCAGTCGACCCCTTCTTGGAACGGTGCCGGGTCCCCTCCCGCGTCCGGCAAGTCCACCTCACCGTGTTGCTCTGCATCTACCGACCAGTTGCCTTCCGTCTCACGTCCGAGGTCGAGGGCTCGACGCCATCCGACTCCCTCCGATCGGACTCGTAGCTTGCGCGTGACGAAATCCGCTGCAGTGTCGAGTTCGTAGTCGAGGCGGTAGGGGACCGGTGCGCTCCTGAGCGCGGTTCCGCGCGCGCTCATGTGTCCGCTGCCGAGGGTGGCGAACGCGATCTCGATGCCCGATCCCTCGGTCAGTTCCCAAACCAGCGCCCGGCCTGAGTTCAACGTGTCCCAATCATGAGGCTTGGCCCGAAGTGTCGCAGGAGGTAGCCTTTCAAAGAATGCGACACAGGTGGGCGATCGCGATGTTGTTTCTCTTGGCCGGCGCCATCGGCATGGTGTTTGGGCCCACCTTCGGCGCGACTCAGACGGATGACCTTCAAGAGACGGTTACCGTCAGCGCGACCAACGTGATCGAGGTTCCACCTGAGCTTGCGGAGGTGACGCTTTCCATCCGCGTCGCCGGCGCTACCGCGGAGGCCGTGGGGGATGAGCTCGCCGCGAGGACCAATCGCGTGGTCGACGCCATGAAGGACGCCGGGTTCACCGAGAACCAGCTCAGCGTCGGCAATGTCTCGATCCGCCAGCGACGGGATCGTGACGGAAACGTCATCGGGTTCGTAGGAAGGACCGCGGTATCGGTCGAGACCGAGGATCTCGACGCGCTCGGGAGCATCATCGACATCGGGCTGGGGGCGGGAGCGACGGGGGTCAGGGGCGTGAAGTTCGACGTCAAGGACAACAGCGACGCGATCAAGGAGGCGCTCCGCCGAGCCATGAACTTCGCGACCGAAAAAGCGCGAGTGCTCGCCGAAACCGCAGGCCGGCAACTCGGCCGGGCCCTCGTGATCCGGGAGGGCGGGACGAGCGAGCCGCGACCGCAAGTCTTCGACGCAGCCGTCGCCGGGCGCGTCGGCGGCGGGACGAGAGCGTTCCCGTTCATCCCTCCCGACCTCACCGTTCGGGCGAGGATCGAGGCCACGTTCGCGCTCCAGTAACGCGCAGGCGCGCGACATGAGGCCCGTATAGCGGTGCCAATGTTGCCCACCTCGAAGATCAGGCGGGTTCGGGGGCGGACTCCTCGAGTTCCAGCCCGCGGCTCTCGGGCAGGCGCGCGTACAGCACGCTCACGATCACGACGGGGGCTGCGATGAGCGCCGCCGACGGTCCGAAGCCCTCGAAGCGGTCGGCGAGCGCGCCGAAGAGAATGATCCCGGCGACTGCCCCCAGCACCGCGGACGCGGTCAGCCACCCCGCAACCGTGCTGCGGTGAGAAGTGGGGAACAGCTCGGCGCTCAAGGAACCGGCGGCCGGCGCATACGCGGCGGCGCAGAAGATCCCGATCAGATACCCGGCGATGACGCCGGCTCGGCCCGCGTTGTACGTAAGGACCCCGGCGAGCGCGACTGCGACGAGGGCCGCGCCGGCCCCCAATCGCCGCCCGTGAGTGTCGGCGATCGCTCTGCCGACGATCAGACCGGCGAGACCGATCGGTCCTGCTGCGAGCACCGCGAAGGCAAGCGTCGAGGGCGCGAGGCCCTGGATGCTCTCCGCGAAGAAGAAGAGAAACGAGTTCGCCGGCCCGGACACGAATCCGAGCGCGGCGGTGAGCACGGCCAGCAGCGCGAGGCGTGTCCTCAGGGACGGATGAATCCAGCCGAGCACCGGCGCGCGCTCGGCGGTTGCGGTCCCTAGGGCGCGGAAGCGTCGGGATTCCGGCAGGCCCCGCCCCACGAGGGGCACGAGAACCAGTGGAATGAGCGCGAGAGCGAAGAGGCCGCGAAAGCCGAGCGGGTCGGCCGCGAATCCTCTGATCAAGGCGGTGATTCCCGCGCCGACCCCGTAGGCCGCGCTGATGACGGCGACCGCCTTGGACCGATCCTTAGCGGTCGTCTCTTCTGCCGCGATCACGAGTGCTACTGCGTTGGTCGCCGACAGCATCGGTCGGCCGATGGCGAAGATCGCGACGAACCACCAGAAGGTAGGGCTCGTCGCCGCCGTCGCGGTGAGCGCGAGCCCGAGAGCGACGCTTGTGAGGATGACCTTGCGCCGGCCGACACGGTCGGCGATGCTCCCGAGGGGAAGCGCGCCGAGCGACGCGAGACGAATGATCGCCAGACCGATGCCGAGGGTGGTTCCGGTGAGCCCGGGACGCTCGGTAAGCCCGAGGTCGGGCAGTATCTCGCCGTAATCCGCCGCGACATCGCCGAGCGCGGCGGCGACGCCGAACTGGGCGAAGCCGGACATGGCCGCGAGCGCAGCGGCCCGCAGCACCGGAGGCTGGAGCCAGCCCCGGCGGATTCTGTGGCCGGGTTCTGAGGTTTCGAAGGCCGTCGGACCTGCCGCTAGTGGCGCGGGCGTAGCGCCGCTTCGGCGTCGGCCGCGAAGCCGTTTCCGACGTGACCGTTGCCCGAGATGGTCCGCTCGAGGTCGACGTCGTCGCCGGCGATGAACGCCTCGACCATGTCGCGCGCGGCACCGTCCGGATACTGCACCGGCGGGGACTTCATGAAGTACGCGCTCGGGCCGATGAGAGGCCCGCCGATCCCGCGATCGAGCGCGACCTTGGCGCACCGGACGGCATCGATCACCACCCCGGCCGAGTTGGGGGAATCCCACACCTCAAGCTTGAGCTCCATGTTGATCGGAACGTCGCCGAACTCGCGGCCCTCGATCCTGATGTAGGCCCACTTGCGGTCCTTCAGCCAGGGGACGTGGTCGGAGGGACCGATGTGGATGTCGTCGGAGTCGATACCACCCGTGATCTGCGACGTGACGCTCTGGGTCTTGGAGATCTTCTTGGACTGCAGACGCTCGGTTTCGAGCATGTTCTTGAAGTCCATGTTGCCGCCGAAGTTGAGCTGGTAGGTGTGATCGATGATCACGCCGCGATCCTCGAAGAGCTTCGAAAGGACCCGGTGAGAGATTGTGGCGCCGAGCTGGCTCTTGATGTCGTCGCCGATGATCGGGATGTTGTGTCGGGTGAAGCGCTGAGCCCAGTCCTCGTTCGTTGCGATGAACACCGGCATGCAGTTGACGAAGGCCACACCGGCCTCGAGGGCCTGCTGGGCGTAGAAGCGCGCCGCCCGCTCTGACCCCACCGGAAGATAGTTGACCAGTACGTCCGTGCCGGTGTCCCGCAACAGCTTTGCAACGTCGACGGGCGGAAGCTCGGACTCGGTGACGATGTCGCGGTAGTACTTACCGAGACCATCGTAGGTGTGACCGCGCGCGATTCGGACTCCGGTCGAAGGGACGTCCGAGAACTTCGTCGTGTTGTTCGGCTCGATCCAGATGGCGTCGGCGACGTCGAGCCCGA
>JBOGXF010000046.1:0-16692 GCA_050694275.1 Actinomycetota bacterium | reverse complement strand
GGCACGCGCTCAACACGTATGCCATGGCTGCGTGTTACTCGCCAGACGAGGATCGGCCCGGCGAGGTCGTGCTCCCGTTCGACCTCGACACCGGCAAGCTCATCGACGACGTGTGGCGGCGGTGGCTTGCATGGGACCCGGTCCGCATGGCGAGCGACCACTCCGACGCGCTGAGGAGCCTGAAGCTGATCTGGCTGGACGCAGGGAAGTCGGACGAGTACTTCCTCGACCTCGGCGCGCAGGCGTTCGCCAAGGAGCTCGATGCGCTCGGGATCGACTATTCGCTCGAGCTGTTCGAGGGCAAGCACGGCGGGATCCAGTACCGCTACCCGCTCGCCCTCCGGGCCCTGGCGGGGGCCGTTTCTCGTTGAGAGACTCGCTACCCCCAGTGATGAACGGCGATGATCATGGGCAGCTCTTTCAGCTCCCGGCGCAACGGATCAAGCGACAGCCCCAAGGCCTCGAGGGTGAAGGCCCCCAGTAGGACGCTGTCACCATCCTCCCCAAAGATGACATCCGCTCCTCCTACCCGGTCCTCGTATCGAAACAGAGCAATGCCCTTCTGGCGAACGATCTTCTCTCCGTTTGCCAGGCGGAACTCCTGCTCCGTCAGGGGAGAGATCCCGAGCTTTTCGAGAATGGGTGCCGGTACCACCGAGTACACCGCTCCTGAATCGATGAGGAACTCCAGGCTTTCGGTGACTTCGGGGCGCGCCGGATTACCGACTTCTACCTCCAACACGGTCAGACCCATGATGCATTCATCTTACGGTGGCAGAGCCGACCCCGTCCGGACACCCATGACGAAAAACACGATCGTCCGATCCCTGGGCTCGTCCAGCTCCACCATGAACAATCGCTGCCACCGGCCGAACAGCGGTTTGTTCGCGGCAACCGGGATCGCCAGGGACGCGCCTCCCAGGATCATCTGCGTGACGTGCGCCGCACCGTTGGCCGGCTCGGGGCCCCCCCGAAGATTCTGGGTCCGGCACGACAGATCGTCGTGCCTGTAGTAGACGTCGTGAGGTATCAGCTCGCGGAGCCGCGCGCGCAGATCTTCGAGCGTGCCGTCCTCCCACTCGTTGATCATCAGAGTCGCAGTCGTGTGCGTGCAGAATGCAATGGCGTATCCGTCTGTGATCCCCGAGCGCTCGACGACACGCTCCAGTTCATCGGTGAGATCGACGAACCCGTGACGGTTGTCCGCACGGACGATGACCTCCGATCGTCCGATTCTCATCGCGTTTCTTCGTTGGACGGGCACGGTGGGGGTTTATGTGTGGGTATGTCTGTCAGAAGCTTGCGGGCTCGGCTCCGAGAGAGATTGGCTGCGCTCCACGGTTCGTCATCGCGAATAGAGCTCGCGATTGGGAAGAGGACGCACGATCGCAGCGGCTCTGGGAGACGTATCAGTTCGGGGACTGCGTCGGAGCTGAGACCGGATAGGTAGCCGAGATCGATCCTGTCCGTTCGCTCGAAGCGAGCGAGGTTATGCCGCGCAATGAGCGCATCGGGATCCAGGGCGGTGAACGCGATCACGGTGAGAGCGGAGAAGGCCACTGCTAGACGAGGCACACGGTTGGTGCGATCGGTCGCGCCCGTAACGATCAGCAGCAAGAAAATCCCGCCAAGCCATAGGAGGATCCCATGTGCGATCAATCTCGGGCGCGTGAATCCAAACGCTTCCTCGTACAGCCCGAGCCGTCGCAGGGCCGACACGAGGATAACGAGGGTGAGTGCGCACAGGAGGCCGAGCAGGGCCTTCTGCAACCACCTGTCCCGTGATGATCCGGCTTGGGCCCCGCGCCCGACCGCGGCGATTACCACAAGTGTCAATCCCGCGACGACGAGGAGCTGAAAGAATCCCTGGCGCGCGTACTCGGCATAGGTGAGGCCCGCCGTTATCAAGACGTGTCTGTGACCGCCGAACAGGACTGTGAGTTGCACCACCACGAAGCTTGCGAACAGCAAATCGAGCGCGCACAGGGGGATCAGCCATTCGGCACGTTCTCGGTTCGCGCTGGGTTGGGACGACTTCGGAGCCGACCACAGGGCCGCATATGGAGGCATCGCGTGGACGCGATATGGATCTGCGCTGAGGACGAGTGCACCGGCGCATGCCGCGGTGGCACCGAGCAGAAGGATGCGAGCAGGAAGGAGACGGAGATCCCAGTCGGGTACCAGGATCTCGCCGGTTACGTGGGCAAAAGCTCGATCGGCGCTCGCAAACAGGCCCCCGAAGATCATCACCAGGGACGCGGCAAGTACAAGGCCGCGCAGAGCAGGCAAGAACGCGCCCTTCTCACGTTCTCGAAGCCGCCGAAGGAGCGGCGCCAGCACAAGGATCAGTCCCCGATGGAGCTTGTTGACGGCGGCGGTCAGACCGGCCGCCACCTGTGGGTAGGTCGCTCCCCCGGCCAGCGCGAGCGAGCCCAGCGCTAGGGCGGCGGCGAGGTCGAACCACACGATCCAGCCGGCCGCTCTGAATGCGGGGAAAAGGGTGAGCGTCACGGCAGGAATGCCAAAGATCATGAGATCGCCGAGATTCGGAGACGGGCGCGCGAGGGCGACGGCGACCGCCACTCCTACCGTGAGAAGGGTGACTCCGATCCCCACAGGGTGGCCGGGCAACACGACGGCGGCGACGAACGCGGTCGCCAAGGCGAAGAACGAGAAGGATCCAGGGGGGTGTGGGGCTTGAGGTTCGTCCTTCATGACCCGGTTACTTTCACAGGGGCCTTCGGAAGTTCGACGAGGACGCGGCACCCATGGGGTTTCCGATTCTCCGCGCGGATCTCCCCTCCGTGGATGTCGACGATCCAGCGCGCGATCGCGAGTCCGAGCCCCGACCCGCCGTCCTCCCCCGAGCGCGAGGGATCCGCTCGATAGAAACGATCGAAGATCCTTTCACTGTCGCCGGGCGGGATGCCTGCGCCGTCGTCGGCTACCTCGATGGTGACTCGGTCGGCCTCGGATCGCGCGGCAACGAGAATTCGTCCCTCCGGCGGTGAATGACGGATCGCGTTCTCGAGCAGATTCATCACGACCTGGTGCATGCGCTCACGATCGCCGAGAGCACAGAGATCGGCCGGATCAATCGTCGTATTCATCCGTACCGGGCTCCGGTGAAGCTCGCATTCCCGGACGGCTTGGTCGATGAGGGATCGGAGCGGGAAAGGCTCCATCTGAACAGGGACGACGCCCGATTCCAGTCTCGATAGATCCAACACCTGCGAGACGAGACGACCCAGACGCTCGACCTGACCCAGCATCGTCCTGAGGGTGGTCTTGTCGGGATGCTCAACATCGTCGACGAGATTCTCGAGGACCGCCTGCAGGGCGGTGATAGGGGTGCGGAGGTCGTGCGACACGTTGGCCACGAGGTCCCGGCGGATTCTGTCGGTCTCCGCCAGCTCTGCGGCCATCTTGTTGAAAGCGCGCGCGAGCTCTCCGACCTCATCGCTCGATGAAGCGGTAACCCGGCGTCCGTAGTCCCCCTTTGCCATCGCGCGTGCGGCCGCGGACATCTCTCGGAGCGGGGAGGTCATTCCTCGCGCGAGGAACTGGACCATTCCGAGAGCAAGCAGTCCCGCAATCCCTCCAAGCGCGAGGGCCGGAACGCCCGCTTCCACCCCGACGACTACGACCACGACCGTCACTCCGACCGCGGCAACGATGACGATTCCAAGCTTCAGCTTGATTGAAGGAAGGCGGTCCAGCGGCCTCATCGGCTGGGGCCCTCGATCGCGTAGCCGACGCCGTGAACCGTGCGGATCAATCCCGGCCCGAGCTTGCGCCGAAGTGATCCGATGTGAGAGTCGACTGTGCGGGCACCCGACGGGTCGCGGTAGCCCCAGACCTCGGACAGAAGCTGCTCTCTCGTGTAGACCACGCCCGGATCGCTGCCGAGCCGGAACAGGAGATCGAACTCGGTGGGGGTGAGGTGGATCTCATCGCCCCCCCGGGTGACCCGGCGGCGAGCGGGATCGATGTGCACCTCTCCGATTTGGATGGGGGAATCCGTAACCGCGACGCGGTCCGTCCGCCGAAGGAGGGCCTGGACTCGCGCCACGAGCTCGCGTGGGCTGAATGGCTTCGTCATGTAGTCGTCGGCGCCGACCCCCAGGCCGATGATCACGTCGGTCTCGGAGTCGCGCGCGGTGAGCATGAGCACCGGCACCGGACGGTCCGCCTGAATTCGTCTGCACACTTCGAGACCATCGATCTCCGGGAGCATCAGATCGAGCACGACGAGATCCGGCCGGATGAGCCCGCACATCTCAACCGCCGACTGACCGTCGCGGGCGATTTCGACACGAAAGCCTTCCGAGGAGAGCCGGGCGGCGACCGCGGCCGCGATCGTCTCCTCGTCCTCGACGACCAGGATCGTCCGCTGCGGCATGACGCCAGTCTAGGGAACCGATTGCGAGGAACGGTCATCGAAATATGGAGATTTGGTGAAGACGCCGGTCGGCCTTTAGGGTTGCCGTGTGAGTGGGCGGATCGTCGTGCTGATCTCCGGGTCGGGGTCGAACATGGATGCGCTTGCTGATGCCTGCGAGCGGGACGAGATACCGGGGCACATCGTGGCGGTGTTTGCCGACCGCGATTGTGGCGGCATTGAGCTCGCTCGGGAGCGCGGCATCGAGGCCGAGGTGGTCGAGCCCAAGCAATATCTCGATCGCGCCGACTGGTGTGAGGCGCTCGCCAAGCGGGTCGAGAGCCACGACCCCGATCTCGTCGTCTCGGCGGGGTTCATGCGCATCCTCACCCCGAGCTTCGTGGACGCGTTCGAGGGCCGGCTCATCAACCTCCATCCGTCGTTGCTGCCGGACTTTCCCGGGGCGCACGCGGTGCGCGATGCCCTGGAAGCAGGGGTCGACTTAACGGGAACCACCGTGCATTTCGTCGACCGCGAAGTGGATCACGGCCCGGTCATCGCCCAGGAGAGAGTACGGATCGAGCCGGGCGACACCGAGGAGTCCTTGCACGAGCGCATCAAGGCGGTCGAGCATCGTGTTCTGCCCCGGGTCGTCGGGGAGCTCTTGACTAGAATGCGGCCGTGAAGATCGAGCGGGCGCTCGTCAGCGTGTCGGATAAGACCGGGCTCGTCGAGCTGGCACGGGGGCTCGCCGACGCCGGGGTCGAGCTCATCTCGTCCGGCGGGACCGCGGTGGCGATCGCCGACGCCGGCGTCCCGGTGAAGAGGGTTTCCGACGTCACCGGTGCGCCGGAGATCCTCGACGGCAGGGTGAAGACGCTCCATCCGAAGATCCACGGCGGCATCCTCGCCGATCGACGCAAGAAGGCGCACGTCGACGAGCTGTCCGAACAGGGGATCGAGCCCATAGACCTGGTCGTGTGCAACCTTTATCCGTTCGAGTCGACGATCGCTCATCCGAGCGTTGACGAGGACGAGGCGGTCGAAAACATCGACATCGGCGGACCGGCGATGGTGCGGGCCGCGGCTAAGAATTTTCACTCGGTAGCGGTGGTGGTCAATCCCAATCGTTACCGGCTGGTGCTCGAGGAGATCCGTGCGACCGGCGGGATCTCGGAAGAGACCCGCCGGCGGCTCGCGCTCGAGGCGTTCCAGCACACCGCCGCCTACGACGCCGCCATCGCGCGCTATCTAACGTCCGAGGAAGAGTTCCCCGGCCGGCTGGTGATCAGCGCGGACAAGGCGCAAGAGCTTCGGTACGGCGAGAATCCTCACCAGCGCGCCGCCTTCTACCGCAACCCCGGCCCCCCCACCGGCCTTGCCGCGACCGAGCAACTCCACGGCAAGGAGCTCTCCTACAACAACATCCTCGATGTCGACGCGGCGTGGAAGCTCGCGCTCGAGCTCGAGGGGCCGGGGGCCGCGATCATCAAGCACTCCAACCCCTGCGGAGCGGCGGTGGCGGCCACCATCTCGGATGCCTACGCACGCGCCTTCGAATGCGACAGGACGTCGGCGTTCGGGGGGATCGTGGCCCTTAACCGCGTCTGCGACGGGCCGACGGCGGCGGCGATCGCCGAGATCTTCGTCGAGGTCGTCATCGCTCCCGGCTTCGACGAGGACGCGTTGCGCGCTCTGACGGCCAAAAAGAACCTGCGCGTCCTGCGAGGGGCGGAAGAATTTGCGACTGAGTGGGAGCTGCGCCGCGTCGCCGGCGGATTTCTCGTGCAGTCGTCGGACCCACGCGATCTCGCCGAGGACGCCAAGGTGGTCACCAGGGCACAGCCGACCGAAGAGCAGTGGGCCGACCTTCGCTTCGCGTGGACCATCGTCAAGCACGTCAAGTCGAACGCGATCGTCCTTGCCAAGGACGGGGCCGCGGTCGGGGTCGGGGCGGGGCAGATGAGCCGAGTGGAGGCGGCCGAGCTCGCGGCCCGCCGGGCCGGTGACCGCGCCAAGGAGACGGTGTGCGCGTCGGACGCGTTCTTCCCTTTCCGTGACGGACTGGACGCCGTCGTGGCCGGTGGCGCGGTGGCGGTGATCCAGCCCGGCGGTTCGGTGCGCGACGAGGAGGTCATCGCGGCGGCCGACGAGCACGAGATCCCAATGGTGTTCACCGGCCGGCGCCACTTCCGCCACTAGACGATCTAGGGAGGTGCCATGACCGCGCGCATCATCGACGGGAAGGCAATAGCGGCCGAGGTGCGGAGGGAGGTTGCCGCCGAGGCCGCCGAGCTCGGCGAGCGGGGGGTTACGCCCGGGCTGGCTACGGTGCTGGTGGGCGACGATCCCGCATCGAAGATCTACATCTCGTCCAAGCACAAAGCCTGCACCGAGGTGGGGATCAAGTCCTGGGATCACGACCTCGATGCGAGCACTCCTCAGGACGAGCTGCTCGACCTGATCTCCCGGCTGAACGACGATCCCGCGGTGCACGCGATCCTCGTGCAGTCGCCGCTGCCCGAGCATCTCGACGAGGGCGCGGTGCTCGAGTCACTTTCTCCGGCCAAGGACGCCGACGGTTTCCATCCGTACAACATCGGGCGGCTCCTCGCCGGAAATCCCGTGGTTGCGTCGGCCACGCCGGCCGGGATCCAGGAGCTGCTGATCAGGTCGAACATCGAGACGACGGGGGCCGAGGTGGTTATCGTCGGCCGCTCGAACATCGTGGGCAAGCCCCTTGCCGCGCTGATGATGCAAAAGGGTCCCGGCGCCAACGCGACCGTGACCGTGTGTCACACCGCGACCCGCGATCTCACGGAGCACACTCGCCGGGCCGACATCCTGGTGGCGGCGATCGGCCGGGCGCATGCGATCACCGCCCAGATGATTGCCGAGGGGGCGACCGTGATCGATGTCGGCATCAATCGCACCGAGAATGGGCTCGTGGGTGACGTCGACTTCGACGCCGCAAAAGAGGTCGCAGGGGCGATCACTCCCGTGCCCGGTGGAGTGGGCCCGATGACCATCGCCATGCTGCTGAGAAACGTCGTCCGCCTCGCGCGCGCGGGGGCCTGATTACGCCGTTTTAGTCGTCGTCGGAACCGGGGCCGCTGCTGTCGTCATCCGAGCCCGATCCGCTGGTGGCGTCTCCGCCGCCGGGACCGGACGAGTCGTCGCCCGAGCGGTCGTCGTCGCCGATCCCGGCCCCCGGTTGCGCCCGCGGTCGTCGGGGCTCGGGGACGGGCTCGGAGAGGCATCGGGGGCCGGGATCGCCCGCAGCAGCTCGACCGCGCGTGCCTCAATCACGGCTATGCGGGCGGCGAGACGGTCGCGATCGGTCGCGGAGAGTACCGGCAGCAGATCGCGCGTCCCTTCGAGCTCTCCGATGGTCTGCAGTGCGAGTCGTTCGGCCGCGCCCGGTGAGCCCAACGCGGCTCCATCGGCGCGGCTCAGCAACTCTTCGGCGCGCTCGATCTTGCGCTCGACTTCGTCTACCGGCGCGCGGGCGAGGCCGGCCGTCTGAAGCGCCTCTCGAACCGGATAGAGAGGATTGCCGGGGAGGGCGGCGCGCGCGAAGAATCCGAGCAACAACAGCGCCGCGCCCGCCAGCGCCGGCGCGAGGAGGGATCCCCAGCCGTGCTTCCGGCGTCGCGCGGCCGCTCCCTGGACGAACAGGGTGCGCTCTCTCTCGGCCGGCGGAGACTCCACGTCCAGAGCGCGCTCGAGGCGCTCGGCAACTCCTCTCAGCTCGTCCATGTCGGGGTCGCTCGAGCCGCGCGTCTCCAGCGCTCGATCGAGTCTCTTCTCCGGCTTCGTCATCTCACTTCCGCTCCCATGCGATCCCGCAGCTTTGCCAGCGCTCGAAACTGCAACTGACGCACGGCGTTTGGCCGTCGTCTCATCGCCCGCGCTACCTGTTTGGTGTCGAGCCCGGCCGCGAACCGCAGAAGCAGCACCTCTTTCTGATCCGGGCCCAACTCGTCGAGCAGGCGCCCGAGTTCGCGTGCCGTCTCGAGGCCGATCACCGCGGTCTCGGGCGTGCGCTCCTCCACCCGGTCCAACTCCTCTGTGACCGCCTCCTCCGATTGCTCTCGGACCCACGACCTGACGAAGTCGACCACCAGGTTCGAGGCGATGCGAAACAGCCATGCCTCGAAGCCGGCGCCGCGCCACTTGAAGCGGTCGAGATCGCGCAGCACGCGTGCGAAGGTCTCGGCCGCGACGTCCTCCGCATCGGGGGAGTTGCCGAGCCGAGCGAGAGCGTACCGATAGACCCGCGGGTAATAGTTGTCGAACAGCAGGGCCGCGGCGTCCTCCTCGCCGCGGGCCGCCCTCCGCACCTCCCGTCTAAGAGTTTCGGTTTCCACACTCTGCTCGTCTAACGGCCTTTTCCCCCTCGCGTTACGGGCCTTTCGAATTGATCTTCGCCCCTTTCTAAACCCGCGTAACGCGCGGCGGCCGCCCCCGTTAAGCGGAGGACGGCAATTCCAGGACCCCGGCGTGGTCGGCCACCTGGACGACGACGGGCGTCCCGAGGACGACGACGAGGACGACGGCGACGAGAACTCGGGGCCGGGCAATGCCGACGACGACGATGACTCAGACGACTAAACGGATAAGGATCAGCGGTCGCCGAGGGCGACCCACTCGCGTGGATCCGGCCCGATGTAATCGTGGTCGGGCCGGATCAGTCGGTTGTCGGCGTACTGCTCACGCACGTGAGCGGTCCACCCGGCTATGCGACTGGAAGCAAAGACGCACGTGAACAAATCGGTGGGGATGCCGAGAGAGGCGTAGACCGACGCGGCGTAGAAGTCCACGTTCGGATAGATCCCCTTCTCGTCCATCACCGCCTTCTCTATCTCCCGCGAAATCTCGAAGTTCGTGGGATCGCCGGTCTTCTGACCGAGTTTCTCGGCCATTTTGCGAAGGTGCGTGGCGCGTGGATCTTCTGTCTTGTAGACGCGGTGGCCGAAGCCCATGACCTTTTCCTTGTTACGAAGTCTTTTGACGATGTAATCACGTGCCTTCGACGGCTCGCCGATCTCCTCGAGCATCTTCTTGACCTGCTCGTTCGCGCCACCGTGCAGAGGCCCCTTGAGCGCGGCAATGGCCGCGGTGACTGCCGAATGGATATCGGAGAGGGTCGCCGCGCAGACGCGGGCCGCGAAGGTCGAGGCGTTCATGGTGTGGTCGGCGTGGAGAACCAGGCATATGTCGAACATGCGCGCCGACTCTTCGTCGGGCTTCTCGCCCGTGAGCATCCAGAGGAAGTTGGCCGCCTGAGACAAGCTCGCGTCCGGTCCCACGATGTCCTGACCGTTCCGATGTCGGTCGTAATAGGCGATGAACGTCGGGAGCACTGCGCACAGACGAATCGCCTTGTGATAGTTGGCTTCCTCGGACTTATCCGAGCCGTCGGGATCCTTGGCCGACGCCACCGAGACCGCGCTGCGAAGCGCCGACATCGGAGTCGAGTCCCTGGCCAGGCTTGGCAGGAGGCGGCCGACGAATTCGTCCGGCTCGCGCTCCTGGGCGATCTGTTCCCTGAGGTCGTCGAGCTGACTCTTGGACGGAAGCTCGCGGTGGTGAAGAAGGTAGATGACCTCCTCGAACGAGGCGTTGGGAGCAAGATCGTGGATGTCGTATCCGACGTAGTAAAGGAGGCCCTTCTTGCCGTCGATGTCGCTCAGCGCGGTTTCCGCCGCTACGACGCCTTCGAGCCCCTTTCCGGGATTAGCCATGTCGCAAGGTCCTCTCCCGCTCGATGTTCGGCGACCCAAACTCCCGTTCGGCCACCGCGGCTCGCGGTGTCCCGCGACCGCTCTTCCATCCCTCCGTTCAAGGCTATCAGGTAGCCTAGAAAACCCTTTCAGCAGCCCTCGACACCACGGGAGAGTTCATGTCTGTACACCGCGTCACCCTCATTCCCGGCGACGGCACCGGCCCCGAGATCGCGGAGGCGACCCGGCGCGTCCTCGAGGGCGCGGGCGCGAAATTCGACTGGGACGTGCAGCACGCAGGCGAGAACGTCATGGATGAATACGGCACTCCGCTGCCGGACCACGTCCTCGAGTCGATTCGCACAAACAAGGTCGCGATAAAGGGACCGATCACGACGCCTGTGGGAACGGGATTCAGAAGCGTCAACGTCGCCCTCCGCAAGGAGCTCGACCTCTACATGTGCCTGAGGCCGTGCAAGTCGTATGCGGGGGTCCGTTCTCGATACGAGGACATCGATCTGGTCGTGGTGCGAGAGAACCACGAGGACCTCTACGCGGGGATCGAGTTCGAGCAGGGCTCTGCCGAAGCCCGGAAGCTGATCGACTTCCTCGCCGACCTCGGGGCGCGACGGATCCGTGAAGACTCAGGCATCTCGATCAAGCCCATCTCGGTCCACGGCACTCAGAGAATCGTTCGAGCCGCCTTCGACTACGCCGTCAAGCACGGCCGTAAGAAGGTGACGGCGGTCCACAAGGCAAACATCATGAAGTACTCGGACGGCCTCTTTTTGAAGACCGCGCGTGAAGTGGCGGAGAACGAGTACGCGGACTCGGGCGTCGAGTTCGAGGACCGGATCGTCGACAACATGTGCATGCAGCTCGTTCAGAAGCCCGAGCTGTACGACGTCATGGTTCTGCCCAACCTGTACGGCGACATCATCTCGGATCTCGGTGCCGGTCTCGTCGGCGGACTCGGCGTCGCTCCCGGGGGCAACATCGGTGACGAGGCGGCGGTGTTCGAGCCGACCCACGGATCGGCCCCCAAATACGCAGGGCAGAACAAGGTGAACCCCATGGCGATGATGCTGTCGGGGGTGCTGATGCTCCAGCACATCGAAGAGATGGATGCTGCCGATCGTCTCGAGAGGGCAATCGCAGCGGTCATCGCCGAGGGCAAGGACGTTACCTACGACATGAAGCCAAGCCGCGACGATCCCACCGCGGTGGGAACGTCGCAGGTCGCGGACGCGGTGATCCGAAAGATGGACGAAGGGGTGTGACGTGGCGACAGTGACGGTCGTCGGCGCGGGAAACGTCGGATCGAACACCGCTCGACGCGTCGCCGAGCAGAGGCTTGCCGACAAGGTCGCGATGATCGATATCGTCGAGGGACTTCCTCAAGGACTGGCGCTCGACATCAATCACAGCGCCCCGATCGAGGGATTCGAGACCCGCCTGATCGGAACCAACGATTACAAGGACACTGCCGGCTCGGACGTCGTCGTCATCACCGCCGGCCTTCCCCGCAAACCCGGCATGAGCCGCATGGATCTGCTGGAGAAGAATGCCGAGATCGTGGGCGGCGTGACCGAGCAGATCGCCGCGCACTCGCCCGACGCGATCATCATCGTGGTGTCGAATCCACTCGACGAGATGACCTTCCTCGCCTCGGAGGTGTCGGGCTTCCCCAAGGAGCGCGTGATGGGCATGGCCGGCGTGCTCGACTCCTCGCGTCTGCGCTTCTTCATCGCCGAGAAGCTCGACGTCCCGCTGACCGAGGTCGACGCGATCACGCTCGGATCGCACGGTGACCAGATGGTCGCGTTGCCACGCCACGCAACCGTGCAGGGAAAGCCACTGCCCGAGCTGGTCGATGAGGTCACCCTCGAAGAGCTCTTCCGGCGCACGCGTGACGCAGGGGCCGAGATCGTTGGGCACCTCAAGAAGGGGAGCGCGTTCTACGCGCCGTCCTCGTCCGCCGTGGCGATGGTCCGCTCGATTCTCGAGGACTCGGGCGATGTCCATCCCACCTGCGCGTGGACCACGGGGCAGTACGGGATCTCCGACGTCTATCTGGGGGTTCCGGCGAAACTCGGTAGGAAGGGAGTGACCGAGATCGTCGAGCTCGACCTAAACGGCGACGAGCTCGAAAGGCTGAAGGAGGCCGCCGAGGCGATCCGCTCCAAGTGCGAGGAGCTGAAGCCGCGCAGTTGATCTGGGCGGAGGAACAGAGCCGGTCGTTCGGGCGTTGATCGACACATGAGTTACGTAGAGGTCTCGGAAGCAACCTTCCAGAGCGAAGTGCTGGACCGGTCGCACGAGGTTCCCGTGGTCGTCGACTTCTGGGCCGCGTGGTGCGGGCCCTGTCGCGCTCTAGGACCGATCCTCGAGAAGCTGGCGGCGGAGGCGGATGACGCCTGGCTCCTGGCGAAGCTCGATGTCGACGCCAACCAGATGCTGGCCGCGCAGTTCGGGATCCAGGGGATCCCTGCGGTCAAGGCGTTGAAGGACGGTCGCGTCGTCGAGGAGTTCGTCGGCGCGCTCCCGGAACCGCAGGTCCGCCGGTGGCTGGCGCGTCTCGGACCGAGTCCCGCGGACGTCGCCTTCGACGAAGGAGAACGTGCCACCGAGCGCGGCGACCTCGAAGCATCCGTCGCTGCGTACCGCAGGGCGCTCGACGCCGACCCCGGCCATGCCAAGGCCAAGAGCGCTCTGGCCGCAGCCGAGCTATCCGTCCGATCGATGAATCTCGACGAGGAGGAGCTGGCCGCGCGGGCCGGGCATGATCCATCCGACGTCGATGCAGCCATAGGTCTTGCCGACGCCCTCGCAGCTCGAGGTGAGTTCGAGCTCGCATTTGCCCGTCTACTCGACGCTGTGCGCGCGAACGGAGACGCGGAACGCGATCGCGCACGCCACCATCTCCTCGGTCTGCTCGACATCCTGCCCCCGGATGATCCGCGTGGGATCGCGGCTCGCCGGTCGCTTTCCCTGGCGCTCTTTTAGTCGGACGGTTCTCGCAGCAGCTTTCCGGTCGGGGTGCGCGGGAGTGACTCGACCGCGGCGATCCGACGCGGACACTTGAAGCCGGCGAGTCGTTGGCGTGCCCAAGCGCGCAGCGCATCCGGATCGAGTGGCGCTCCTACCGACGGCACGATGAGAGCTCTCACTTCCTGCCCCCATTCGTCGTGCGGCTCACCGTAGACGAGCGCCTCCGCGACCGCCGGATGCTCGAGCAGAGTCGCCTCGACCTCCTGCGGATAGACGTTGACTCCGCCGGTGATGATCGTGTCGTGCTTGCGCCCGGTGAGGAAGAGATACCCGTCCTCGTCGATCCGGCCGAGGTCTCCCACCGTGAACGCGCCCTCTCTCCACGCGGCGCGGGTCTTCTCGACGTCACCCCAGTATTCGAATCGTTCGGCCTCCGGATCCGCGATCCACACCTCCCCGACTTCTCCCGGCGGTACGGGAGCGCCCTCCGGATCGCAGATCAGGATGCGGGCACCGCCAAGTGCGGTGCCGACGCTTCCCACCTTGCGCAGCCATTCTTCGGCGGAGATGCGAGTTGCCTGGCCCTCGGTCGACCCGTAGAACTCCCACACCGAGCCGTGAGGGAAAAACTCGATCGTCCGTCGCTTCGTTTCCTCGCGAATGGGTGCTCCGGCGTGTGCCAGCAGCCTGATGCTGGACACGTCGTAGCGCCGCCGAATCCGTTCCTCGAGAGAGAAGATTCGCTCCAGGTGCGTTGGGACCATGAAGGTCGTCGTCGCGCTGAACAGCGCGATGGCGGCGAGCGTCTCCTCTGCCTGAAATCGCTCTTGGATGATCACCGTTCCACCCGACTCGAGGGTGCGCAATGCGAACCGGTGCGGGGCGGAATGGGACAAGGGCGAGCACACCAGGTGGATGTCGTCCGAGCCGAGCGCCCACGTGTCGGAGAAGCCTCGGGAGCGAGAGGCTCCTTCACCTTCAGATCGGGGCCGAACCCACACACCCTTGGGTTTGCCGGTGGTTCCCGATGTGTAGTGCATCGGTCGAGTCAACGTCACGTCTGCGACCTGTTGTAGTGAGGCCTCGTGCAGTTCGCGCTCGTAAGCATCACCAAAGGTCACGACGCGGTCGAGGCCGAGGGGAAGATCGACGCCGCGGTCGGTGATCAGCCAGCGCGCCCCCGAGTCCTCGAGGATGAACGAGATCTCGGGATTGGTGAGCGTCGCGTGAATGGGAATCGGCACGATTCCGGCGCGGAGCGCCCCCGTCGTCACCTCGAGCAGCTCGGTGCGATTCGCCGATAGGACGGCGATGCGATCGCCCTTACCGACCCCTCCGGCGCGGAGGACTCCCGCCAGCTTTTCCTGTCGCTCCTCGAGCTCTCCGTACGTGCGCGTTGTGGTCAGGGTGACCAGCGCAGCCGCATCCGGCGCGGCGCGCGCATGATCGCCTATTCCGACCACCCGCATCTCCTTCGGCCCGTCATCGCTGCAGGGGGCGGAGGCCGCGCGCCACCGGCGGACAGTAGTCGGGAGGCTCTCGACGCCATTCGCCGCGTCGACCGAGCGCTTCGACCGCCGGCTGGAAGGACAACCATTGCCCAATCTCGCCGACCTGTCGGTAGTACCACGCGCCCTGAGCCGCGGCGATCACCGCAAAGAGCCAGAACCCTCCTCTCTCTCCGGTGATCGCCAGAGCCGCGAGCCCGTAAACGAGCGTCAGCACAACCATGAAGGCAGCGTTGCGTGCGACGAGCGAAGCTACGCGCTCTCGCGGCATCGCGGCGACCTTCTGATCCTTTTCGCGCGCCCTCCGGATCGCCTCTGGACGCAGGAATATGAAGCCCCCGTAGGCGGCCTGAGCGACGGCGGCCACGGCAATCAGGCGATAGGCCCAGCCGGCCTGGCTCGACGACAGGGGACGGTTGCGCTCGATTTGAGCGACGAATGACTCCGGCAGACGCAAGACCCCGAGGGACACGACGAGCAGGACGGCGGCCGCCACCCAGAAAGGGGTTCGGCGCCGGATGACTTGTTGAGCCACCTCGGAAGCCTAACTGTCGATCCATGCACGGCCGGGGCTTGCGGCTTAGTAACCTCTCTCCTGCGATGAACATGCGCGAGGCGATAATCGCCGCCTTGCGCCGCGACCCCGATCTCCTTCCGAGGGTGAAGGAGTCGCTGCGCGAGCGGATCGACGAAGAAGAAGGGCGAATGTCCACGGTCGTGCAGGCGGCCGAGGCGCTCGAGCCGATCATCGAGGAGGCCGTCGGTAAGCGCCCCTCCAAGCTCGGCAAGCTGGGTCTGAGATCGGCGCACCTGCTCGCGGGCCTCGCGGTCGAAGATCGTTCATCGAATCGGAAGCTCGAGCGCCTTGCGAGCGGCGGAACCGTCGGTATCGTCTTCGTGGACGTTGCCGGTTTCACGACTTACACGGCCCGCAACGGGGACGAGGCCGCAAGCGAGCTACTGACCAAATTGCACGAGATCGTGGATTCCGTCATCCGGCTCGGCAAGGGCGAAGTCGTCAAGCAGCTCGGCGACGGGTTCCTCCTCGCGTTCCCTTCCGCGTCCCAGGCCGTGGGAGGAGCGGTGTCGTTGCGCAGCGCCCTCTCCAAGCGCAGGAACGGCTTTCCCCTCGATCTCAGGATCGCGGTTCACGCCGGCGAGCCGCTCGTCAAGCAGGACGATCTGCTGGGCCACGACGTGAACATCGCCGCGCGGCTGCTCGATCATTGTGAACCGGGGGAGGTCGTCGTGTCGGAATCGGCCAAGGAGCTAGCCGAGAAGCGACTTCGCAAGATAGCGTTCGGACATCGACGTGACGTGAAGATCAAAGGACTGGCGCTGAAGATCCCGATCTTTTCCGTGAACCCCAGAGCCCGGCGCAGGTGACCCCTCGCCCGGAGCCGTACGACGCCCTTGACTGGTCGCCCCAAGCCGCGCGGGAGCTCGGCGCGGCGGCGGTTGAGATGTGGGCCGAGCTGATCGAGTCCCTGCCATCCTTGCCGATAGATCGCGCCCTCAGCAAAAAAGAGGTCCGCGACGCGGTCGAGCTGCAGGTCCCGGACGAACCGATGGAAGTCGAGAAGCTGCTGGCCCACCTCCGCAGCGTGGTGTTCGAAGCCTCGATGTATCCCGGTCATCCGGGCTTCATGGCGTACATCAGCGGATCCGGAACCGTCCCGGGAGCGGTCTCGGACCTGCTTGCGGCCGGCCTCAATCAGAATCTCGGCGGGTGGCGGATGAGCCCGGCGGCGACCGAGATCGAGCTCCAGCTCATGAGGTGGTTTGCCGCGCTATTCCGGCTCCCGGAGACCGCCGGCGGAATGATGACCTCCGGCGGCGCGGTGGCCAGCTTCGTCGCCCTGAAGGCCGCGCGCGATAACCGGGGCGGTCTCGAGATTCGGCAGAAGGGCGTGGCGGACTCTCCTCGCCTCGTTCTCTACGCCTCTGAAGAGGTCCACGCGGTGATCGACCGCGCCGCCGACATGCTCGGTCTGGGGACGGACGCGGTGCGCAAGATCCCGACCGACGACGACTATCGCCTGCGGCCCGAGCTGCTCGTGGCCGCGATCGAGCGCGATCTCGCCGA
>JBOGXF010000045.1:0-14797 GCA_050694275.1 Actinomycetota bacterium | reverse complement strand
GTCACGCCTATGCAGCCGGAACCCTGCCACGACATCACGACGATCCCTTTGATCGAATGCTCGTCGCGCAGGCGATGGCCGAGCGGCTGACGATTGTCACGAGGGACTCTCGAATCGGACTGTATGGAGTACCGGTCCTATCGACCTAGCCAACGGGAGGGGTGGTACGTAGAGCGCTCCTCGATCACGTTGTAGCGAGGCAGGGTGCCCTGCTACTGCATTCCACGATCGAGCGCGCCGCGGTTACGAGATCGCCCAGGATGGCCGCCGCGGTCGGACACCCGCCGGCGCCGGGTCCCTGCAATCTGAGGGACTCGCCGCGCCTCGTATCGACCGATACCGCGTTCTCAGAACCATCGATCTCTGCCAGAGGATCAGCACGCGGCACGAGGCGAGGTCGAACCCACAGGTCGAATCGTCCATCGACGCAGCGCGCGCCGCCGACCAGCTTGTAAACGAGATCTTTGCAGAGTGCTCTTTCGATCCGGGCACGGTCGATAGCGGAGATCCCCTCTCTCTCGACGTCGTCGATGGTGAAAGGCCTTCCGAACGCAACCCGCGCCAGGAGCGCGACCGATCCGTCATTGCAGGACGGATCAGGACTCCAGGGCTCGCCTGACGAATTGAATCAGCTCCTCCTCTCTGAGGCGCAGCGCTTTTCGCCCACCTCGCCGGCCGGCCACGGCGCGCAGCACGCCCGCTTCGGTGATCGACCCGACCACCGCGGTGTACAGCGTGAACAGCAGCAGCCCAGGGTCCTGAGATCGAAAGACGCCCTCGTCCATGCCACGCTCTAGAAAGCGAAGCGCGCGTTTGCGCAAGGCCTCCAGTTCGCCCGCGATCTGGTGCACAGCCTCGGGGCTATGGCGGGCCGCCTCTCGGGCCAGCGGCATCAGCTCGGGCCGCTCTTCGGCAAGCCGGAAGACGGCGCGGATCACGATCTCGATCCGCTCCCAGCCCTCCTCCGGACCGGCGAGGCCCTCCTCCAGCGCTTGCCGGAACGCGTCGGCGAGTTCGGCGATGCACGCGTTGAAAAGGTCCTCCTTGGAAGGGAAGTAGTAGAGGAGCGTCTGCTTGCGGACCCCGGCCCCCCGGGCGATGCTTTCGAGGCTCGCGCCATCATAGCCCTTGGATCCGAATTCGACGATCGCCAGATGCAATAGTTGAGTCCGCCGTTCGTCGGGAGGGAGCCGTCTCACCGCGTCGCTCTAGTGCTCCGCCACGCCCTCGCCGAGTGAGAATCCGCGAGTGGACGCGACGCCTCCCAGATCCTGCGCCACTTGGCGGCGTCCGGTCCCGACGCGTCGGGCAGCTCGTCGCGCGCGTCCCGCGACAGCGCGTCCCACCACGTCGTGCGCTCCTCGTGGAGCGTCAGCGCCAGCGCGCGCCGGACGCGTTGGCTGAAGTCGCGGCCCCCCTCCCCCGCATCCCCCCTCACCGGGCGGCCGAACCGGACCCGAACCGGCGGGCGCCCCGGCGCCGGCCACGCCCGACCGCGAGGCATCGCCTGAAAGGAGCCTGATATCCCAATCGGTATCACTGGAACCCCGGCGGCTAGTGCGAGCCGCGCCGCCCCGTGATGAAAATCCGTGATCCACCCGTCGTTGGAACGCGTCCCCTGCGGGAACACGAGCACGTTCCACCCCTCCTCCAGGAGGCGGTGAGCACCGAGAGCGCCCCGCCGCCCCCCCTTGCGTTCGACCGGGAAGGCGTTGAACACCAACGCCGTGCCGACCCCTCGCCACCACGAGTCGAAGAAGTAGTCGGCGGCCGCTCCGACACAGGTGCGGTCGCGCCATGCCCGCGGGAGCGACGTGAGGACGAGGGGCGCGTCGAGGTGGCTGGAGTGGTTGGCGACGAACATCACGGGGGGTTGCAGAGCCTCCAGGACGTCGAGCCCCTGAACCGAGGCGCGCACTTCGAAGCGCAGAAGAGGTGCCAAGCCGAAGCGCTGCACGGCCGCGCGCGCCGCGCGTGCAGGGCGGCTGCGCGTCCAGTCGGTGGGGAACACGGTCTCTCGCCCGTCACCTTGAGGGACGGAGGCGGGCGGCAACACCCGTCGGCCCCAGCGCCAGCCGTCCGCCACGTCTCTGATGTCGCCTCGCAGGCCCACCGCTCACCTCACCTCCTATCTCACTTCGGCCAGCAACAGCGGCGGGCACTTGAGGGCCGTGATCCTCGGAGCGCGCCCGACGGTCTCCGACGCCATATCGAGGGCATCGCCGAGAGTCGACGCGCACCGGAAGCCGAGCCGCGACACGGTGTCTCGATCTCCACCCACGAAGATCACGTCCCCGAGATGATCCATCGCATGCGCCGCCCAGTACCACATGTAGAACGGATGCACCCCGTGGTACGCGTGCGACTTCCGATAGAGGTGCACGTACCACGGATCGGTGGCATAGGCCTCCTCGAACTTTCCCTCGATCACCGATGGCTCCGTCGTCTCGGACAGGACCTCCTCGAAGAAGTCGATATACGAGGGGTGGTGTATCTGGTGGAACTCGCGTCTCACCGGATGGAACATGATCATGACGCCGCCGGGCCGGACCAGCGGCTTTCCTCTGTAGAGGTTGAAGAAATAGCCGAGGCCCTCGCACACAACGAGGATCGGATTCATTATCGAGTTCACGTTGTAGGGGCCGACGTAGGGCAATCCCGCCACCAGGATGTCGGCCTGACCGTCCGTTTCCACAAGCTGCTGGCGGAAGATGGAGGCAAGCGTGTGCTCGTGAACGGCCTCGGTCTCGCCCGCGTTCACTCCGGTGACCGCGTAGGGGGCGGCGATCTTCGAGAAGATCGACCGCTTGAGCGCTGCCGGCGCGCGATCGGTCAAGCGTTTGGTCGCCAGATACGCGGCCTGGTCGCGCGCCGACCACTCCCACTCCCTCTTCTGCAGGAAGTCAAAGCGCCCGCCAAACGCGTCGTTGTTGAGCGTCGTCTCGATCGTGAAGGTCCGGAGATGCTCGGCGAGCAGCCTGCCCATGCGGTCGCAAGAGGCATGCAGGGCGCTCGACGGCGGATCCATGTACGAGCGCGAGTGCATCATCGTGTGCACGTTGTGGTGGTGTTTCAGGCTGCGATAGGAGGTAAGCCCGACCGGGACGCTCTTGTGCCCCCCGTCCATGGGGACGAGGTTGATGTTCACGTAGACCAGCAGGTCGCTTTCCGCGGCGCGGCGGTTGATCTCGACGTCCTCGCCCTGATTCGTCTTGCCGATGTAGGTCAGGTTGTCGCGATCCTCGGCGTCGTGGTTCGTCAAGGCATCCGGCCAGAACGAACGGAACACCCTCTCACCCACGACGCGCTTGATTTCGGCTCCGGTCATGCGCCGGTGCAGCGAGTTCGCGACTATCAGCCGCACGTCGTCGACGCCGGCCCGAGCCGCGCGCTCGAGGACGTGCTCCATCACGCGCCCTCGTATGTCGGGGGTCCGCATCGGCGGCAGCGGAAGGGAGATGTCGTCGAAGGCGATCGTGAGGCGCATACCTGGTCGAAGCAGCTCGTCCAGGGGTTCGGAGTTGTGCGGGTGATCGAGCGCATGCTCGATCGCGGTGTCGACGTCGGGGACGCCCGCAAGCGCCTCGGGCGGATAGACCACGCGGCTCCCGAGGGGCAAGCGCTCCAGGCGGAAGCCCTCGCCATGGTGGAACAGCAACGGAGGAGTGCGTTCGTCCACCTCGAGTACGAATCCCGGCCGAGTCACATCGCCTCCCTCAGGTCGAACACCACTTTCGCCGCACCGAGTGCGCCACCGTCATAGGCATGTTCGAGCGCGTCGCGCCAGCGCTCGAGCCGATAAGACGCGGCAACGAGATCCTGCAACCGCTCCTCGGACACCAAGGACAGCGCGTCCTCGAAGTCGCCCGCGCCCGAGTACGCGCCCACGATTTCGATCTCCCGGAACCACGCGGGCGAGAGGTCGGCCGACGGCGGCATGGCCGCAAGCACCACCCGTCCGCGACCTCGTACTGCCCTGAGCGTCAGGTCCAACGACGAGGGGCTGCCGGCGCACTCGAACGCGATGTCGGCCCCCCCGAGAAGAAACGGCGCCGACCGCTCGGGCGCGACCCGGAAGGATCGGCTGATCCGTCGGATGGCGCCGAGAGCCTCATCGACCGGCACGACATCCGACGCACCGAACTGGTGGGCAAACTCTGCCTGCCGCGGATGCTTGGCCACGACCACGATCCTCCCCGCCGGGGTCAAGCGCCTGGCCGCCACGAGCGTCAACAAACCAATCGTCCCGGCCCCCACGATCACCACCGTGGCGTCGCGAGGGATCTCGGCGCGCCTCACGGCGTGCACGGCGCACGCGGTGGGCTCGACCAGCACGGCGCCCTCGTCGCTCAGATCGTCGGGCACCGCGTACAGCTGCGTGAGGTGCGCGAAGAACATCTCGCTCCAACCGCCCCCCGTGTCCGCGCAATAGCCGGTCTGAAGTCCGGGCGCGATGTGGCCGGCAGTGACGCGCTCGCACAGGTGAAAGAGACCGTCGCGACACGGCGCGCACGGCGGCTCGATCCCGCGTGCGCGGCATGGGAGGACGGGGTCGATTACCACGCGCTGGCCCCGAAGCCACCCATCGGCATCCTGCAGAAGCTCGCCCACGATCTCGTGCCCGGGGATGAACGGCATCGACACGAGCCCCGAGAAGTAGAGGCTCGTCTGGCCCGACAACGCTCCGAGGTCCGAGCCGCAGATGCCCGCCAGACGTGGGCGCACGGGAATCCACCCGTCTCCCGGCGGCGAACGCCGCGCGCCGTTTACGAGCCGCAGCGGCGCTAGGCGGATTCCCCCGCCGCGATTGCCCCCAAGGCGCGCCGTCGCATAGCGCGGCAGCGAGCGAAACATCTCGAGGGCCGCGGTCACGTCGCCATCTCCGGCAACAACAGGCGCGGCGTGCCCGGGTCGGCCGGCCACTCCTCCGTCGGCCATCTCCTTCGGCGCGCGATCCGGGCGAGGTCCACCTCGGCGTTGACCGCGACCGGGTTCCCGACCGTCTCCAGCATCGGCAGGTCGGTCATCGAGTCCGCGTAGCCGTAGGACGCGTCGAGATCGACGGGATGGTCGCGCGCATACTCCTCGAGCCACGCGGCTCTCGCCTCGCCCACCATGGGCGGTGACCCGAGATCGCCAGTCAGGTAGCCGTCCCGCTCGGCGAGGCGGGCCGCGACCACGACGTCGGACAAAGGAGCCAGCGGCCGCACCACGAGATCGAGCGACGCGGTGATCAGGACGATGCGGTGACCGGCGGCTCGGTGCGCACGGATCCGGCGCACGGCCCCCGGCAGGAGCCGCCGCAACACGAGCTCGCCGAGGACCTCGTCGGCGAGCTCGGAGATCCGCGCGGCGTCGGCATTCGCGTAGAGCCGGTAGAAGCGGCGCAGGAACTCGCCACGGTCGCGGCGCTCATCGCGCACCAGCGCTGGGACCTTGGCGGCAAGTGACGCGACCTGACGCACGCGCTCGGGCGCTTCGAGTTCCGACAGTCGCAGCCACAGGTAGGGCTCGACGACGTTCGAGTTCACGATCGTGCCCTCGACGTCGAACACCGCCAGCACCGTGCCGTTCGAGCGAGAGCTACCGTCGATCCTTACCGCCGGCTTCGTACGGCGCCCCCCAGCCATCCACCGCAGCGGCAATGTCACGGCGGGGAGGTGCACCTCTTGCAGGTAGTGGCGCCAGTCGAACGACGGAGCGAACGGGAAGTCCCGCCGGTCCTCTTCCGGCAACGACTCCCACATCTCGCGCGCGCGGTCGTCGGTGTACACCGCCTCGACCTCGCTGTACGGCCCGTACAGCCCCGCGTAACGCTTGGCGAAGTCGAGGCGCGCCCGCGCGCGATCGATGCGACGCGCCGACTCCCTCGCGAATCGATTCCGCGGCAGTCGAGCAACGATCGATTCGGCCGCGCGGATCAGTCGTTCAGCGGTTGCCATCTTCTTCGTTAGGGCGTGCCCACCGGGGAAGTGCCACTCCGGGACGCGGTAGGCGCCGCGCCCGCGCTCCGGAAGCGGCTCCCGCAAGAAGTAGTCGCGCGTCAGCTCGTAGAGCTCGCGGTAGCGCAACGGATTCCGGGCGCCCGACGAGATGTGATACACGGCGCGGTGTTCGGGCGCCCGCGCCGCGGCCGCGAGCACGCCGTTGACGACGCGATCCACGGGGATGATGTCGACGACCGCGTCGGGGAACCCGGTGAAATCCGGCAGCACGCCGCGTCCGAAGGCGAGGATCACGGGCTCGGCCATGCGGAAGCCTTCGATCCATCCGGGGTACGGGCGCTCGAGCGCGCTCTCGATGATCGAGGGCCTGACGATGGTCAGCGGATGATCACCGGCGACCTCATCGAGGGCGATCTCGGTCAGCGCCTTGCTGAACGTGTAGACATCGGGCCAGCCGAGTGTCCTGGCGCGCGCACGGCCGTGATCGATGAGGCGATCGCGCACCCACTCACGCCGCAGTTCCTCGGCTCGCCGTGCCGTCGCTTGGGGGCCGACCCTGCCCCTCTCGTCCGTGGCGCGCGACAACAGAGCCTGGAGGACCTCGGGGGCCCGGGACGCGCCTTCGGCCTGGACCCGTGCCGCTGTCGCGGCATCGGCCTCGGCTCGCCAGTCGACGTCCCGCTTCAGTAGCTCCTCGCGCTGGGTGCCTTTCGTCGACCCCGCCACGTATGCGGTCGAGACGTGAACAAATGGGCGCCCTCGTGCTGCTTCATAAAGAGCGACGCTCGCGCGCAAGTTCGCATCGAACGCTTCATCGATGGGTGGGTCGAACGACACGGCGGCCGCCGTATGAATGACGAGATCGATATCCTCGGCCACCGGTGGCGCGGCCTTCGTCAGGTCCGCGGAGAGGCATCGAACCCTTTCATCAACGAGCGCACGGAGCTCATCGGCACCCAGATACGTCACGGCCGCGTTGAACGTGGAACTCTTCAGCACCTCATCGAGGCGGGTGCGAGCGTCGCCGCGGATGATCACGTCGATGCGCTCGATCGATACGTCCACGAGGAGTCGTTCGAACAGGACGCGACCGAGGAAACCGGTCGCGCCGGTGAGAAGGATGCGTTTCCCCTCGAGCGCTTCCCGTATCAAATGGGAGACCCCCCAGCCCGGACGTCTACCGATCGGTAGATTATTGGCCCGTACGGCCGAGTGCAACCGCTGCGGTGACGGAGGAAGCGTTCCAAGGACCGCAGCCCCAAATCCGGGGATCCGAAGGAAAGGCACGTGAGGCTCACCTGACCGGAAAGGAAAGGAGAGTCCCACGTGCCGATGGTGAGTGTAGAGGTCAGGCTGCAGGTCGAGGTGGACGAGGGTGCCGATCCGCTCGCCCTGGAGCGGGCGGTTGCCGCGGAGGGCCGTCGGGTCGCCCGGGAGCTGTTCCGTGAGGTCGTCGAGGTCGTCGATGAGCGCGCGGTAAGAGAATCAGGCGGTGCCCGCCAGCGGCCCGAGGCCCGCTGGGTCGCAACGGTCTTCGGGCGCGTGCGGGTGTGGCGCTATCGCGTCAGGCGTGACGGCACCAGCTTTCATCCTCTTGACGATGCCCTTGGCCTTGCGCAGTCAGAACCGTCGGCAGGCCTCCGGGAAGCGATCTGCGGGCTCGCGCTGCGCTTGCCCTACCGCCAGGCGGCTGAGGTCGCCACCCTGGTGACCGGTGACGACGTCAGCCACCTGAGCGCGTGGCGGGTGCTGCAGCAAGAAGGAACGCGCGTGCGCGCCGAGGACGGAGCGCTCATGGAATCGGTGTTCGAGCTCGGTGAGCTCCCACCCGATGCGCCCTCACCCGAGCTCGTCGTGGTCGAAGCCGACGGCACGTTTCTCAAGGCCCAACGCGAAGATCAGGATCGCTTCGAGGTCAAGACCGGGGTCTTCTACACCGGCAAGACCCCCGCCGGCGGCCGCAAGCACCGGCGCTGGCGACTGGTGGACAAGGGCTGCTACGCGACTACGGCGGATGCCGATGAGTTCGGCAATGGCCTTGCGGCGCAAGGCTTCTTTAAGGTCGGCTTGCATCTTGCCGGCCACGTCCTGTGTGCCCATGACGGGCTCGACGAGTTCGGCCAGACCTTCAGGGATTGGTTCCCGGGCGCGATCCATCAGGTCGATCACTTCCACATCGCCGAACGGATCTGGTGGGTCACCGGTGGCGACGCCAAGCGCGACGGGGGATGCGCTGGACCCGGCGCGGCGCCGACAACTTGCTCGCCCTCCAAGCACGCTGCTTCAGCGATCGGTGGCCGGATCGATGGGGGGTGGTCGCGGCTTAGGGCTCACCGCTCGATTGATTGGGCAGTTGAGCTGATCGTGTAGTTCCATTCGCCATGCCAGTCATGCGGGGCGAGGGGAACGGCCGCGAGCTCGGCGTCGGTCGTCTTGACACCGGTCGGGTACGTCTGCGTGTCGCGCTCGGCTCGGATGCGCAACCCCTTCTTGGTTGCGGTCGCGGCGATGAGCTCGACGATGGTGCGGTACGACACGAGAGGCCGGCCTCGCCAGTTCATGGTGATGAAGGCAGCGAAACTCATCGGCTGCCGCGAGGGAGTGCTCGGACGTGAGTGCGCTGGGTTACCGCCCGGCTGCATCTAGTCTGTTCAATATCCTCCCGACGGTCTTCCATGTGCGGGTAGTGATTGTTTTGCCGAACTGCTTCTCGAGCCAAGCCATGAGATCGGACGTTGAGGCTCCTGTGAGATCGACCACACTGAAGACTTCGCGGCCATGCGTGCCTACGACCGTATAGCCCCTCTTTTCCGCGCGGTACGGAAACTGCAGATTGGTTCTTCGCTTTTCCTTTTGGAATGTAACGTTCAACCGGGTTGTCGGACTGTCCTCGATACCCTCAAACAGGTTACTGCCCACGAGCCGCCTCAATTGCTGGTGGCTTCGGATGATCGTGGTGCTGGTGAAGCCGAGCTGCCTTTGGATCGCTTCTTCAATTGCAGTTTCGAGGGCCTTTGTATCTTTCGAGGGACTTTCAAAAAGTACGTTGCCGCTCGAAATCACCGTCTGCACGTCGTGAAAACCAAGCTTTTGAAAGACTCCGCGGAGCTTTTCGTTACGCATGTTCGGGTTGGAGGGGCCGATGCCACGAAGCAAGGCTGCGTATTTCATCAGGGCTCGACCTTAACCACTCGTCGACTGCCCCTCGATCTTTTGGCCACTGACTACATGGCGTGTGGTCAACGGCCAAAAGAGCTTCTCGGGCGTGCCCGCTGCCGTCGGGTCCTTGTCTATCTGACGACGCGGTATTTGATGTGGGTGACGCCCGGTGCCTCGATCGCGCGCAGCTGCTCGATCCTGAGGTCGCCGACGTTCTCGAGCAGCCGCTCGCCGTCGCCGAGCAGGATCGGGACGACGTGGAGGTCGAACTCATCGACCAGCCCGGCGGCGAGGTACTGCTGTACGACGCTGGCCCCTCCTCCGAGCAGCACGTCCTGGCTACCCGCGGCCCGTCTCGCCTGCTCGAGCGCGGACTCGATGCCATCGGTGACGAAGAAGAAGGTGGTGCCTCCCTTCATCTCCAATGGCTCGCGGGGGTGGTGTGTGAGCACGAAGACCGGCCTGTGGAAGGGAGGGTCGTCCCCCCACCAGCCGTTCCAGGGAGGATCCTCGCTCCACGGACCGGGCCCTCCCCCGAACATGTTGCGGCCCATCACGGTCGCGCCGACGTTCGACTGAATTTCCTCGACCACCGGGGTGCTGGCATTGACCTCGCCGCCCTCCTGGCCGTGCGGCTTGCGCCACGCCTCGAGCTCAATGATCCACTGATGCAGATCTTCGCCACCGACGCCAAGCGGGTTCTCCTCGCTCTGGTCGAGGCCGGCGACGTATCCGTCCAGCGAGACCGCGATTTGAAACCTCAACTTGCTCATCGGACCTCCCTCGGATTCGGTGGCAAGAGGACGCCTTCGCACGAGATGATGACCTATGTGGCAGCCTCCGGTGAAAATGCCGAGCCAAGCGCAGGGGGCATCCGCCAAGAACCGAGTCCGGATCGGTTAATTGCTGCCCACTCGATAGATATCAAGGCCACGGTTGAGATCGGTGACGTAGACGATCTCTTCGTCGACCCACACCGGCTCGGCGGCAGAAGTCCCGTGCGCCATCATCCCCGCGATCTCTTTGATCCGGCCCCGGTCGTTCACGCGCAGGATGCGAAGACCCTGCTCGAACCAGCTGACGGCGACCAGCCCGTTGCGGTTGAAAGCGGGGTTGTCGTCGATTGCGTAGGCGGAGCATCCGACGACGTTGTGGGGAGCGGAGCCATCGCTATAGGTGCCGTTGGTCGAGATGATGTATTCGTCCGCGACCCGGAACCGACGTCGAGCGTCAAACGTGTAGAACCCGCCGGACTGATCGTTGCATTCGCCGGAGAAAGGCGTCTCCATGGAAACCAACAGAAAGCGCTCGCGGGCGGCGCCGGGCCATCGCACCCGGGCCGGTATCGATGAAGCCTGCGGACCGACGACGACGTACTGCCGCGTCGGAGTGGTGGTTTTGGGGGCAATGGTGCGCACCAGCCGCGGCCGCGCCGGACGTATGCGGGCGTCCAGTTGAAGCATCGGGACCGATCCCGTTATAACCACGCCGGGCGCGACCTCCTCGATGTCGTGGAAAAACAGGATCTGGCGGCCCTTTGCCCAGTCTCCGGCAGGGCGTGGCGACGAAGGATCGCGGAGATCGAGGATCGCGCCTCGCGCCCCGTAGGCGTAATCGCAGTCGAGCACGCACTCCCAGATGTGGTTACGGCCATTGTCGCCGTAAGTCGAAAACAAGGACGGTTCTTCCTTATCGCTTACATCCCAGATCTCAAGAACCGCGGCCTGATCTCGCGATACGAGCAAAATCTCTCCATCGGTCTGCGGCTTCTCGTTGAAGATCGAAGGCCCTGTCTCGGTGTGCGACAGAAGCACGGGGTTGATGGGATCCGATACGTCATAGATCGAGAAGGAGTGCCACGTTGTCGTGTAGAGGTACCGCCCATAGAGCTCAAGACTGATGGCGCTCGGCCCCTCGGTGGGCACGTTTCTTACGAGCTCGATCGAGCCCTTTACCCAGCCGGCAGGAGTCGGCTCCCACTGCGACTGTGCGGGTCCGGCGGCCACCAATACTGCGGCGAGCGCTACGGTCGAGATCCTTTTGACCGCGTCCGTTGGACTGCCGCGCCCCCGCATGTCGCTTGGCTCCTCTCGTGAACGATGCGTCAGCGGTTGTGTTCGCCGTTCCTGGGCGCGCTCCTTCTGGTTCGGGACAGCGGGCAAGGAGTTAGGGACATATGGTTGACGAGAGGAGATGTCGGTGGAGCAGCGCCTGAGCCTGATCACGCTCGGAGTCGGCGACGTGGGGCGCGCGCGAGCCTTCTACGAGGCACTCGGGTGGCACGTCGATGGCGGCGTCGACGACGAAACCGACCACGTCGTCTTCTTCCAGACCGGCGGCATGATCGTGGCGATCTGGGACCGCGGGAAGCTTGCCGAGGACAGTGGTGTAAAAGACGGCGGCGGCTGGGGAGGCGTGACTCTCGCGTATAACGTTCGGTCGCCCGAGGAAGTCGACGCCGTGTTGGTCCAGGCCCGCGACGCAGGAGCGACGATCGCGCGAGCCGGCGACAAGACGTTCTGGGGCGGCTACTCGGGGGTGTTCATCGACCCGGACGGCCATCCGTGGGAGGTGGCCCACAACCCAAGCTGGACGGTACACGAGGACGGTCGGACAACGCTGGAGTGACGCACCTATCCCCCATAAATCTCTCGGAGGTCCCGAAATATCGAAGATTCGGAGCCTGCGAGCGGGAATCCGGCCCCCGGCGTCTAACTACACCCACGACGGCCTTGTAACCAAGGGGTATGTGCCTGTGGGAAAGCGGTTTGTTGCGCTCGTGGCCGTGCTCGCCCTTCCGCTGCTTCCGGCCCCGCCCGTCGGCGCCGGAGACGGCAGGGACCAGGGGTCGTTCGTCGCGCGGGCCCTTCCCTTCCCCATGATGGAAGCCGACATCTACTACCCGCAAAAGGCCAGTTGCCTTGCTGGAGTTGACGGGATCCACAAGGTGTCCGAGCCGTTCGAGGCCCCCGCGCCCGGCGCATTGAGTGTCCACCTCGAGGGTCTGTCCGGGGACTGGGACGTCTACGTCGTCGGGACCGGCGGTAAGCAGCTCGGAGTGTCCGACAACGCCCAGATACTCGAAGGAGCCGATGGCGAGGAGCGGTTGACGGTTTCCGTGAATCGCCACCAGCGGGTGCAAATGGTCGCGTGCAACTGGCTGGGCGAGCCCGAGGTCACGGTCAACTTCGACTTCGTCACGAAGAAGAACGGAGCGACGAAACTGCGCCGCAACAACTCCGCGAGCGCGCGAGGTAAAAAGCGAACCACCCACAGGGTTGATGCGGTCGGAGGGCCGGTGACCCCGCTTTGGGAGTGGGACCCGAGCGAGCTTGAAATCTCCGTCGGAGACAAGGTCGAGTGGCGAAACGAGACGGGATCCGACCACCACGTCACCTCGTACGGGGGACCATGGGAAGACGTCGACACGATGCACCTTCCGGTCGACGGCAAGGTCGGCTTTGTCTTCCGCCGGCCCGGCGAGTACCTCTACCGATGCGACTTCGCCTTTGCCGGGGTTGAGCATTCCCTCCTCGTCGGCGACGAGTGCATTGGAATGTGCGGTCGGATCGTCGTGAAGAAGCGGCGGTAGCCGGCGACTTTATCCACGCGTCTCCTCTGCGGCTATCGCCAGACGCCGCTCGGATCTCATCGGTATCACCAGAACTGAGCCGTCCGGTCCCTCCAGGATCCGGACGGAAGCCCCGTAGTGCTCCGCGATGGCGCGCTCGGTGAGCACCGCGCGGGCCGTACCCTCGGCCGCCACCCGCCCGCCCGAGAGAAGCAGCAACCGGTCGGCGAACTGCCCGACGAGCGTGAGGTCGTGCACCGCGCTGATAACCGTCAGCGCGTGCTCGAACCTGAGCTCGTCGATGAGCTCGAGAACCTGCTGCTGGTGTCCAACGTCGAGGGCGGCGGTCGGCTCGTCCAGCAGCAGCAGCGGCGCCTCTTGGGCGAGGGCGCGGCCCAAGACCGCCCGCTGGACCTCACCTCCCGACATCGAGCCGAGGGGCCTGTCCGCGAACGGAGCCAGTTCGAGGCGTTCGAGCACCTCGTTCACCACTTGCAGATCGTGCCGGCTTTCGGTCCCGAGGTAAGAGATGTAGGGGGTTCGGCCCATCAGCAGGTAGTCAGTCACGGTCATCGATGTGGGAATCAAAGGTCGCTGAGGCTCGTATGCCACGAGCTGGGAGAGCCTGCGTCTCGTGAGAGTGGAAACAGCCGCATCGGTAAGCGAGACTCTGCCGGCGTACGAGACGAGACCCGCGATCGCACGCAGCATGGTGGTCTTTCCCGCGCCGTTCGGTCCGATGAGACCGATCCATTCTCCCTGGAAGACGCGGAGGCTGAGCCCGGTGAGCACCGGAGGTCCGTCGTAGGCGACGGAAACGTCGATCAGCTCGATGGCGGTCACGCGGCCCTCCTGGCGCTTTCGCGCAAGTCGTTCCGTCAGCTCGTTGAGAGTCCACAGCATCCCGTCGGTGTTGCCGAGAACGCCGCGCCATCCGAGCTCCCTAATGGTCGTCGCGACTTCATCGGGGCTCGGTCCATTCACAACGAGATCTCCGCCGTGCAAGACTACGTCTAACGATTTCCGGCGTAGGTCGTCGATGACGGCTTCGAGCGCATGGGCACTTCCGTGAACGTCCGAGACGACCGCTATCCGCAACTCTCGCTCTCCTGATCACTCTCTCGCGACCTCGCGAGCGTGCTCATGTCCGTCGCGCCTGCCATGCGGTCGCCCCGCCGAGAATTGTGCGGTACACGCAAGCTGCGAGATCCTGCCCATGAGCGGTGGCAGGGCCCGCGTAGTCCACGTCCTCACCTGGCGGACAAGCGATGCAGATCGCGTCAGTCGCCGTTCCGGTTGCAAACCCGTCGAAGTTGCCCGCGGAAACCCGTGCGGCTGCAAGAGCCTGAGCCTTGGCTTCGACCGCAGTTTGAAGTGCGTTCACGAGCCCCGCGTCGGTCAGAGCAACGTCCACGACGGCCAGCAGATTGATCGTTCCGACGGGCATGTCGACATGTTCGGGATCTACAGGCGCGGCCGCAGCGATCGGACGGCGTAGACCCAAAGTGGCAATGGTCGTAGCCGAACCCTGTGTCGCTGTTGTGTAGCGGTCAACCTTGGCCGCGGTGAGCATGCCCACGACCGGCTCCTCCAGGCCCACGGCCGCTCGCCGCAGATCACCCTGTGGATCGCGGCACGAATAGCTGAGGTCGACCTGCACGTTGAACCATGTCTTGATTTCGCCGAGACCACCGCCCAGCACCCCATTCGAAAGACAACGCTGGGACGAGGCGAGCTCAACCACCAGACCCGCCTCGCGAACCTCGATCTTCATGCGAAGAACTCGCTCAGCGCGGCTAGGAGCGCGCCGTTGTCCTCCGGGGTCCGGACGGCCACGCGCAGATGGTCGTGGGAGAGACCCGAAAACGTCTCCGCGCGTCGGACCGCGATCCCCCGAATGCCAAGCTCCCGGTAGACGGCGGGCCCGTCCGGAACCTGGATCAGCACGAAGTTCGCGACCGACGGCCAGACCTGGATCCCGGAGATCTCTTGCAAGCCCGCGACCAGATCATTCCTGGCCTGCGCGACCTCTCGGGCAACGACCTCGGCGGTATCGGGACGGCGCGCACACGCCGTCAGGGCAGCCAGAGCAAGAACATTCACGGGCCACGGCTGACGGGCC
>JBOGXF010000044.1:0-11266 GCA_050694275.1 Actinomycetota bacterium | reverse complement strand
CCCATCCCCACGATCGCCCGTCAGTTCCATCAGGTCGAGCTGCTGGTGGGGCGAAAGATCGCGCGCGTCGGCCGGCGCGGGAAGTTCCTGATCTGTCCGCTCGACGACGGACTGGAGCTGATCCTTCATCTCGGCATGACCGGATCGTTCGGCTTCGGCCCCCCCGACGCATACGCGCGCGCCAGGCTCGATCTCGACGATGGGCGCACGCTGGTGTTCAGGGACCCGCGGCGGTTCGGGCGGCTCGCGGTCGTCGAGGCCGGCGAGTACGACGCGGTCCCCACGCTGAGGGACCTCGGCCCGGAGCCACTCTCGGACGAGTTCGACCCGCGCGCCTTTGCGGCCGCGCTCGAAAAGACGTCCGCGCCGGTCAAGGCCGTCCTGATGTCGCAGAAGGCGGTCGCGGGCGTGGGAAACATCTATGCCGACGAGGCGTTGTGGCTCGCGCGCATTCATCCGATGTCGCGCCGCGTCGGACGCAAGCGCGCGCTCGCGTTGCACGAAGCGATTCGCACGGTGCTCACCGACGCGATCGAGCGCGAGGGCACGACCTTTCGCGACTACGTGATGGTCAACGGCGAGAGCGGGCGCAACGCCGGGTTTCTCGTCGCCTATGGGCAGGCCGGACGACCGTGCCCGCGGTGCCGGACGCGGCTCAAGAAGCTCACGCTCGGGGGGCGGGGGACGACCTATTGTCCCCGGTGCCAGCGCCATTGACGCGCCAAAACCCTCTCAAAACGGTCAAAGGGTCTGCCTCACGCGGGCGATTGGCAGGACCGGTCCTCCTTGGGACGAATCCCTAAAGCAGAAGTCGCGCACCACACACTGGAGGCACCGCGTTGCTCAGGCAAACAGTCATCGTGGCGCTGGCGACGCTTGTTCTTGCGGGCGTCGTCGCCCCCGCGCGCGGAGCGACGTCCGATCCTTACTTCTCGAAGCAATGGGGTCTGCACAAGATCCGGGCCGAGGAGGCCTGGGCGCTCGGAAATGGGAGCGGTTCCTTGATCGCGGTCGTCGACACCGGAGTGGATCTCACCCATCCCGATCTCGCGACCAAGCTGATCGTCTTACCGGACGCCGACTTCGTCGAACCCAAGGGCACCTGCAAACGAAACGGCCAGTGCGTCCAGGACGGCGCGCAGGACAAGAACGGCCACGGGACCCACGTCGCCGGGATCGCGGCGGCCATCACGAACAACGGCATAGGCGTCGCCGGGGTCGCTCCCCGAGCTCGCATCCTTCCGGTGAGGGTGCTGGACGCCGACGGGGAGGGGGGAACCGTCTCCGGGATCGCGTCGGGGATTCGCTATGCGGCCGACAAGGGGGCGAGGGTCGTCAACCTGAGCCTTACGTTCTGGCCCCCCGGGGTCGACAAACTCGATAGGGCGCTTGGAAATCTCGGCCCCGTCTACGACGCGATCGACTACGCGTACGCGAAGGGAGCCGTGATCGTGGTCGCCGCCGGCAACGACAGCTTCCCCCTGTGTGCAGAGCCCTCCGCGCATCCTCGAGTGCTGTGCGTCGGCGCCACCGATCGCAACGATCTGCGGACCTTCTACTCGAACTCGGATGCGACGCTCTCGTCCCAATATCTGGTGGCGCCGGGCGGCGAGTCGCTGTCGTGCGCGGGCGACATCTTCTCGACCTATCTGCGAGGGGTCACGAGCGACTGCGCGGAGGACGGCTACGAGGCGCTTTCCGGGACCTCGATGGCAGCTCCGTTCGTCTCCGGCGTCGCCGCCATGCTTGCGGCCAAGGGCCTGACCAACGACCGGATCGTGACGTGCATCGTGTCGAACACTGACGACCTCGGCCCCCCCGGGCGCGACCTCCTGTTCGGCTACGGGCGGCTCAATGCCCTGAAAGCGGTCTCCGCTTGCTGAGCCGGTTATTCCTGGGCCGACAGCACCGCCGACGTGAAGCGCCAAGCTGTGAAGAAGTCGCCCGTCGCGCCGAGGAAGCCGCCCTTGATCTCGCCCTCGGAGAGATCGACGTGCCGGAAGAAGCTGACGCTGTAGAGGCGAGTGTCGGAGAGACCCGATTCGAGCCGGACCCCCTCGCCGTAGGGCACGACCGGATCGTCGGTCGAGTGCATGGCCACGACCGGAGCATCGATCCGACCGGCCACTGAGGATGGAGAGAACTCCTCGATGACGCGGCGCGCTCGTTCGGGCAACCGATCGGCAAGATCGAAGGTGCGCTCCGGTTCTTCGTTGGTCAGGAAGTCGTAGACGATCCGCGCACCCTGCGGCAGCCGTGAACGATCGACGTCTCCCTCGAGGGCCGCGGTCAGCGCGGACCTCGCTCGCTGCGGGACCAGCCTGGTTGCGACCTCGTTGAGGACGTCTCGCGCGCGGGGATCGGGATCGAAGGGGATCGTTTCACCGTCGACGAGTGACACCCCGGTGGTGACCGCCTGGACGACCCCGACGAGATCGAAGTAGGCGCCGAAGACCGCGATCTGGCCCAGGCGTCCTTGAAGACGGTCGTCGGCGGCCGCGATCAACGCAAAGGAACCTCCGTAGGAGATACCAAACAGCGTGACCTCGCCGACGACGTCCTCGCGCTCCCCAAGCGCGGCGGTCGAGCGCACGATTCGCTCGATGTCCTCGACGACGAAACGCCTCTGCGTGAGCTCGAGCTGAGGGACGAAGACGATGCGCTCGGTCTTCGTGACGGCTTCGGCGGCCCGGATGAGGCGAGGATCGTCACGGCCTTTCGGGGCCGCGCCGGGGATCAGGACGATCGCGGGAGCCGGCTTTTTGGGGCTATAGAGATCTCCGGTCACGCCGTCCAGCACGACCTCCGTTCGCTCGACGCTCGCGGCGAAGGGGCGGGGGAGCTGGAAGCCGAGCGACTCGGCGAGCACCGGCACGGCCTTGACGCGTGCCTGCACCGGAGGGAGGAAGCCGACTGCGATCAGCGCGGCGAGCGCATAACCCGTTCGCCGCAGAAGCTTGCTCAACCCTTGATCACGCCGACCGGTCGGAGACGGGCGACGACCTTCGACAGGCCGGCGCCCTCGCAGGTGTCGACGACCTGCTCGGCGTCCTTGTACGCGTAAGGCGCTTCCTCCGAAAGCAGCTTCCACTGCGACTTGGCCAGATGGATGCCCTTGGATTCGAGCTCCTTCTTGAGCTCCTCGCCTCGCATCTTCTTCTTTGCCTTGGTGCGCGACATCGCTCGACCGGCTCCGTGGCAGGTCGAGTAGAAGGACTTCGCTTTCGCTTCGGTCGCTCCCGTGAGGACGAACGAGGCCGTCCCCATGGAGCCCGGGATGATCACCGGCTGCCCTATGGACGCGTATCGGTCGGGCAGCTCGGGATGGTTGGGACCGAATGCCCGCGTTGCGCCCTTCCGGTGAACGCAGAGATTTCGCTCTTTTCCGTCCACCTCGTACGTCTCGATCTTGGCGAGGTTGTGCGCGATGTCGTAGACGACGAACATGCCCATGTCGCGCGCCGAGCGCGAGAAGACGTCCTGGAACGAATCGCGGGCCGCGTCGGTCAGGACCTGTCGATTCGCGCGCGCGTAGTTACCCGCAGCGTCCATCGCGCCCATGTACCTCTGGGCGGTTTCGTGATCCATCGGCACGCACGCGAGCTGTCGATCGGGAACATCGATCCCGAGCTTGGGCATCAGGCGATCGATCTCCTTGAGATGGTCCGTGCAGGTCTGGTGTCCGACCCCACGCGATCCCGAGTGGACCATGACGCACGTCTGCCCCTCGACGAGCCCCATCACCTCCGCGGCCTGCGGATCACGGATCTGGTCGACGACCTGTACCTCGAGAAAGTGGTTCCCCGCGCCCAGGCTGCCGAGCTGCGGTGTCCCCCGCTCCTTTGCGCGCTCGGTGAGGAACTCGGGTTTCGGGTTGGGGAGGGTGCCGAAGTCCTCGGTGAACTCGGCGTCCTCGTCCCAGCCGGCCCCCTTCGACAACGGGAGCTTGACCCCTTCGATGAGCACCTTCTCGAGTTCCGAGCGGTCGAGTGGCATCCGACCCTTACCGCCGACTCCTCGAGGCACCTTGCGTCCCATGACCCCGACGAGCTCCTTGATCTTGGACTTCACCTCGCGCTCATAGTCGAGATTGGTGCGCACTAGTCGCACCCCGCAACCGATGTCGAACCCGACGCCGCCGGGCGAGATCACCCCGCCGGCATCGACGTCGGTGGCGGCAACGCCTCCGATGGGGAAGCCGTAACCCCAGTGGATGTCGGGCATCGCGTACGACGCGCCGACGATGCCGGGAAGCGTCGCGACGTTGGCGACCTGTACGACTGCCCGATCTTCGACCGCTTTCTCGAAGAGCACGTCGGATGCAAACACCCGGCCCGGGACATTCATGCCGTCGACGTAACCGACCGGCAGCTCCCAAAGAAAGTCGTCGACCTTGGTCGGTTCCATCTCTCTATCTTCCCCCTCTCTAACCGCCGAGTGGTCACCAGGCCACCTAGACGTCTAGGTAGATCTCGGCCGTCCACCCTCCTTCTGACCGCTCGACCTTTAGTTGGTGGTAGGTGATTGCCTTCACCTGAATGCCCTCGTCGGGCGGCCCTTTCATCGGGACGAGCACCACCGACCCGGCGATGCCCTTCTCGTCGACCCGCTCGACGAGCACTCCTGCGATCAAGGCGTCGCGCGCGTCGTGCAGGTAGAGGATCTCCGAGAGCCAATCCACGAGCAGGGCGCCGACGTCATCCGCCTCGAGCGTGATCTCCCTCTTCTCACCGTCCTGCGGCCGCCAGACGCCGATGATCTCTGCCAGTCCGCGCGTGGCCTCGCCGAACAGTTCTTCGAGGCTCTCGCCGCGGACGCGCAGACCGATGTCGGCGGTGTGCTCGAGGATCTCGTACCCGCCCATGCCCTAAGCCTGACACGGGCGGCGCAATTTATCGGCGCGCCGAGTCGCTCGCTTCGTGAGCGGCGGCCACGTTCGGCGGGGCTTCTTCTTCGCGGCCGGAGAACTTGTGGCGCCATCCTTCGGCCACCCCGGCCGCGTATTCGGTGCGCTGGCCGAGCTTTCCTTCGGCCTTTCGCGACAACGCGCCGATCTGATCGGCGAGCTTCGCCCGGCGGGTCCGTCCGCGATCGGGATCGAACAGGTATGCGGCGGCAGCGCCGGCCGCTCCCGTGAGAAGCATCAGCATCGAGCGCCACCTGCTCGTCTTCTGTCGCCTGGAGAACATGGCTACCCCCTTTGTTTCGTGCCTTCCGTTGAGGGATACCCAGGGGGTAGCGAAGGAAACGAGCACTGCCATTCCCAGATGCGGACCCCTCAGCAGGCTTCTTCAGGAGGGATCGTGAGCTCGGCACCGACGCTCAACGCCTCGGGGTCGTCGATCCCGTTCGCCTCCGCGATGCAGTCGTCGAGCGTCGCGTTTTGATAAAAGTCCTCGGCGATGCCGCGCAGGGTATCGCCTCGCCTGACGACGTACGTCTCTCCCTCGGGGACAGCTACCGTCTCGTCGGGGCTCGGCTCGGTCGTGACTTCGGGGGTGGGCTCGGTCTCTTGCGCCGCCTGGAGTCGGCTGATCTCCTCGTCCTTTTCGGCGATCTGGGCCCTGAGATCGTCGACGCGTTCCTGGGGCACGCCCGAGCCGGCGGTGGCTCGTCCGAGCAAAAACGCGAGGATCAGGAAGATGCCCAGAAGCAGGGCCCGGCCCCAGAGGATCTTCGGCCCGCGCTGGGGCTCCTCGTCGTAGTCCCAGTCGTACGACTCATCCTCGTAGGAATCGAGGGGCTCGGTCCGATGATCGCTCATCCTGGCGGCCGCCCTTTGGTGTCTGCGTTGGGGTGAGAGCGTAGCAAGAAGACGTCAGGCCCGGCGGAATCGCCGGATCAGGTCCCGGTCCAGGGCCCGGACGAATCGGCGCACCGCTCGGCCGGTCCTTCTGAGATCCGCGGGCGACATGTTCGCCACGGTGTCCGAGGGATCGTGGTAATTGGGCTCGGGGCCGCTCCACATGAAAGAGGCCGGGATGCCGGCCCGCTCGAACGGCCCGTTGTCGGAACAGTCGCAGGTCGTGCGGTATTCGACATCGATGCCCATGCGGTCGATCTTTCGGTAGAGCGTTCGGGCGACCACCTCGGGGCCGATGCCTGCCGTTCCGACGATCAGGGGGCGTCCGTCGGCGATCATGTCTACCGAGACCATCCCCGCGAACCACCGCCGCCCCGCGTTGCCGAGGCGATCGACGTAGATCTGCGAGCCAACGTGGTGGCTGCCGTCGTCGCCGAACTCCTCCGATCCGAACGCGGCGAACTTCACGAACTCGGCCTGGGGCGTTCCCGCAAATAGCCGCGCCACCTCGAGTACCACGGCTACTCCGGATGCGTTGTCGTTGGCGCCGGGGGAGCCGGGAACGCTGTCCATATGGCCCCCGACGAGCACGGGATAGCGGCGGGCGCCCGGCCAGCGCGCAACGACGTTGCGCGACGTTCCCCCGTCGACCGAGAACTTCTGCGTATGCACCCTGTAACCGAGCGCTCGAAACTGTCGGCGGGCGTATCTCATACCGCGGCGCTCGCCCCGAGTCGCGCGCTCGCGTATCCCGATGTCTCTCGCGAGCCTGCGGACGTGCCGCATCGCTCTTCGGCGAGAGAAGCGGGGGATGTCTTGGTTGTCGCCGGCACCTCCGGCGACGTATTCGACTCGAGGCGACGGGACGGCCTTCTTCGCCGGCGGCGTCGAAGCGCCGGGCGCCGTCGGAGCGCACGCGGCGAGAAGCACAACGAAAGCCGAGAGGCCGGAGACACGACGGCGGTTCACGGAGACTAGAGTAGCCACTCGATGGCGGAAGACAAGAATCAGTCGAAGGGTCCCATCCCCACGGGATGGATGCAGCGGGGTGCCCGGCTCGCGGGCCAGACCGGCAAATCCGCTTTCCGATTCGTGGGGACGCGCGCGAGGTCGTTCGCCGACCCGGAGCGCGCGGGCGAATTCCTGGGGGGTTTTCACGAGCGGACCGCGCAGCAGCTCGTGGACATGCTGGGCGAGATGAAGGGCGCGGCGATGAAAGTCGGGCAGCTCGCGTCGTTCTACGAGTTCGCGGCCCCCGGCGAATACATCGCCACCTACCGGGACGCTCTGACCATGCTCCAGAGCTCTGCGCCCCCCATGGACCCGGAGGCGTCCAAACAGGTGATCGAGGAGGAGTTCGGCAAACCGACCCACGAGTTATTTGACTCTTTCGAGGACGATGCGGTTGCCGCCGCGTCCATTGGACAGGTCCATCGAGCCCGGCTGAAGACCGGGGAGGCCGTCGCCGTCAAGGTCCAGTATCCGGGCGTCGACGAGGCGGTGCGCTCGGATCTCAAGAACATCTCCGCCCTGACCAAGCTGTCGGTTGCGATCGCTCCCAACATCGATCCCAAGGAGATCGCCAACGAGGTCAGGGACCGCGTGCTCGAGGAGCTCGACTACCGACGCGAGGCGACCAATCAGCAGCGATTCGCCGAGCTCTTCGCGGGGCACCCCTACATCGTCGTGCCGGGCGTGTTTCCCGACTATTGCAAGACCCGCGTCATCACCCAGGAGTTCATCGAGGGCGAGCCCTTCATGAGCGTGTTCGATAAGTCTCAAGACGCCAAAGATCACGTCGGCGAGATGCTGTTCAGGTTCTTCTACGGAAGCCTCAACCGTTTCCGCCTCTTCTCAGCCGACCCTCATCCCGGGAACTACTTGCTGCTCGAAGGAGGCCGCATCGCGTTCCTCGACTTCGGGCTGGTGCGCGCGGTCGATCCCGGAACGCTGAAGCTCTTGCTCGAGATCGTCCTTGCCCTCATCGAGGACGACCAGGAGCGCGGCCGGCGCGCGCTCGAGGGAATCGGCATCCTGAACCGCAAGACGCCCGAGATCGACGCGGTCTGGGAGCACCTGATGATGCTCAACAGCCCCGTGCTTCGAGACGAGCCGGTCACCATAGATCCGCCGCTGGTGCACGAGATCGCGGCGGCCGGATTCGATCCGCGGAGCAAGGCGTTCCAGACCCTGCGCAAGGTGGGGCTCCCGGGGGTGATGGTGACGTTCAACCGCATGTCGTTCGGCGTCGCGTCGCTTCTCGGTCGCATGGAGGCGACCGCAAACTGGCAGGCGATTGCGCGCGAGATGTGGTGGGGCGAGGAGTCACGCACCGATCTCGGAAAAGAAGAGCAGGAGTGGCTCGCCGAGACGCACCCGGAGCTCGAGCCCCCGCTCCCACCCCCTCCTTGAGCGTTTGAGCCCGCCGCCGCTCAGGACTATGAGACGCCCAACCCAGGCGGGGTGGGAGTCGTGATTGCCCCCTCCGAGGCGGACAGAACCGTTGCCGCGTACTTGGCGAGCACTCCCGAGCGGTAACGAGGAGGCGGCGGGGTCCAGTCCGCCAGGCGCTTGGCGATTTCCTCGTCCGTGAGCTTGACGCGCAGCTCGCGCGCGTCGACGTCGATCTCGACTACGTCGCCGTCCTTCAGCGCGGCCAGCGGCCCTCCGTGCGCCGCCTCGGGGGCGACGTGGCCGACCATCAAGCCGTGCGTCGCGCCGGAAAACCGCCCGTCCGTGACGAGCGCGACGGAATCCCCAAGACCCTCGCCGACGATCGCCGCCGTGACCGCGAGCATCTCCCGCATTCCCGGCCCTCCCGCCGGTCCCTCGTAGCGGATGACCACGACTTGGCCGCGCGCAAGCGTGCCGTTCTTGGTTGCCTCGAAGCACTCCTCCTCCGACTCGAAGACCCGGGCAGGTCCACGATGGAACAAACGCTCGTGACCGGCCAGCTTCACGACACAGCCCTCGGGGGCGAGGTTGCCCCGGAGGATCGCGAGCCCGCCGGTCGGCTTGAGCGGCGCATCGATGGGGACCACGACCTTCTGGCCGAAGGACTCCTCCGCCCCCTCGGCGATCTCGCCCAGGGTGCGACCGTCGACGGTCTTGCACCCGGGGTCGATGAGACCACCTCTTGCCAGCTCGCGCGCCACGAGAGCCGTGCCCCCGGCCTTGTAGAGGTCGGTCGCGACGTAGTCTCCGCCTGGTTTCAGGCCGGCGACGACCGGGGTGCGGGTCGCGATCCGATCGAAGTCGTCGATGGTGAGGTCGATCCCGATCTCGCGCGCGATGGCGAGGAGGTGAAGCACCCCGTTGGTCGAGCCCCCGGTTGCCGCCACCGAGGCGATCGCGTTCTCGAGCGCGGGTCGGGTGATGATGTCGGACGGCTTCACATCGCCCCCGACGAGCCGCATCGCGATCCGACCGCTTTCTTCGGCCGCGGCCTTCTTCCCCGGCTCGGTGGCGGGGATACCCGAGAGACCCATCGGTGATATGCCGAGGAAATCGAGGGCCGTCGCCATCGTGTTGGCGGTGAACTGACCACCGCATGCACCGGCCCCGGGGCACGCCGCGCCTTCGAGATCGTGGAGATCCGCGGCCGACAGTCCGCCGGCTGCGTGGCGACCGACCGCCTCGAAGACGTCTTGAATGGTGACGTCCCGACCTCGCCAGCGGCCGGGTGCGATCGAGCCGTTGTAGAGCACGAGGCCCGGGATGTCGAGACGGCACAGCGCCATCACCGCTGCGGGAATGGTCTTGTCGCAGCCCACCAGACAGACGAGCCCGTCGAAGAGATGCCCGCGGGCCACCAGCTCGATCGAGTCGGCGATGACCTCGCGGCTCACGAGCGACGCGCGCATGCCCTCGGTGCCCATCGAAACGCCGTCCGAGATGGCGACGGTGTTGAATTCCATCGGCGTGCCGCCTCCGGCGCGGATGCCCGCCTTCACCTGCGCCGCGAGTACCCGCTGGTTGAAGTTGCACGGCATCGTCTCTATCCAGGTGGTGGCGACCCCGACGATCGGTCGGGCGAGGTCGTCGTCGTCGAACCCGACGGCCTTCAACATGGCCCGAGCCGGGGCGCGCTCGGGCCCGTCGGTGAGCCGGCTGCTTCGACGCTTGTCGGGATGCGAGGCGCCGGCGTAGGGATCGTTCATCCGCCGCACTCTACAGAAGGCCTCTTAGAGCGAAAGCACACGATTACGTAACAAACCCCGACGAGTCCGACACGCCTACGTCACCTCACGCGGTCTACGCACTTCTGCGTATTTTCCAGAAGTTTCCATCAAGTCAGCATGGGAAGCGTCCGAAACCACCAAGGAGGACTCCCATGCGCAACCCTTGCAGCGCAGCCCGAGCGAGCCTCGGGACACGCGCGCGCTGTTCCTTCCTCGTCGCCTTTTTGATGGCGTTCGCCCTCGTGGGCGCGTCGACGGTGACAGCGCTCGCCGCGAACTTCGGCCTCGAAACGCAAAGCCAGGTGTCGAAGGCGGGAGGCAACGGGAACGGCGGCAACTCCGGAAACGCGCCCGGGCAGAACAAAAGCGGAAACGGCCAGCGCGACAACGACGGCGACGCCGATTCCGATCCGGGCACAAGCTTCACCGAGGACAACGACACCAACGACGGCGGCACCCCCAACAACGTCGAGGACGACGGGGACAACAAGCACCCGTCGGGCAAGGACCGCTCGGTCGAGCACGGCAAGTCCGGCAACCAGGGCAAGGCCGAGTCCGACCCGGACGACGACGGCCGCGGGCCCGACCGGACCAACCGTGGCCCCGATAAGCCCAACGGCTCTGGCGGCGACGACCTCGCCGACCAGGACGGCAACAATGGATGCGGGAACGACGACGACTTCGAGGACGATAACGAGGGTCGCTGCCTCGGTCGTCAGGGACCCAAGGATCCGCCCCCTCCGCCGCCCCCGCCCCCTCCGCCGCCCCCGCCGCCCCCGCCTCCACCGCCGTGTGACGCGGACCCGAACATGCCCGGGATCCAGCCGTGCGACGAGGTCGGAGGGAGGATCATCGAGCGGCCGGCCCTGCCGGACATCGTCCTCGGCAGACGGATCTTCAACCGAGACGACGACCCACCCTCGGTGCTTCCGTTCACCGGCGGCGACCCGGCTCCGTGGCTCTCGATCGTGGCGATCTTGATCTCGGCGGGAACCGGGCTGGTGCTCGCAAGCCGGCGCAGGAGAGCCGACTCGAAGTAAGCGATTGCGTGGGTGGTTGTCACATGGTCAAGCAGCCCTGTGGCAACCACCCCACGCGTTTTGAATGCGAGGACGACCGAAAAGTGGTCGTTTCGCAACTGAAAACGAAGTAGCGGGCCTGTTGCCTCATGTCAAGAGGTCCTCTTGAGGTCGGTTCGTTGCCTCACGGAAGATGTCCTCGACGCGGTCCACGGATGGCCCACCGATCTTGCTCCGGGAGCAGCCCCCTCCCCAGGACGCGC
>JBOGXF010000043.1:0-4253 GCA_050694275.1 Actinomycetota bacterium | reverse complement strand
AGGTGATCTGACTCCGGTGAACATCCAAAGCGCCTACGATCCTCATCGGACCTCCTCGAGCTCCGTCGACATGACACCGCGTGGTATCACGCTTGGGCCGAGGGGGTCCTCCTACATGCCATCTTTCGCATCGAGGGAGCGATCCGGGACGGCTTGCGGCAGATGGCGTGGCTTCCGAGGGGCGCTCACAACCGTGCCGGGCGCGCGATGACCTCGGTCGTGCCGGTCGATTTCCACGCCCCCCGAGGAGAGGCGGGCCTGCCCCTTCACGAGACGCTGCGAGACGTCCTCGAGGGCGCGGTGTTCGACGGCGTCGTGCTCGAGAGCGAGCATCGCGAGGTCGCATCCGCGATCGCCGATCTGCCGGACCGAGAGCGCGCGATCGTCGTCGAGCACTACTACCGGGGCCGCCGCCTCAAAGACATCGGCAGGGACTTGGGGGTGACCGAGTCGCGCATCTGCCAGCTCCATCGTCGTGCCCTGTCGCGGCTGCAGCAGGCGCTCGCTCCCGCTGCCGCTTGAAGTTCACTCCTCGGGTGCCGAGCGGTGAAGCCTTTCCGTGGTCGCGGCCGCGATGCCGCGCGCCTCGTCGAGCCGAGAGCGATCGACGAACAGGCGAACACCCAATTCCCAGATGCGACTGAAGAACCCGGGATCCTTGTACCACCACACGATCCCCGCCTTCTCGAGCTCGCCAGCGATGGCGTTGGCTTCCTCTCGGCTGTACTGGCCGAGGTGGACGGTCGTGATCGACTCGTCGGTGCTCACGCTCCCATTCTCTGCGGCGGGAAGGGCTTGGGTCGACCGGGGTTAAAGATGGAGGCAGCTTGCGGGGGGATAAGTTTGGGACGTGGGGGCCGTAGCTCAGTTGGTCAGAGCGGCGGACTCATAATCCGTTGGTCGCTGGTTCGAGTCCAGCCGGCCCCACGAACGTGAAGTTGCAGCTAGATGAACCATTTGTGGCCGGTTCCTGATCTGCTTGTCCGTTGGCCTTAAAGAGAAATCCCGCAGAAATCCCGCAGTTCGACGTGATTTCTTAGGCCACGCTCGCCGTCTGCGATGGGATCGCCGAAGCTGACGGTGCCAGCTTCTAAGCTGGATCCAATGCATAGGAGGGTGTCCTGATTGACTGAGCGCAGTGCCCGGCTGGATGTGAACCCGGCTGTTCTGGTCTGGGCTCGGGAAACTGCCGGGGTCGGTATCGATGCCGCTGCCATCTATCTGGGACAGTCGCGGGCGTTAGCGTCCCCTGAAGTGGTTGAAATTCGGGGTGGAAATCCCCGTTCATGAAGATGGCCATCGCCATCCTCATCGACAGGAATTTGGTTTAAGTCAGATGAGGAGGACAGATGGCCAAACACAGGATGGATGTCGCGTCGTTCGTTGGCAAGCTATCGGTCCGAACCCGGTCTGGCGCACCTTCAAGAACAGCACTGATGACGGTGTCACGTCATCCCGCAAAAATCCCGCAGACGAGCGCGAAACAGTGCCTACTTGTGCGCAGCTACGACAGCAGTTTTCGCAGGTGGTAATGCGTATTTGCTGGTAGAGGACCCGGGGGGCGACGACCTCATAATCCGTTGGTCGCTGGTTCGAGTCCACAGGGCCCGGCCCCACTAATCACGGCCCACTAGTCACAGGGATGTACTCAGGCTCCCCATGGCTCTGCGGATGAGACGTCGTAGATGGTTGCCTCGGGCTCCGCGGCCAGGGACTCCTCGAGGAGAGCGAGGGTCTTACCGACCTCGGGCAACGATTCCTGACGCTCGAGTGCCGTCCGATCTTCGAATACCTCGGTGGCGATGAACGAGTCAGGGTCGGTGATGTCGCGGGCTATGTCGAAGTTGATGACACCATTCACTCCGCGGCTGGGGGCGACGACTTCTTGAAATGCAGCCATCACCTGCTCGGTCTTGTCGGGCCGGCTCCGCACCTTGAAACGGACGACGATCATTCGCTCCTCCTCCAGGATCTATGGGACTTACTGCGACGCTCGCATCGCCCGCGGAGTTTAGACGCGGATGGGGTCCAGCTCGCAGGCATGCTTGTCGATGCCGGGGGAGGGCGTCGCAGATCGTGAGGCGCCCGAATCTCAATCGCAACCGGAGTCGGTTTGAGTTCGGCAGAGTTGCGGTTCGCGCAATGTTCTCTTAGGACCACTTGTCGAGTCCCTGGTCAGGCTCTTGTTTCCCGGTTTCTGCTCGGCGGCTCTCATCGAACTTGGACACGCGTTGGACACGCGCGGGGCCACAGCCGCAGCCGCACCAGCCGCACCATGAGCCGCCCATGACCTTGGTGATCAGGGTGGAGGAATCGACGGAACGGGGACAGGAGGGCACGGAGAGCCCAAAAGCGAAACCGCGGAAGGGAGCGCCTGATTTAGGAACAACGAGAGGTCGTTTGCGCCCTGGTCTAGGACTCCCAGGTCAGCATGCCCGTCGCCGTTGAGGTCGGTGAGCGTCACCTTGATGGGGCTCTGAAACCACGGAATTCTACAAGCGTCGGTCGCCTTAGGCGTGATGGTTAACGGAGGGACGACAATGTCCGTAAATACCCTCACGCTGTGATCCCCGGAAGTCGCGACGGCGAGATCATCTTTGCCGTCACCGTCGAGGTCGGCGAGAGCCAGGGACCGCGGGAACGGCCCTACCTGGAAATGCACGGCCGGATCGAACGTGCCGTCGCCGTTGCCCAGCAGGATCGAAACGTCGTTCGAGCCCGAGTTCGCGGTCACGAGGTCGACGAAGCCGTCGCCGTCGAGATCCCCGATCGCGGTCCCACTCGGACTCATGCCCACGGGCACATGCACGGCCGGTTCGAACGTGCCGTCGCCGTTGCCCAGCAGGATCGAAACGTCGTTCGAGCCCGAGTTCGCGGTCACGAGGTCGACGAAGCCGTCGCCGTCGAGATCGCCCGGGGCGATATCGCGCGGTGCCGTGCCTGCGGGGAACCGCGCCGGTGAGCCGAACGTTCCGTTGCCGTTTCCCACCAGGACAGCAACTTCGTTCGATGCCGAATTGGCGGTCGCGACGTCGAGCTTGCCGTCCCCGTCCAGGTCGGCGAGCACCACAGCCGACGGCGCTGAGGCGGCCGGGAACATCAGGGCGGACATCCCCCAGGCGTTCTGGTGTCCCCACCACGACGCGATCGCGTCGTCGTCCGGATGGACCGTCACCACGTTGGGGCGCCCGTCGCCGGTGACGTCGCCGGCCGCGATCGCCCCGGGTGGACCGAGACCGCTTGGCGCCGAGGTGGGCATTCCCGGAACAAGGACAAACGCAGGGCCGAGTTGACCTAACAACGGGAAGATGCCGTCGGCGCCGGCCACGGCCACGTCGAGGTCGCCGTCGCCGTCGAAATCCCCCACCGTGAAGTGTTGGGGAGCCTCCCCGGCCGGAACGGTCGTGAGCGGCCCCGACGAGTTCAAGAATGCCACCCCGTCGACAAAGAAGCCGGGCTTAAGAACCTTGATCTCGAGGTCGAAGGGATCCGGCTCGTCGAAGATGTTGAAGTTCAGGTAGACGCGATTTCTTGGCGTCGGACTCACGTTGTCGACGATCTTGGATTTCAGCACGTTCGACGTGCCCGGCTCGAGGGCCCTCAGTCTCGCCTTGCCGCCGTCCGGGTGAGTCCTGACCATGACGCCGACATTTTGAGCGAAGACGTTCTTCACGACGATCGAATCGCCCTTACCGGATGGCTTCGACAGGTCACGTCCGAACGCCTTCTTGTTGGGAGGTACGTCCCAGTCGCCTTTGTGTTTCAGGGCGCGATTGCTGTTGTTGAGAGGTGCGGAGACTAAGAGATGACCGAACGGCGATGTGTTGCCGGACTCGTCGGTGGCCTTGACCCGCAAGAGGTGCGTATGTCCCTGCTGGAACGGGATACGCAGCTCGACTGTGGGCTCATTCGCGAAGAGTTCCTTTTCAATGGGGGTGAAAGGTTCAAAGCCGCGATTGAAGCGAGCGCGGCTCGACTCCACGCCGAAGATCACCGGTTCTGACGGAATCGGCGAAGTGGGCGCGATCTTGATCACCCCGAAGTCGAAGCGGAGCCGCCAATATTCGATTTTCTTGCCTGTCTTGGGCGGTAAGAATTTTGGGTTCTCCGCGGATGAGTAGGGATAGCGACCTAACAATCCCTGGCGCGCAAGCGCCGGCCTCCTACGCTCGGAGGTGCTAGCCAACCGAGCCGAAAGGAGACCGGCGTATGCAGGCCGATGCTATCCAACTGTCCCTCGGGATTGACGGGTT
>JBOGXF010000042.1:0-3878 GCA_050694275.1 Actinomycetota bacterium | reverse complement strand
TCGTCACCGCCGAGATGAACACCGCGGCCGAGGGACTCGCCACCAGCGAGCCGTTCGAGCTCCCGCTCGAGATCATCGGCGTGCAGGCCGAGGCCGCGCCGGCTGTCTATCGCTCGTGGAAGGAGCGCGCGCTCATCACCGCCGAGATGAACACCGCGGCCGAGGGACTCGCCACCAGCGAGCCGTTCGAGCTCCCGCTGGAGATCATGTGGAGCGGTCTCGACGACTTCGTGCTGGTGAGCGAAGAAGAGTTGCGCGCCGCGACGCGCCACATGATCGAGAAGACGCGCAACCTCGTGGAAGCAGCGGGCGCGGCCGCGTTCGCCGCGGCCCTCAAGCTGCGCGACCGGCTGGCGGGAAAGAAGGTGGCGGTGGTATGCAGCGGTGGCAACATCACCGTTGCGCAACTGCGTGAACTGTTGAGCTGAGAGCCGTGAGAACACAACAGAGTCAGGAGGACCGACCATGCCCATAGGCGTCGACAAGCACCGGGCCGCGGCGGCGCTCGAACAGGTCGCTCCATCCGTCGCCGCAGTCATGCGCGAGATCGGTTCGCCCGACGCGACCGCCGTCGGAAACTGGAGTGCCAAGCACGTCGCCGCGCACCTCGCGGCATTGGTCCCGTACTACCACTCGCTCGTAAAGGGCGAGGGGTCGCCGGTGGCAGCCACGGGCGATCGGTATCAATGGAACGAGGACTCGCTCACCCCGCTGCTGGGGGAGTCGATGAACGATCTCGCCAAGACCTACGAGACCGGGATGGCCGATCTCGCGGCGCGCGTCAGGGGCATCGAGGGCAATCCCGAGGTCCCGTGGATCGCCGCCATCCCCGTCCCGATCTCGGACGCGATCGCGATCGCGCTGTCCGAGGCGTTGGTGCACGGTCTGGATCTCGCCCGCGTGGCGGGACGGACGTGGCGCATCGATGCCGACCACGCCCGGTTGGCGCTGATGGGCATCGTGCCGACGCTTCCTCACTTCGTGAGGGCCGAGGCCGCACGCGGTCTCTCGGCCTGTTTCGAGATCTCGTTGCGGGCAGAGGACGCGCGCGCATTGCTCGTGTTCGACGATGGTCGGCTGTCGATCGAGGATCCCGGCACTCGCCGGGTCGATTGCCACATCTCGGCCGACCCGGCGAAGTACCTGCTCGTCGGCTACGGGCGAGTGGGGCAGTGGGGGCCGGTGCTCACCGGCAAGATGGTCGCGTGGGGCCGCAAGCCATGGCTGTCGCTGAAGTTCGCCACGCTGTTCGAGAGCCCTTAACCGAGCAAAGAAAACGGGGGCCGGCTGGTGCCCGGCCCCCGTCTTGCGGATCGCTACTAGTTGGCCGGGACGACGAAGTCGAACGCCCAGCGCGCCGCGTTCTTGCCGTCGATTTCTTCCTCGGTGAGAGTGACGATGCCGTGCGCGCTGCGGAAGATTCCCGTACCGCCGACGATCGGGGCTTCGAACCCGGTCTCGAAGTCCAGGGCCGTCCCCCACCCAGATACGGAGAGGTTGCCGTCGGCGAGCTTGACGGCGCCGTTGAAGGTGAAGCAATCGCACCTGAGCGGGGGCATGAAGGCAATATCCAAGTTGTATTTCCCGACCCGGTTGCTCATGTCCGCCGAGTCGAACAGAGCATTCTTCACTACGAGCCTGTCGCCGGGACCGAAATCGTTCCTCTTGTTGACGTCGAGGAAGATTTCCCTCGCCTTGTTGTTGAACTCGACGAGTTCGAACTGTGTCGACGCGGGGGGCTGTTGCGACGACGCGGGAACGAGCGAGAACGCGAGCATTGCCGCCACCGCGGCGGCAACGGACGCGCTTAGCACCTTGATCTTTGTCACGGATTCCTCCTGAGGTCCGCCGAAAGCAACGTCGAGAAGCATGACAGGGCGGCAATCGTGGAGAAAGGGCCTTTGCATAAAAACTTGCTTGGTCAGTTACCGACATCAATTTGCGCTCGGTCAGGTAAGAACGCGTATCAAAGTTGCTTGATTAGGTAGAGCTCGTCGCGATACTCGTCGGGCGCGATGCGGATGGCCCTCGGGATGTGGGCGATCACCTCGTAGCCGTGCCGTACATAGAACGCCTCGGTCCCGGTCTCGCCGCGCACCGTGAGGTGAAGCGCCTCGAGCCCGAGCCCGCGCGCCGCATCCTCGACCGCGTTGAGCAGCGCCGCCCCGAGACCGGTGCCCTGAAGATCCGGCCGCACCTGCAATCGTTTGATCGTCGCCCAGTGGGTGAACAGGGGGCCGGGCCGATGGTCCAGGAACGCGAAGCCGACCATGTCCTCGCCGCGGCGCGCCACGATCACGTGCTCCTCGCCGTGAGCGATGCGCGCGAACGTGAGGTCGGCGACGGGCCTGATCTCGTCGGTCGTCACCGGCGGCAGAAAGCCGACCGCGCCCCCGGCGTTCGACACCTCGGCCCACAGATCGAGGAGCGCGCCGCGCAGCTCCTTGGTCAGCGGCGGGTCGAGCTCGAATTTGAGCTCGTCGCCGTCAGGCATCCAGCTTGGCGAACGAGTCGATCCACGCCGCGCTGTACTCGATGATGCGCAGGTAGTCGTCGACGCGCACGTTCTCGTTGGGGGCGTGGATGTTCGCGTCGGGCCGCCACACTCCCGCCGGCGAGACGGTCGGGATCCCGAGCGTGTGCGCGATCGGGTACATGGGGCCGGTCGCGGCCATGAGCGGGGCGACCGCCGGGTCCTTGTCGAAGACGCGCTCGCTCGCGGCCAGCGCGGCGCGCCCGACGAGCGAGCCGGGCGGCGATATCGCCGGATGGTTTACCGACAACGAGTTGACCTGGATGTCGCCGAAGCCGTGCGCGTCGAGATGCTTGCGGAGCTTGGCGACGATGTCGTCCGGGTCCTGGTCGGGCACGAGCCGCATGTCGAGCTTGGCGAGCACCTCTTTGGGCAGGACCGTCTTCGACGCCCCCGGCACGGTGAATCCCGCGTGGATGCCGGCGATGTTGCACGTCGGCTGAAAGAAGTGGCGCAGTTGGAGGTCCGCGCCGGTCGCGTCCGCGAGGAACCGCTCGATCCCGAGCCGCTTACGCTCGGCGTCCTCGTCGAACGGGTAGGACGCGAGCATGTCACGCTGTTCCTGCGTCGGCTCGCGCACGTGGTCGTAGAAACCGTCGATGAGCACGTGGCCCTCGTCGTCGCGCAGCGTCGCGAGTGCACGCACGAGATGCCACACCGGGCTCGGGGCGATCGCGGCGGCGAAGGAGTGCTGATCCTCGGCGAGCCCCCTGTGGAACAGCTCGACGTAGGCGAGACCCTTGGCGCCGAACACGAACATCGGGCGATCGGCGTGGTCGACGCCCATGCCCTCCCAGATGCATCCGTCGGCGGAGAGCTTCTGCGCGTAGCGAGAGACGATCGCCGGGAAGCTGTCGGAGCCGGTCTCCTCCTCGCCCTCGACGACGAACTTGAGCCGGATGGGGAGGTCGCCGTGGACCTGCCGGTAGGCGTCGATGCCGGCGAGCCGGGCAACAAGGTCGCCCTTGTTGTCGGCGGCGCCGCGGGCGTAGAAGAGGCCGCCTCGGACCTCGGGCGAGAACGGCTTTGACGTCCACAGCTCGATGGGATCGACCGGCTGGACGTCGTAGTGGTCGTAGATCAGCAAGGTGCGCTCGCCCGAGCCGATCTCGGCGAGGATCGTGTCGGGCGCGCCCTCGAGCGTGAGGCGCTCGGTCGTCGCCCCCAGCTCGGCGAAGCGGTCCTCGAGCCACTCGGCCATGTCGGCCAGGCCCTGGGGCTCGTCGACGAGGGACGGAAAGGAGCACGCCTCGGTGAGCCACCCGAGGTAGCGCTCGGAGTTCTCGTGAACGAAGTCGCGTACGGCCAAATTGATCTCCTCTCCCATGAGGGCTGGGACACAGAG
>JBOGXF010000041.1:0-28328 GCA_050694275.1 Actinomycetota bacterium | reverse complement strand
GCGGCGCGTCCGGGATCCTGACCTCCACCATCCCCCCCTACACCCCGCCGGGGTGGACGTCGATCTTCACCGGTGTCAATCCGGGGAGACACGGGATCTTCGGCTTCATGCTCGGCAACGCACAGCGAAACCGGGGGCTCGTCCGCCTCGACCGGGTGAAGGCGCCGGCGCTGTGGAGCGCGGCCAACGCGCAGGGGGTCCGGATCGGGTTGTTCAACATCCCCATGACCTACCCTCCGCCGGCGGTCGACGGTTGGGCGGTGTCGGGGATGCTGACACCCGAGGGCGGCGGCGCAACCCCCGAAGGCTTTACGTTTCCGGAAGATCTGGCGCGCGAGCTCATCGCGGCCGCGGGCGAGTACGCGATCGATATCGAGGTGGATTACGACCAGGACTGGCGGTCGACGGCCATCGTCGATCGCCTGTCGAAGAACCTGGCGTCCAAGCGCATCGCGCTCGAACACCTGCTCCGTCACAGGGGGGATCTCGGGTTGCTGTTTGCAGTGCTCGAAGCACCGGACCGCATCATGCACGTCCACTACAAGTACCTCGATCCGGCCTGCGATCACTACGCGCGGCCGGAGGCCGAGCCGATTCGAACGCGCATCTGGGAGTTCTTCGACGAGATGGATGACGTCATCGGCGATCTTCTTGGGTGGGCGGAAACGGATGGGTTCGTGGTCACCGTTTCCGATCATGGCTTTGGACCCAAGGACAAGACGGTCAACGTCAACCTCGCCCTGAAGGAGTGGGGCATGCTCGCGCTCGGAGGCGTAGGTGCGCTCGGGGCGTCGGGCTCGGTCAGGAGGGTTGCGCGGGCGGTGAAGAAGACGTTGCCCAAGTCGGTGCAGCGGCGCGCCAAGACCGCGGCGCAGGCAACAATCGACTGGTCCCGGACGAAGGCCTTCTCGGCCCCCATTCCGCAGCAGGGCATCTACGTCAATCTCGAGGGACGGGAGCCGCACGGGATCGTCTCGTCCGACGAGTACGAGGACGTGCGCGACGAGATCATCGGTCGCTTCGAAGCTCTCATCGATCCGGACGACGGCAAGCCGGTTCTGGATCGCATCTACCGGCGCGAGGAGGTCGTCGAGGGCCCGGAAGCCGAGAACGCACCGGACCTCTTTCCCATTTGCCGGGCGTACTCGTACGAGTTGTTCGACGGGCTCTACTCGCCGCACGTCCTCGATGACGCCCGCGACCTTCCCAGAGGCTTCCACCACATGGACGGCATCTTCGGCATCGCCGGACCGGGGATCGAGTCTCGCTCCGGACAGCGCGCGACTCTCTACGACATCGCGCCGACCGCGCTCTATCTCGCCGGCCTCAAGGTCCCCGAGATGGACGGCAAGGTCCTCACCGAATTCCTGCCTCCCGAGATGGTCGCGTCGCGCCCGGTCGAGATCGAGCGGATGGACCTTCCGCTCGCGGGCGAGGGGGTCGAGGCGTCGCCGTACTCGGCCGAGCAAGAGGCCCAGATCGAAGAGTCGCTGCGCAACCTCGGCTATCTCTGAGAGGTTGGTTATCTGATCGCGGCCGAGGCCCCCATGATCGCAATCGGGACGACGAACAGCGCGGCGGTGAATCCCGCCAGGCGGGGTCGGCTTCTGATCATCTGGCGCTGGAATTTCCACACCGCGCTGCGGACCGGCGCGTACGCGAAGGCGAGGATGGCGACACTGACGACGGCCGTCCCGATGATGCCGGCGAGCACGATGCGAACCGCCTCCGGTGAGTGCAGCAGGAACGCGGCCAAAAGAGTGTCACCGAGCGTCGTGATGTTTGCGCCCATGATGTAGGGAAGGATCGCCTCTCGCTTGACGTAGCCCTTGACCACGAGCGGGACCAGAACGCTCAGCGCGACCGACACCGACATCGTCACGAGCGCGACGAGGCAGCCGAGGCCGAACATCGGCCACTTCCTCTTGAGCCATTCGAGCCGGGTGCTCTCGATATCCTCCTCGCCCAGGTGGGGAAGGACGGTGTCGATGAGCTTGAACGAGAGCAACAGGATGCCGAGGCCTCCCAGGAACAGCACCGCCGAAGGTAAATCGGCAACCAGGTCCAGCAGTCCACCGTAGACGAAGTCGATGAGGTTGCCGAAGCCGGCGGGGAAGCGAAGACTGACGTCTTCAAGTGGCGACCAGCGCAGCAAGGCGAACCCGATGAGCGCGCCGGGAACGTAGATGAGAATGGTCGCGCAGAGCGTCAGCATCGCGGTCGAGACCGGCTTGTAACGACCGCCTGCGCCGCCTTTCAGCGCGTAGATAACGGCGACGAGCAGCACGACAAAGGCCGCGCCGAGACGCGAACCGGTCAGCATCGTGAAGCCCTCGATCTCCGTGAGCGTGTCGGCCTTCACAAGCGCCATGGCCGAGGCCGCGACCGGCGAGCCGGAGAGCACGAGCAGCGCGCCGAGCCATCCGAGACCGAGGGTGGAGCCGGCGTTGTGGACCAAGGCGCCGTCACCTCTCAGGACCGAGAGCCCCTCGGCCCCCTCGGCCATGACCTGCAGGGCGCCGACGAAGAGGAACAGCGCCAACGCGAAGCGGGTCGCCCACCAGAGGGCGGCGACCGGCCGCCGGGGGGGAGAATCGGTGGCGTCCATACGAGACCCTTATAGCACTCCTATAGGAGTGTCAATTCATGGCCGCCCGGCCCGACCCTGTCCCCGCCACCGCCTGAGAAGGCCGCCCTTGTTCGCCTGTTTATCCTGTCGGCCGGCGGCCGATGAAGATGGGAGGTGCTTGTGGTGGGGGAGCGGCTCGATCGCCGCACGTTCATCCGCGCGGCAGGCGGCTCTCTGCTCGCCGGGGCGTGGCTCTCTTCCTGCGATCCCGCATCGGAGACGTCGGGGCGTCTGGCTCGGTTGCTGCCGGACGGCTTCTCCGGTACCGGCCCGGGATGGGGGCCGGGGTGGCACAACGTCCGTTACGAGTCGAGCATTGGACGGGCCGAGGGCGCCGCCTTCGCCGAGGTCGAGGCGTCCACCGGGAAGATCATGCGCGTCGACATCCCCCAGAGGGAGTACATGGCGGTCCCGGTGGTCCACGCGGGGGCCGAGGTGGCCGACGGGACGGTGTCGTCCGAGGTCCTGCTTCATTCTGCCGTGGAGGCCGGCGTTCTCGCGCGCTGGAGCTACGACGTCGCCTACGCCCTGGTGGTCACGGAGGGCCGCGCCCTCCTCTACAAGTACTCCACCGAGGACCGCACCACTCTGGCGGCGACCGACGTCGCCGAGACCGAGGGGTGGCTGAAGCTCCGCCTTCGGGTATCGGGCAACCGAATAGACGGCGTGGTCGAGTCCGACATCACCTACCGCATCTCTGCCCGCGACACCGACCCTCTGCCGGCGGGACTCGTAGGTGCCGTCGTCAACCCGATCTCCGCCAGCCGGGGAGGTCGCGCTGAGTTCAGATCCTTCGGCGTCCGGGCGCCGAAGGACGTCCGTCGATCGTCCCCGGGCTTCGCCTACACGTTCACCGGGGCTGTGGTCCCCGAGGGGGATGGGTTCAAGGCGCGGGTGGCGGCGCGCACACTCATTCCCGAGGACGCGTGGTTCGAGATCGCACGCGACGAGTCGTTCGTGGACGCCAGGGCGGTCGGTCCCTTTCAGCCGGAGGGAGGCCTCGGGGCGGTGCGCGCGTGGATCGATGGGCTCGATCCGGGACGTGAGTACTTCTGGAGGCCGGTGGCTCGGCGGGGACGAAGCGGCGCGGTCGCAGGGCCGCCGGCGCGGTTCAAGACACCCATGCCGGGCGCCGCAGTCCGCTTCGTGTTCGCGTCGTGCACCACCGCGCGGGCGCGCGCCTATCCATCCTTCTCCACGGCCGCTTCTTTCCGTCCCGACTTCTACCTGCATGCGGGCGACTGGGGCTATGCGAATCAGTCGTCGTTCGCGCACCGCGCCGACCATTTCCAGGGAAGGTGGACGAGGCTCTTGCGAATCGCCCGCCCCTTGCTGCGCTCGACCCCGCTTCTCTTCTGGCAGGACGATCACGATTATCAGGCCGACAACGGCTGGGCGGAGACCGTCCAGGAATTCACGATCGAGGCGTTCGACGAGTTGCATGCGAATCCCACGGATACGTATTTCGACCTGCGCTGGGGCGACGTCCACATCTGGTGCCTGGACTGCAGGCTGTTCGCCAGCGATCCGGGAGCCCCGGACGACGCAGGCAAAACGAGGCTCGGTCTTGAGCAGAAAGAATGGCTCAAGAGGGGAATGCGGGCCTCGGATGCGCCGGTTCGCATCGTCGCTTCCCCTATGGTGTTCCGCAACAAGACCCGCGAGGACCCGGGCTGGCACAGCGTCTACACGCGCGAACGGGATGAGCTGCTGTCGTTCTTCTCGTCTCTCGACGCCCGGGTGCTCGTTCTCTCCGGCGACGCGCACGGGCAGCGCCTCATACACCACTTCGAGTTTGGGGATCTGTTCGAGATCAACTCATCCGGCACGGACTTCCCGGAAGGAGGGCAGCAGGGCAATCACGATCCGGAGCACACTCTGGCGAATGTCTCCGGTCGCAACGGCTTCGCTGTGATCGACGTGGACCCTGCGGGACCCAACCGGAAAATCACGGCGCGCTCGGTCGACGCCCGCGACGGCTCAACGCTGTTCAGCAAGGTCCTATCGGTCGGCCCGGCCAGATCCTAGGCTCAACCCTTTCTCGTCGCGCATCTCCAAACTTCGTTGAGTCGCTTGCTCGGAAACGCCGCATCGAACACCGTCTCGTCGACCCGATCGCGGTACTCCCGGGGGATCTCTTCGTAGGGGCTGTTTTCACCGATGGTGTAGCCGAGCAGGAAGTTGGCTATCTGCGCAACGGTGATGCCCTCCTGTCGGAGGACATCCTTGTCGAACCAGAGCCCGGTGACGCGGTGCTCGGTCAGCAACTCCTCCGGATCGACCTCAAAATGGTCGCCCAAGTCCTCTTTCATCCTTTCCATGCGCAACGCCCATGCGCCGGTGGTCGAGGGATCCGGGGTCATCCCGTGATCGGCCGTCACCGCCAGCACCCAGCGTCGCTTGCCCACCTTCCGGTCGAGGAACGAGACGAGCCGCGAGAGAGCCTCATCCGTGTGAGCGATGATCTCGCGTGTTTCCGGGTTCACCATGTTGAACGAGTGCCCGATCTCGTCTATCTGCTTGTAGTTGGTGAAGAAGAGATCGGGGACGTCGTCCTCGCCGAAGCGTTCTTCCTCGAGCAAGGCCTCGATGAGCCGAGTTTGGTAGCGGACCCAGACGGGCGTCTCTCTTCTGGCGGCCGGGTCGTGGAGAACGTCGTGGCCCATCCACGCGCCGTCGAGCTTCCCGTCTTCGGAGTCGACCGCCCGCAGATCCTCCTCGAAACCGGGGACGTCGTGAAGGTAGGACGGAAGCGAGTACCAGCGTTCGTTGGTCAGGAGATTGCCGGCGGTCCTTTCGGCCAGTACGGCGATGTCTTTGTCGCCTCCGTCGATATAGGCGCCGTGGCCCATCATTCCCCAGTGCCACGCCTTGTACGAGAAGATGCCGACTTTCGCCGCGTTGTCGACGCTCGCATCGTGCAGGTCGGCGAGAGTGGGTACGCGGAGGTACTTGGGAGTCCGGCCGTCATAGGAGCCCACGATCTTGTCACCGTCGCGCACGGGAATGTCGATGATGCCGTGCTGTCGGGGGAACGTTCCGGTGCCTATGGTCGCGTGGATGGTGGGCGTGACCGACGGCGAGCTGCCCACGATCGCGTTCCGCACCGATGTACCGCGCTCCATCAGTTTTCTGAGGAAGGGCCACGACTGCGGCCACTGTTCCAGGACGTTCCACCCGCCCCCATCCCACGCGATGACGACGATGACCTTGGGATCGCCCGGACGGTCGTCCGCCGGCACCAGGACCTCGGGGATCGCTCGGCCGGCCCGGTCGTCCGGCCATTCCAGATCGAGGAGATCGGCGAGAGTGGGGGCGAGATCTGCCACGGTAACCTCCGTATCCGGCGAGATCTCCCCCTGCGACCTGATGAACCCCGGTCCGTAGAAGACCAGCGGCACACGCTGCAGGTAATCCCATGGCCCCGAATGGGACGTCTCGACGCTGCCGAAGAAGTGGGGCTCTCTGGGCACCATGATCAAGTCCGGAGAACGACCGGGGAAGAAACCTCTCCTGATGCGACGCAGGAATTCGAGATCCAGATCGCATCCCGCTCGCATCCAGGTGCGCCCCCGGTCGCCGGTTGCATCTCTCGACGGAGCCGCCTCGCGATCCGGAGATCGGCTGGAGGCGGTACATGAGGACATCAACATGGCGCCGGCGAGCGCGCCGGCAACGATCGCAGTTTTCCTTCGGCACCGACCCACCGCAGGGACCATACCCTCTGCTCTTCTGGTCAGGAGGCCCACGAAACCTCGAGGACGACGTCCTCGGTCAGGGGCCGGTCCCACATGAGGACATCTCCGTCTCGCTCCCAGCCGGGGGCGTGGACCGCGCGGGCACCGTCAGGAAGATCGAGGCGCACGGTCGTCTGTTCGGCCCGGATCTTCGGCTGCTTCTGCAGCACGAGCCGATAGAGTCGTCTCCCGTCCTTCGTGCGAAGGACCCCGGGAACTCGATAATCGAAGCGGACCGCGCCGGTCCGTTGAACGGGGATCTGAAGCGTCGTCGACCACACCTTCTTGCCCTGCTCGAAATGGGTCGGGGGATCGTTGCCGATCCACTGAACCAGGCCCGGCGGGGAATCGTCGCGACGGCACGCGGCCGAGTGATAGTCCGGTGACGGGCAGCTCGCGGGGGCACCGGCATTCACCAGCTCCGCGTTCTGGGGGACGTAGACGTTGATCATCGCGCGATGGAGGGGGCCGGAGTTTCCCATGGCCCAACTCGACTGCGGCAGGAAGATACCGTTTCGAATCTCGATGTCGGTTGAGACGAGCGCGTCGGCTCCGTCTATCTCGATCGACACGTCGTTGGTCATGGACGCGAAGTAATCGAGCTTGTTGCCGCCGACGTTTTGCTGCACGACCGCGAGATAGTCGCCGCGCTTGTTGGGCTTGACCCGGCCGTCCCAGTTCATTCTTCGGATGAATTCCTCCTCGAGAGGATCGGCGAGCCAGATCTGCATGTGCTTCGTGCGTAGCGCGTCGCCAAAACCCCTGACGAGCTCGGAGGGGCGCGCCGGGGCAAACAGGCGCTGGTAAAAGCCGTTGACCACCTGTCGTAACACCGCCCTACGGAAGAGGGGCCGGGGGAACGAGCCGTAGGCGCGGTTGAGCAGGAAGGGGACGACCCGCTGCGCGGTGATCCGGTTCCCCGATTTCTCGGTCCGGTAGCGGCCCGCGCCGGGCATGAGCTGTTGCATGGCGACGGGGTCGACTCCGATCACTCCGTCTATGTCCGGGAAGTCGACGTCTGGGAAGTTCTCCGCAGCGGCCCGGCCGTAGTCGACTGTGAGCTTGGCCGAGAGCGGCCAGTCGGGCGACCAATTGGCGTTTCCGAAGCGCTGTGCGTCGCGAATTGCGTTCACGTACCACGCGTCTTCGGGAAGAGTGATATCGAGCCGTTGACGGTTTCTGTCGACGTTGTAGACGGAGCCCGCGGTGCCTCGTTCGGTGGTCACGAGAGCGGGCTTCCCCTCGTCGAATTCGAGCAGCCGAAATTGCAGGATCGCGCCGCCCGTGCCCCGGAGTTCGGCGGAGTTCTGCATGGCGAGCAGATAGGTGCGCTTTCCGTCGGCTCCCAGGAAAGCAGGAAGGATCGCCAGGCCTCTCTCCGCGTCGGCGAGCAGCTCGTCGCTCTCGCGTGCTCGCGAGAGCGCGTCCTCGATGTCGGGACGCAGGCGCCGAGGCAGGTGTTTGACGTTCAACTTTTCGAGGGCGTCGGCCGCGGCGCGAAGCTCATTCCTCACGGTCGAGATGGTGTCACCTAGTTCCCGCACGCGGTCTATTCGGATCACCGACCCTTCGCCTCTCGGATCTTCAGCCACGATCTGATTCGGACCTCGCAGCGCGTTGAGAGCGACGTCCAGAGTGCCGCGCAGCGCGCCGACCGAGTGCTCCGCCGCCTCGAGCAGATGGGGGACCTCAGTCAGAGCGTCGTCGACGGCGGGCACAACCCGGGCGAGCGACAAGATGGGCCCCCCGGCCGAAAGCCCATCCCTCGCCCGTGCGAGCGACGCCCCGGCGCTCAACGTCCTGAGGTTGGCCTCCTTGAACGCGCCCCTCGAGATAAGGCGCTCGGCCCTCTGGAGGTCGGCGCGCGCGTCGAGCAGGCCGGAGAGCAGCCGCACGGGTCCGGTGATCATCGAGATCCACAAGAGCGCGCCGACCAGCGTGAACAAGACGACCCCGGCCGCGATCAATCCGTGTTTTGGTTCTCTCACAGTTCCTCCGGCCTCCCCCGAAGTCAGCTTTCGAGCGGTATCCGGAAAGTGCGTCTCGGATATGTCACTATCGCCCGCCTGATCTTGTAACGCATCAGCCCTCGCTTGAGCTCGAAGCCATCCTCGGCGAGCTCCTGCTCCAACTCGTCGAGCAGGGCGGTGACGAGACGCGCCCGGGCGCGCCCCGACCACTTGATGTTCACCCCTTTGGCCCATGCCTTGAGACGATCCGAGATCGCCCCCAGCGGGAAGTCGTCTCGGCCGACGGAGTACGCCTCCCTGGCGGTGGGACGCCACCCGGGGTACCACCCGAGGTCCGTGGGGACGACGCAGAACCCCGACAGCTCTCGGCGCTCGAAGCAGATTTCCTCACTTTGCAGCAGGTTCCCCCGCTCCCGCAGGAACTCCTCGGCCTCGACCACAGTCATGCCTCCGACGTTCACCGCCGAGACGGTGACCCCGTAATGGATTTGGCCGGCGTTGATCCCGAACTCCAAAATGAGACCGAACGCGACCAGACCGGCAACTAAACCGAGACCGATCGCAGCCTTGGCGAACACGGGTACCTTTTTCATGCCGAACGCCAGTCTGTCAAAGAAGGCGAGCGACCTCAGGCCTTAGTTGCGGCCTCGAAATCGTCGACTGCGAAGACCAGCTCGGTCTCGCCGCCCATCCGCTTGGCGACGTACGCCGCCGAGATGGACACCCCCGCGGCCGCGAGCCGGCGGCAGTAGCGCCCGAGCTCGCCGGGACGATCGTCGAGCGTCACCGCGAGCACGGGACGAGACCCCTCGACCTTGAAACCGTTCGAGACGAGGATCTCGCCTGCGTCTTCACCGTCGTCGACGACGAGATGGATGACGCCCTGACCGTTATGCGTCGACGCGCACAGAGTTTCGATGTTCACGCCGGAGCCTCCGAGAAGCTCGCCGATGTCCGCAAGGATCCCCGGCCTCTCGTCGACGGTGACGATGATCTCCTCCAGCATCCTTGAAGCGTACCGCGTGGGCCGGGAGGGGGGGACTGGCTTTGTCCTAGTGGGCGCCCTCTCCGCTCAGCACGGCTCGCAGGGTCCGCCACATGATCCACAGGTCGAGAGAGAGCGACCAGTTCTGGATGTAAAAGAGGTCGTAGCGGATGTAGTCGGCGAAGGTCGTCTCGGTCCGCCCGCTCACCTGCCACAGCCCAGTCATGCCCGGCTTGACTCGGAGCCGGTTACGCACCCAGTCGTCGTACCGCTCGACCTCGGCCGGGAGCGCGGGGCGGGGGCCGACGAGGCTCATCGCACCCAGGATGACGTTGAAGAGCTGCGGTAGCTCGTCGAGCGAGTATTTGCGCAGGAACCTTCCCGCGGTGGTGACGCGGGGGTCCTCCCTGAGCTTGAACAACAGCCCCGGGCCCTCCGAGAGATGCTCGAGCTCGGCCAGCCGTTCCTCTGCATCGACGACCATGGTGCGGAACTTCCAGACCCTGAAAAGCCTTCCGTCGCGGCCGACCCGACCCTGCCGGAAGAACACCGGTCCCTCCGAGTCGCGCTTGATCCACACCGCGATCGCCGCCAGCACCGGTGACAGCAGGACCAATCCGATGAGCGATCCCGCGATGTCGATCGTCCGCTTCAGCGTCCGCTGGAATCGGTCCATCCCGGTACGCCGGACGAACAGGAGCGGCACTCCCGCAACCGATTGAATCGTCACCCGGGACGCGATGACGTCGATCGTCCCCGAGGTGATCTGGAGATCGGCATCGACTTCCTGCAGCTCCCAGAAGAGCCGGTTGAGTTTCGATGCATCGAATGCCGACGCGGCAACGAGCACCAGGGTGGCACCGTGCTGCTCGACGACGTCTCTGATCTGTGCGGTGGCGCCGAGCACCTCGTGGCCGTTGACGATCTCCTCGCCGACGGGCACGTCGTCGTCGACGAAGCCGAGGATCCGGTAGCCGAGCCATCCTTCGCGCTCGAGCGTTCGCGCCACGGTGCGCGCCTCGTGGTTCGCTCCGATGATGATCGCGCGGGTAGGGTCACCCCCTCGCCGTCTGAGGAAATGAAGCATCTTCCTGACCAGCAGGCGCTCTGCGCCGACCACGACGAAGCCGGAGACGAGCGCGAGCAAAGCCCAGCCGCGTGCGAGCTCGAGGTTGAAGGCGGAGTCGGCGAGGAAGATTAGGACCGTCCCCGCAACAACTCCGTGGAACACCTGCTTGAACTCGTTTACGGGGCTCAGTACCTGGCGTGGTTCATACAGGCCGTAGAGCCAGAAGAGGATGATCCAGACCGGAGTGAAAAGCAAGGTGATCACCGTGTAGTCGAGATCCTTTTCGGGAGCCGCGGACATGATCTCGAAGCGGACGATCGACGAGATGAAGAGCGCCGACAGCACCGCCATCCCGTCGACGAGCACCCGCAGGGCAATGCGCCTTGCGCTTCTCCGCTGAAGGGGCGCCCGGTCGAGCTTCGGGCGTTCGAGTGTGCTGGGCTTGGTGAGTGGCTGAGCCATCGATCAATCGTTCCATATCCGCTGGACCAGCCGCCTCGCCGCCCCCTCGTCGAGATCGGCGTCCTCGAGAATCGTGAAGCGCCCCGGACGCGTGTCCGGGGCCTCGAGCAGAAGCTTGACGACGTCGTCTTCGTCGAGTCCCAGATCGGAGGGGCTGTGGGGCAGGCCCAGGCGGGCGAGCCGCTGCTGAACGGGGGTCGTGTCTTCGCCGTAGAGAGCGACCGAAAAGATGCAGCCGAATGCCACCTGGGCTCCGTGCATCCCGCGCCCTCCGAAGGCGCCGTCGATCGCGTGCGAGATCTCGTGCTCCGCGCCGGACGCGGGCCGGGACGTGCCGGCCCGGATCATGGCCATCCCTGACAGGACGAGCGCGTCCGACAGCCGTCTGACGAACGCGGGATCATCCGCAAGGCCGGCCGGATCGGAGTCGAGGTGGGGCTCGATGAGCTCGAAAGATTCGGCCGAGAGATCCCACGCCCCCCGATCGATCTCTTCCACTCCGTGCTCGGCGGCCAGCGCCCAGTCTCTGAGCGCCAAGGGGTTGGCGAGAAGGTCCCCGAGTCCGGCACGCACCGACGCGACCGGTGCGTGTAAGAGCGTTGGGATCGAGATGAACACCGCGCGCGGAGCGATCGCGCCGAGGCTCTCGCTCACACCGGAATCGCCCGGGACGACGGCGACCGGCGAGCAGATGCCGTCGTGGCTGAGTTGGGTCGGAACGGCGAGAACCACAAGACCGGCTCTCGCCGCGGCGAGCTTGCCCACGTCGAGGCACCGGCCCCCTCCGATCGCGACGATCGCGTCGGCCCCCGCCCGCTGCGCTTCGGAGCCGAGACCGGATGCGGCGCGTTGATCCGCAGTGCGGTCGGGACTCGCGTGGCGGGGGCCGGGCAGCCGAGCGGCCAGCGTCTGTCCGTGAACCGAGCTCAGCACCAAAGGCGACTCGACCCCCAGGCTGTTCAGCCAGTTGCCGAGCGACTGGGCCGCGTCGTCCTCGTCGCCGGCGTCGAAAACGAAGACCTCGGGGAGCTCGACCAACTGCCTATTCCCACACCGAGCGGTGGCGGTCGATAACCGCGGCCGCTCGATCGATGTCTGAAGGCTCGTCGACCTCGGCGTACTCGCCGGCCTTGACCTCAGCCGCGCGCGCGTCCAGACGACCGAGGATTCGGTCGTACACGTCTTCGTAGTAGAGGGACGTTTCGCCCGACCACTCGACATCGCTTGCGACGTCCGCGTAGTGCGCCGCGGCCGCGGGTCTCAGCAGCGAGACGCCGCAAAACTCCCCGTGGCTGTGCGCCAACTTGAGCTTCTTCGATATGGATCGAGCCCGCGTGCCGTCGACGCGAACTCTCATGTCCTCTTCGTCGAGCCCGTAGCGTCTCTCCACCGCTATGACGAGATCTCCCGCCGTGTCGAGAACGCGGGTGAAGACATCCGGAGGGACGACGATGTCGGAATTGACGACCAGCAGGTCGACACCGGGCGACTGGTCGAGCGCCATACGCACCGAGTGGAAGTTGCCGAAGGATGCGTAGCGTGCGTTGAAGACGAGCTGCAGGTTTTCCTCGCCCCAATGCTCGGCGACGTACTCGCCGATCTCGCCGGGCCCGTAACCGGTGACGACGATGAGATCGTCGACGCCGCTCTTTTTGAGTCCCTTGAGCAGGTAGAAGAGAAGGGACTCGTTCTCGGCTACCGGAAGGAGCGTCTTCGGGCGCGCCCCTCCCATCCTGACGCCGCGTCCGGCGGCCAGAATGGCCCCTCTTATCTTCGCCACGGCCCCTCCATCGCGTGGCTGAAGATACCTGCCGCGCTGCTACCAGTCACCGATCTCCGGCGCGTTCTCTTAGAGCGGGGGCGACCTCCTTACCGAGCAGCTCGACCCCGCGCGCTGCCGGTTCGACACCCATGCCTGGATAGTGAAGGCGCAAGACGAGATGGGATTCCGGATAGCGAGAAAGGATGTCGACCAGGGGAGCGAGATACTCGATGACTTGCTCGGGGGTGCCATAAGCGGTCGCGCTCTTGAGGGTGTCCTCGTCCGGGGGCATGACCTCGAGCGGAATGCCGGGGACGTCGGTTCCCGCTCGCCATCCCGCGTACACACCGATCTGGTGGCCGGCGCCGTCCCGGACCAGCGGCCAGTCCCGTTCGGGATCGTCGGTGACGAATGCGTTCTGCAGCACCCCGACGATCGGAGGACCCCTCTTGCCCGCTTCGGCGCGCGCGTCCGCCGCCATCCTCAGTGCTTGTTCGACGCGTTCTGGTGGGACGCGCGACGAGAGGTAGCCGTCGCCGATACGACCCGCCCGCCGGATCGCGTCGTCGACGAAGCCCCCGATCAGGATCGGAGGCACGCGCGCCGGCTTGGGCGTGACCGCAACCCCTTCGTACGAGTAGTACCTGCCCTGGTAGTCGAAGCGGGCGTCGTTCCAGGAGAGCCTGAGAACCTCGGTGATCTCGATCAGGCGGCGGACGCGCGACGACGTGTCGATGTTGAACGCGCGGAACTCCTCGTCGCGCCACCCAATCCCGAGCCCGCAGATGAGCCGTCCGCCTGCGATCTGGTCGACGACCGCGAAGTCCTCGGCCAGCCGGATCGGGTCGTGGAAAGGGGCGAGGACGACCCCGGTGCCGAGCTCGATCCTCTCGGTGACGGCGGCCACGGCCGCAAGGAGAGGCAACAGCGAAGGGAGATAGCCGTCCTCCGAACCATGATGCTCGGACACCCACGCGCCGTCGAGACCGACCTGTTCGGCGAGCCGTGCGAGCTCGATCGTGTCCCGGTAATCCTGGTGGAAGGTGCGGTCGCTGCCCCTGGGGATCTGACCGGTGAACAGACCCACGCCGATCTTGAACGCCATCGTTCCCTACCTTTCACGCGAAACGGGGGCCCGGAACGGGCCCCCGTCATGCTACGAGAGTATCGAGCGCTTTATTTCTTGGGAACCTTGTAGCTGCCATCCATCACTGCCGCGTCGATGACCGTGTTCCCCGACGACCGTTCCGCCGCGTGACTTACCCAGCACACCTGAGCGTTGCAAATCGCATTGGCGTCACCGGCCCCGGGCCCGATGGTCGAGCCCACCTTCGCCTTGATCGACTTGAGCGGCACGATCACGGTCAGCGAGGCGTTCTCGGGATCGAAGCTGCCGTCGAGATACTCGAGCGGCACGCAGTTGATGAAGCTGACCCCGGCAGACGTGGTGCTGCACTCTCCCTCCAGACGGAAGTGTCCCATCAGGTCGACCCGCCCGACTCTCTCGGTGGTTTGCCCCTGAGGAATGTCCGGCTTCCCGATGTCGGCGGTTTTCGCGGTCAGCCGGTAGGTCTCGTCCCCGACCGAGAACGACCACAGGAACCGAAATCCTTCGGGCAGAGTTCCACCGGGAGGCATGTCGGCGTGCACCGCGGTGAACTCGAGGTTCTTCTTGACCTTGGCGATTTGCCCCTCGACGAGATCGAATCCGCCCGGGATCGACATGCCGAGCCCCTGGGCGTTGTCGGCGTCGCCGGTCTCGTCCTCCCACACAGCTTTCGGCTTGGCCGCCTCGGCCGCGGTGACGAGCCCCGCCACGAGTCCGGCCGCCAGCACCAGCGCCGCGAGCTTCTTCATATCGATCACTCCTTCGCGCGCTACTTCTTCGGCACCTTGTAGGTGCCCGTCTGGATGGCGGTGTCGATACAAGTGGTCGGGGACAGCGAGCGCTCGGCGTAGTGACTGACCCAAACAACCTGTGCATCGCAGATCGCTATCGCGTCACCCGCTCCGGGGCCGATGATCGATCCCGGCTTGGCCTTGATCGACTTGAGGGGGACGATCACGGTGAACGACGCGCTGGCGGGATCCCAGGTGCCCTCGAGGTACTCGAGCGGTTTGCAGTTGATGAAGTTGATTCCCATGCTGGTCGTGCCACACTCGCCTTCCAGGCGGAAGTGACCCATGAGGTCGACGCGGCCGACGCGCTCTGTCGTCTGGCCCTGGCTGACGTCTGGTTTGCCGATGTCGGCGCTCTTGACCGTCAGTCGGTAGGTCGTGTCGCCAACCGAGAATGACCACAAGAAGCGGACGGCTTCCGGTAGCGTCCCGGTAGGCGGCATGTCGGCGTGCACCGCGGTGAACTCGAGGTTCTTCTTGACCTTGACGATCTCGCCGCTCACGAGATCGAAGCCGCCCGGGATCGAGTAGCCGAGCCCCTGGGCGTTGTCGGCGTCGCCGGTGTCGTCCTCCCACACCGTCTTCGGCTTGGCCGCATCGGCCGCGGTGACGAGACCCGCCAAGAGTCCGGCCGCCAGCGCGACCGCTGCGAACTTCTTCATATGTTTCAGCCCCCCTTGTTGCTACTTCTTGCCCGTGAACCTCAGGATGTCGATGCCCCGGTTGTAGTCGACCGCGTAGACGATCTCGTTGGTCACCCAGTAGGCCGCGCCGGTCGACCCGGCCCACGGCATGAAGTAACCAATCTCCTTGATCTTTCCCTTGGACGAGACGTCGATGAAGCGCGTGCCGTGCTCGAAGAACGCGACCGCGACGATCCCGCCGTTGCGGAACTTCGGGTGCGGCTCGAGCCAGTGCGACGAGCACCCGGCCTGATTCACGGCCGGACTGCCGTCCGCGTAGGTGCCGTTCACCATCCGGTACTCGTCGATCATCTTGAAGCTGCGCGTCTTCTTCCAGTTGGACGCGTCCCACGTCATGAAAGCGCCGTTCGTCTCGTTGCAGCGCGGTTTGAAGTTGGTCTCGCCGCCGGCCACGATGATCTTGTCCTTGGTGTTGCGCGACCAGCGCACGCTGTGGATGAAGCGGAAGTCCTCGTTGCCCCCTTGTGCGAGCAGCTTCGGACGCAGCGGGTCCTTACGGGCGTCGAGCAGCATCATCGGCTGCGTCGCGGTGAGGACCAGTCCGGGCGCGACCTCTTCGACGTCGTGGCCGCCCTGGGCCGGCATGCCGTCGCCCCACTTCTGCTTCATGAGCTTCGGCTTGGCGGGATTGCGGAGGTCGTGAATCGCGCCGTCGGACCCCCACGCCCACTTGCAGTCGAGCACGCACGACTGCGTGTGCTGACCGCCCGGCGCCTTCCCAATGATGACTGGGTTGGTCTTGTCCTCGACGTCGATGACGTAGAGGGTTCCGAGGCCGTCGGGCGGGACGCTCCCGGCCCCCGCGGTGTTCGGGATGATCATGATCTTGCCGTTGGTGTCGATGTCCTCGCGGCTAAACAGCCACTCCTGGGGCATCGGCACGGTCCCGGTGAGCTGTGGGCTGACCGGGTCGGAGATGTCGAAGATCATGATCTTGTGCTGGTCATTCGTATAGAAGTAATCGCCGACAACCCGGCCCCCGACCCCGTCGACGGACAGCGGGATGTGCGCGATCCACTCGACGTTGTCCGACGTGATCCCCCCACCGGTGGGTCCGTCGGGGGCTCCTCCGTCGATGAGAGTCGAGGCCTGCGCGGAGCCGAGCAGCCCCGCGATGAGCGCTACCGCAAATATGAGTGAGAGCCTTCGCACGGGTCGATCCTCCCGGTTTTAGCTGGTTTGCCTGTCTCAGACAGGGATTCGCCGGGTAGGGCCCGGCTCCTGCCGCGGGAACCTCGGCCCGAACCCCGGTGTAATAGGAGCGACGGAAAGTCTCCGTGGAGGGCCGCCCACTGGAGGACGAAGAGCTCGTAGCCCGAGCCAAGAGTGGCGATGTCGATGCCTACGAACAACTCGTGCAGCGTCATCAGGACGTTGCCTACCGCACCGCGTATCTCGTCGGAGGCAGCACGGGCGAGGCCGAGGACGCCTGTCAGGAGGCTTTCGTGAAGGCGTACCAAGCCCTCCATCGGTTCCGGAGGGGCGCGGCCTTTCGGCCGTGGCTGCTCGCGATCGTGGCCAACGAGGCTCGCAACCGGCTGCGATCCGCGTCTCGGCGGGCCGGGCTCGCGCTCCGAGTTGCCGAGGACCGCCGCTCGGGGGATGCGGCCCCATCTCCCGAGGCGGCGGCCCTCGCCGGCGAGGACGCAGCCGAGCTCCTCGACGCGCTCGCCCGGCTCGGCGAGGCCGACCGGCTGGTCATCGCGTACCGCTACTTCTTCGATCTCACCGAAGCCGAGATGGCCGAGGCTCTCGGATGCGCTCGGGGGACGGTCAAGTCGCGCCTGTCCCGCGCCCTCGCGCGGCTTCGATCGATCCTCAGCGAGCGGGCGGAGGCGACAGAGCAATGAACGAACGGCTGCGGAACCTTTCCGACATCGAGCTGGGCGCCGCCCTCGCGGAGGTGGGCGCGCACGTCCGGTATCCGGAGACCCCCGATCTCGCCGCAGCAGTTCGGGCCCGGATCGACACGGCACCGGCCCGGCGTCGGGTGTCGTGGTCTCCGACGTGGCGCCGGGTCGCGTTCGCCGCTGCGGTGATCGTCGTGCTCGTCGCGGGCACGCTGTTCGCTTCGCCGGCGGCACGACGCGCGGTCGCAGATCTGCTCGGAATCGGCGGAGTGGCCATTGTGGTCGAAGAGGAACGCGGCCCGGCCCCCGAGCCCACCACTCCCGCCGAGCTCAACCTCGGCGACGCGGTGTCTCTCGCGGAGGGGCGCGCCCAAGCCGACTTTTCTGTGGGCGTCCCAACATCGACTTCGCTGGGCACACCCGACGCCGTCTTCTTCTCCGACGACGTCGAGGGGGGCCGGGTGTCGTTCACCTACCAAGCCGATGAGAACCTCCCGGCCGCCGACGAGACCGGGCTCGGGGCGCTCCTGATGCAGTTCCGGGCGGACATCGGGCAGGACCTCATCAAGAGGGTGCCGTTCGAAGGGGGACGCGTACGCCCGGTCGAGGTCGCCGGCGCGCCCGGCTTCTGGATCACTGGTGCCCCGCACGAGGTCTACTTCGTCGCCCCCGACGGAGAGGTGCGCGCCGACACCGTGCGGCTCGCGGCCAATGTCCTGCTGTGGGAGCGCGATGGGGTGAGCCTGCGTCTCGAATCGGACCTCAGCTTGAAACGAGCGCTGCGCATCGCGCACTCGGTCCGCTGACGACGATCTTGTTGCCATTAGCCACCGCAGCGGTGGTCAAACGCGACAAGGTAGGGCTCAGCGGCCGATGAGGTCGGCGATCTCGGCCATCATCCGGGTGAGATCGAAATCCCTCGGCGTGTAGACCGCGGCGACACCGAGCTCTTTTAGCTTGGCGGCGTCCTCGTCGGGGATCACTCCGCCGACGATCACGGGGACGCGCGCGGGATCAACCCCGTTCGATTTCAGGAGCTCGAGGATGTCCGGCACCAAGAGCCCGTGCGCGCCCGACAGGATCGACAGCCCGACGACGTGGACGTCTTCATCGGCTGCGGCGCGCGCGATCTGCTCGGGAGTCAGACGGATGCCCTGGTAGACGACCTCGAAGCCACAATCGCGCGCCCTGAGAGCGACCTGCTCCGCGGCGTTGCTGTGACCATCGAGCCCGGGCTTGGCGACGAGCATGCGGAGTCTCTGTGCGCCGATGCGGCCGGCGGCCGCCTTTACCTTGCCGCGGGCAGACTCGATGCCGGCGGGCTGGGGGCCGGCGACGCGTGCGCCGATGCCGGTCGGGGCGCGGTACTCGCCGAAGACGTCCCGCAGGGCATCGGCCCATTCGCCCGTGGTGACGCCGGCCTGGGCCGCGTCGATGGATGGGGGCAGGAGATTGGCATCACTACGTGCGTCTTTCTTCAGCCTCTCGATTGCCTTACTCACCGCGCTGTGGTCACGCGTTGATCTCCAGCGTTCGAGATTCTCGATGTGCGCGGCCTCGGTCGCCGGATCGACGCGCTCGAACGCCATCTCGTCGAGCCCCCGAACGAGGGGCGACGGCTCGGTCTCCTGGTAGCGATTGAGTCCGACCACGATGTCGTCGCCGGATTCGATTCTCCGTCGGTGCTCCGCGTGCGCCGCCACGAGCCGTTCCTTCATGTAGTTGAGCGCCTCGACCGATCCTCCGGCATCGAGAACCCGGTTGAGCTCGTCCCATGCCTCGGCGGCGATCTCGTCGGTCCTCGCCTCGATGGCCTTGGACCCTTCGAAGACGTCGTCGTACTCGAGCAGGTCGGTCTCGTAAGCAAGGATCTGCTGTGCTCTAAGGGACCACTGCTGATCCCATGCGCGCGGGAGGCCGAGCGCCTCGTTCCACGCGGGGAGCTGCACGGCGCGCGCCCGGGCCTCTTTCGATTGGGTTACCGCGAGCATCTCGAGCAGGATCCGGTAGACGTTGTTCTCTGGTTGCGTAGAGGTCAAGCCCAGCGAGTTGACTTGCACCCCGTAGCGGAAACGCCGGAACTTGGGATCGTCTACCCCGTAGCGCTCGGCGGTGATGCGATCCCACAAGCGGGTAAAGGCGCGCATCTTGCAGGTCTCCTCGATAAAGCGGATACCCGCGTTGCAGAAGAACGAGATCCGTCCCACGAGGCGCGGGAAGTCGGCATCGGATACTCGTCCGGTCGCCTTGACCGCGTCGAGGACGCAGATCGCGTTGGCGAGCGCGAACGACACCTCGAGCACCGGATCGGCTCCCGCCTCCTGCAGGTGATAGCTGCAGACGTTGATCGGGTTCCATTTGGGGGCTTCGTGAAGCGTCCACGAGATGAGATCGGTAGTCAGCCGGATCGAAGCCTCGGGCGGGAACACGTACGTTCCGCGCGACAGGTATTCCTTGAGGATGTCGTTTTGGGTCGTGCCGGCAAGGGCCGATCGCTCGGCCCCCTGGTCGTCGGCAACCGCGACGTAGAGCGCGAGCAGCCATACCGCGGTCGCGTTGATGGTCATCGACGTGTTCATCTCGCCGAGCGGGATACCGTCGAATACTTCTCGCATGTCGCCCAGGTGTGAGATCGGAACCCCGACCTTGCCGACCTCGCCGCGTGACATCTCGTGGTCGGAGTCGTAACCAGTCTGGGTGGGAAGATCGAACGCGACGGACAGCCCGGTCTGCCCCTTCGCCAGGTTCGCCTTGAAGCGCGCATTGGTCGTCGCCGGCGAGGCGTATCCGGCATAGGTCCTGAATATCCAGGCGCGGTCCTTCTCGCCGCGTTCCATAGCGACTCAATCGTATGCTGGGCGCACATGGAGATAGGGAAGGTTGGCGTCGTCGGCTGTGGAACCATGGGATCGGGCATCTGTGAGGTCACCGCGCGGGCCGGCTTCGATGTGATCTTCTCGGAGATCTCCGACGAGGCGGTCGCCGCGGGCCTCGAGCGCATCAACCGCAGCGTCGAACGCGCGGTCGAGCGCGGCAAGCTCGAGCGGTCCGACGCGGACGCGCTGCTCGGACGCATCTCGTCGACCACGGATCTCGCCGCTCTCGGGGACTGCGATCTCGTGTTCGAGGCCGTGCCCGAACACCTCGATCTCAAGAAGGAAGTCTTCAGCCGGCTCGACGACACGCTTCGGCCGGAAGCGATCCTTGCGACCAACACGTCCTCGCTTCCCGTGATCGATATGGCCGTAGCCACCAAGCGTCCGGCGCGCGTGATCGGATTTCACTTCTTCAACCCGGCGCAGGTGATGAAGCTCGTCGAGCTCGTCCACACCGTCGCGACCGAGGAGCCGGTGATCGAGTCGGCGCGCGCGTTCGCGGAAGCGCTCGATAAGAGCTCGGTCGCGTGTAGGGATCGGGCCGGCTTCATCGCCAATCTCCTGCTGTTCCCGTATCTCAACTCGTCCGTGCGGATGCTCGAGCAGGGCTTCGCGACGCGAGAGGACATCGACGCGGCCATGCAGTTCGGCTGCGGGCATCCGATGGGCCCCCTGGCGTTGCTCGATCTCATCGGGCTCGATTCGGGCTACGAGATCTGCGAGGCGCTGTGGCGGCAGTTCCGGGACACCCAGGACGCGCCGGCGCCCCTGCTAAAGCAGTACATGGTGGCCGGATACCTCGGTCGCAAGACCGGGCGCGGGTTCTATCGGTACCAGGCGCCGGAGTCCCCCAAGATCGTTGATTCCTCTCCCGACCACGCGGGCATGGCGTCCTCGGATATCACCACGGTCGGCGTGGTGGGGACGGGAGTGATGGCCGCGGGCATCGCCGAGGTCCTGGCCAAGGCGGGCAACGACGTCATTCTGCGGGGACGCAGCGAGGCGTCGATCAAGAGGGCCAAGGGCGCGGTAACCAAGAGCCTCGACAAAGCGGTCGAACGCGGCAAGCTTACGGAGGCCGAGGCCGATCTCGCGCTCGAGCGCATCACGACATCGCTCGAGTTCGGCGATCTCGCCGAATGCGACCTCGTCGTCGAGGCCGTCGCCGAAGAGCTCTCGGTAAAGACCGATATCTTCAGGGAGCTCGACGCGTCGGTGAAGCCGGAGGCGATTCTCGCGACGACGACGTCGTCGTTGCCGGTCGTCGACCTCGCCGCCGCCACGGCCCGGCCCGACAAGGTTCTCGGACTGCACTTCTTCAATCCGGCCCAGATCATGCGGCTCGTCGAGGTCGTGCGCACCGTGGCAACCGTGCCCGAAGTGGAGCAGCGGGCGCTCGCGTGGGTGGGGTCGGTGGGCAAGACACCGGTGAGATGCCGCGACCGGGCCGGCTTCATCGTCAATTTCCTGCTGTTTCCCTATCTGAACGACGCCGTCCGCATGCACGAGCAGGGGTACTCGACACCCGAGGACATCGACGCCGCGATGAAGCTCGGATGCGGGCACCCGATGGGGCCGTTCGAGCTCATGGACATCGTCGGGCTCGACGTCACGCATGCGATCCTGACCTCGCTCCACGAGGAGTTCCGCGAGCGGCGCTACGCCCCGGCCCCCCTGCTGGAGCACATGGTGAGGGCCGGCTACCTCGGTCGCAAATCGGGCCGCGGCTTCTACGACTACTCCTCGCCGAGTGGTCGATGAGTCGGTTCTTGACTCACTCATAGACCACTCGATTCTTGCTTCGCGAGTGTGATGAGCGTCACAGCGCGCCGGAGTCAGTCATGTTGATCTGCTCTCAATGGCGCGCCCATCGTTGCATCGAGCCGACCTCCTGTGTCTGCGTATGGCCGAGGACCAGTTCGGTCTAATCGGTCATGCCCAGGCCAGGGCGGCGGGTCTAACCCGGGACATGATTCGCACGCGCGTACGAACAGGAAGATGGGCGCGCGTCCTGCCCCGGGTCTATCGGATCGTGGGAACCCCAAGCTCCTGGCACCAAGACGCCATGGCCGGAGTTCTCTACTTGGGTGGCGGATCGACCCTCTCCTTCAGAGCCGCGGCTCGTGCGCATGACTTCCGAGGTTTCGACAACGCCCCGGTCGAGTTCTCAACCGTCGCTCGGCTGCGCGCCCACGATCTCGACTTGAAGATCCACCGGTGCGATCGGTTCCTCCTCGGGGAGATCGAGCAGGTCGGCCCTCTGCCGGTCACATCCATTCCTCGAACACTGATGGATCTGTTTGGCCAAGGCCATTTCCGGGCTGAGCGGGCTCTCGATCAGGTGCTCCGAGAGGAGAGGTCGACGCTCGGCATAATGTGGCTTTACCACGACCAGACCTGGACGCGTGGGCGACGAGGCATTGCGATCCTTCGGTCTCACCTTCAGGAGCGCACGCCGGGACTGGCCCCTACCGACAGCGACCTGGAAACTGACCTCTATCGTCTGATCGAGCTGGCCCGTCTGCCGCTCCCGGTGCGTCAGCACCCGCTGATACTCGCCAGCGGGCCGATTCGGTTTGACCTCGCCTATCCCGACCGGCTGATCGGGATCGAGGCCGATTCCTTCTCATGGCACGGGGACCGCGCCGCGTTCGATCGAGACCGGCGCCGCGACAACGAAGCAGCGGCCCTCGGCTGGATCGTCCTTCGGTTTACCTGGGCCCAGGTCCGTTACGACCCGGAGTACGTGGTCGAGACCATCCGGGAGCATCTTCGACGTAGGCCCTCCCACGAACTGATGAGTGGTCGATAGGTCGGTTTTAGGCCCACTCATAGACCACTCGGCACCGGGGGGCCAGGATTGCTTGAGAGACGGCGCGGGACTCGGTAGCCTGCTGGCTCGATGACGCGGCATCGATCGATCCTTTCGACGCTGGTGGCGATGGGGCTCGCCCTTTCCCTGCTCGCGACCCTGGCCGAGCCCGGGGCCGCGGCCCGCCAGCGAATCCGCACCCGCACCCTCGCCCCCGGCGTGAAGCTCACCGTAATCCGCGACCGGTCGGGGCCGTTTCGGATCCGGATCGTCTCGGTCAAGCTCGCGAAAGCGGCTCCGATGGACGTCGCCCTGGCGCAGGACAAGGTGCCGGGGTTCGAGAGGACCTCGTCGATGGCCGTGCGGCACGACGCACTCGTGGCGATCAACGGGGACTACGCGCGTTCGACCGGCCGCCCCGTGCACGCCTTCGCCGAGGACGGCGCGCTGGTGCAGACGCCGCTCGCGTGGGGGCGCAACTTCGCGGTCGATGTCGCCGAGACGAACGTCTACGTCGGTCATCCCGAGGTGTCCGCATGGGCGTACGAGCCCGACTCACAGGCGACCCACGTCCTGTCGCGCGTCAACGCCGGCGCGCCGGGCTCCAAGGAGCTCGCGGCGTTCAAGATGGCGGGCGCGTGGGAAGAGAAGCCTCCGTCCGATGCATGCTCGGCGCGTTTGTACGCGCAGGAGCCGCCGCGTATGAGCGAGACCCAGCCCGGCGTCGAGGCGATGCACGTGGTCGACAGGGTCGTCTGCCGCGACAAGCCGCTGTGGCGCCAGGGGGGATCGGTTATGTCCACGCCTTTGGTGGGGACCAAGGCGACGGTGGTGAACTCGCTGCTCGAGGGCGAGCAGGTCTCGCTCGGGTGGTCGTTCGCCACCAAGCAGTTCGACAAGACGCTCGCATACTGGCACGGCGTGCTCGACTCGCTCGGCGGCAACCCGACCGTGGTCGAGGACTCCCAGATCGCTACCCGGAACGTCACCGGGACGGGCTGGTTCTTCCGGCGTCATCCGCGCACCGGCGTCGGCTACGACGCCGACACCGGCAAAGTCCTGCTCGTGACGGTCGACGGGCGGCAACCCGATTACAGCGTCGGCATGACCCTGAGGGAGCTCGCCGAGGTGTTCGTGTCGCTGGGGGCCGACGTCGCCCTCAACCTCGACGGGGGCGGATCCACGACCATGGTCGTCAACGGAAACGTGAAGGGCCGGCCGTCGGACGGGAGCGAGCGCCCGGTGTCTTCCGCCCTGCTCGTCCTCCGCGGAGCCGACCCGGGTGAGACGGAGGAAGGGCAGGACTCGGTGGTTACGCCACCCCCGACCACGGTGTCGTCGGCGTCGGTGTGGAGGCGCGTCGCGAGCGACCCGGGCTCGACCGGGGGCCTCGCGTGGTACCTGCGCGATCGTGGCATTTCGCTCGACCCCGAGTTGCGCGACGCGGCTCGGCGCGTCGATCGCCGGTAACTTCGGTTCTCTCGCTAAAAAATCGCGGGCCCCGAACCGATAGATCAGCATGGGGGTCACTCGTTCTCGCGTCGCAGTCGTCCTGCTGGTCCTCGCCCTCGTTGCTGCGGTGATTCCGCGAGCCGAGGCCGGCCAGCGCGTCACGACGCGGCGGATCGCCAGGGGGGTCACCTACAAGGTCATCAAGCGGACCAAGCCCCGCCAGAAGATCAGGGTCGTGTCGGTGAAGCTGTCGAAGCGCCCCGCTCTCGGGGTCGCGCTCGGGACCAATGAGCTTCCCGGGTTCGAGCGCACTTCGTCGATGGCCCGCCGGTACGGCGCGATCGCCGGGATCAACGGCGACTACGCCAGGCCCTCGGGTCGGCCGGTGATGACCTTCGCCAACGGCGGCCAGATCGCCCAGACGCCGCTCACGTGGGGACGAAACTTCGCGGTCTCAAGTGACGAGTCGTCCACCTACGTGGGCCATCCCAAGGTCGCGGTGCGCGCGGTCAAGGCCTCCATCGGCCTCGATCACCAGGTGAAGCGGGTCAACAACGGCCGCCCGGCGCTGAATCAAGTCGCGCTGTACACCCCCAGGGCCGGGGGATTAGAGCTTCCCCCCAGGCGCGCATGCTCGGCGCGTCTTTTTCGCAAGGGGACCGTTGGCTTGTCGGAAGAGGGCGAATGGGTCCAAGCCTCATACGAGGTCGACAAGGTTCGCTGCGGCGTCCGTCGGATGACCCGCAGCGGCGGGACGGTCATCGCAACCCCTCGCCGTTCTCGTCGGGCCCCGGCGATCTCCTCCCTCGAGGCGGGGCAGCGGCTCCGTCTGATGTGGTCGCTCGGCTGGCGTGGCGTGCTCGAGACGGTGGGTGGAAACCCCACTCTCATCGAGCGAGGCCGGATCATGGTCGGCTGGTCCTCTCACCCGTTCTTTCGACGCAATCCACGCACCGGGATCGGGACGACGCGCGACGGCCGCGTCCTGCTCGTGACCGTCGACGGCAGGCAACGCCGCTACAGCGTCGGGATGAGCCTGCGTGCGTTCGCCCGGTTCTTCAAGTCCCAGGGCGCACGGTGGGCCCTCAACCTCGACGGCGGGGGCTCGACCACGATGGTGGTCAGGGGCAAGGTCCGAAACCGCCCGTCCGATGGCCGCGAGCGGCCGGTGTCGTCCGCCCTGCTCGTGCTGCGCCGGCCCAAGCGACTGGCGCGCAAGATCACGACGACGCAGCAGACCGCGACCAATCCGCTCGCGGCGATTGACCTGTCCCGGTGGCCCGACTCCGAACGGGTGTGGAGTCGCATCGCCGATGATCCGGCGTCGACCAAGGGCATGGAGTCGGCGCTGCGGAGGACGCGTCGCTCCCGTCGCTGAGTTTTACTTGGCGTCGCCGCGACCGTTGAGGCCGGGGTATTCACGGCCCCCCGGCGGGAACCGGGCCGATAACCTCCACGCTTCCTCGGGGCTGAACCTGTCCCGGTAGTCGTACATGCCCAGCCGGCGCCCCTGCGCCCGTCCGGCTCGAAGCCACACCGAGGCGGATCGTGCCCCCCGCTCGCTTTCGACCAGCCGTTCGAGCGCCTCGACGATGGCCGCCCGCTCCACTTCGGTCGGGTTGCCGTCGATCGAGACAACCTCGAGGTGATTGCGCCGGCGCGTCACAGGGGGATGTTCCCGTGCTTGCGCTGGGGGATCGTCTCTCGCTTCGAACGCAACATCTCGAGCGACTGCACGAGCTTTCGGCGCGTGTCTTGCGGCTCGATGACGTCATCGACATATCCGCGTTCTGCGGCGATGAAGGGATTGGAGAACTTGGACGAATAATCTTCGATCAATTCGTCTCGCTTTGTTTCGGGATCTTCGGCGGAGGCGATCTCGCGCCTGTGGATGATGTTCACGGCACCCTCGGCCCCCATGACGGCAATCTCGGCAGAGGGCCACGCGAAGCTCACATCTGCGCGGATGTGTTTCGAGTTCATGACGACGTAGGCGCCACCGTAGGCCTTGCGCGTGATGACCGTCATCCGCGGCACCGTGGACTCACTGAACGCGTAGAGGAGCTTGGCGCCGTGGCGAATGATTCCGCTGTATTCCTGCTCGGTCCCGGGAAGGAAACCGGGCACGTCTACGAACGCGACGAGGGGGATGTTGAAGGCATCGCAGAAACGCACGAAGCGAGCAGCTTTGGTCGACGACGTGATGTCTAGAGTGCCCGCCAGCACCTGGGGCTGATTGGCAACGATTCCCACCGGATGACCGGCGAGGCGAGCGAATCCACACAGGATGTTCTGCGCCCAGTGCGCGTGGACCTCGAGGAACTCGCCATCGTCGAAGATCGACGCAATCACCTGATGCATGTCGTAGGGCTTGTTCGGGCTGTCGGGCATCAACTCGATGAGGTCGTCGCACGAGCGCATGGGATCGTCGGTCGGCGGGAAGTAAGGAGGCGACTCGAAGTTGTTCGACGGGATGAAGCTCATGAGATACCGGACCTGTTTCAGACAGTCTTCGTCGTCACCCGCAACGAAGTGCGCGACGCCCGATCTCGAAGCATGGCTCATCGCGCCCCCGAGCTCCTCCTGACTGACTTCCTCGCCGGTCACCGCCTTGATGACGTCGGGACCGGTGATGAACATGTGCGATGTCTCGGACACCATGAAGGTGAAGTCGGTCATCGCGGGAGAGTAGACGGCACCTCCGGCACAGGGACCCATGATCGCTGAGATCTGCGGAACGACTCCCGACGAGCGAACGTTCCGGTCGAAGATGTAGCCGTAACCCGCAAGCGACGCCGCGCCTTCCTGGATGCGCGCGCCGCCGGAATCGTTCAGCCCGATGACCGGCGCTCCCGTCTCGAGCGCAAGATCCATGATCTTGCAGATCTTCTCGCCCATGACCTCACCGAGCGATCCCCCGAACACGGTGAAGTCCTGGGCGAAGACGAACACTTTGCGGCCGTCGATCGTCCCCCATCCGGTGACGACCGCGTCCGAATAGGGCCGTCTGTCCTCGATCCCGAATCCGTGGCTTCGGTGACGCATGAGCATGTCGGTCTCGACAAACGAGTCTTGGTCGAGGAGGGTCTCGATGCGCTCGCGCGCGGTGAGCTTCCCCCGGTCGTGCTGTCGCTGTATGGCATCGGTGCCGCCGGCGAGGTGCGCCTGCTCCTTGCGAGCTCGCAGATCGTCGCTTCGCTCTTGGGCCGGGCGGGTGGCGGCGCCGGCCTCGGCCTCGCCGGCCGCGCCGGAGGGGTCGAGCGGCACCTTCTCCTGAGCCATCGAAGGGCAGTCTATCCGCCGGCCCCGCCCCGGCCCCCGGGCCCTTCCGCCCTGTAAATGACCGCGAATTGCGCAAAAAGGGGCAGGGGAGCGCCCGCCGAGGTCGAACCGTCAGTGTGATGGGTTTCAGAGATGACCTCAGGGAGTTCCGTCGCGCGCTCGCCGACCTCTTGGTGCACGAGCACGACGACGAGGACGCCGGCTTCGAGCTGGCGACCTCGGCGCGTCGTTTCTCGCGCCGGACAAAGGCGGTCGTCGACGACAAGCTCAGCTTCTCCGCGACGCTGATGCGCGCGGGCGAGGTCGACGCGGCCAACCGCCTGCTCGCCGAGGTCGAGAGCGACGTCCGAACGGAGGAGGCGGCGCTCATCGAGCGCGTCAACGAGGTGAAGACTGCGGCGGCGGTGAGACGTGATCGCGTGACGCGCGTGCGCCTCGCCCGGACTCTCGTGGCCGCGACAATCGGCGTCAGCCTCATGAGCTTCTCGGCCATCGGAATGGCTATCGCGGGGTGGCTGGAGGATCGAGACAGACAGGCGGACGTTCTCGCCGCCCAAGCGCAGTTCGGGCGCCCGGCGCCCGAGGCCGAGCGGTTGACCGAGGTCGCCGGCAAGCGCATCTCGGAGCGAAAGATCAAGATCGCCGGCGTCCGCATCGACAACAAATTGAGCGCGGCAGAGCTTCGCACCCTCAACCGACTGACGGCGGCGTCGGACGGCGACGGGATCGAGCAGCTCTTGCTCGGGGTGCTCTCGCCCGACCTCGCCCGCAAGGTGCGCGAAGTCCTCGTCAAGACGACGACGGCGGCAGAGGGCGCCGGTGAGACGATCGACGCGGTT
>JBOGXF010000040.1:0-10320 GCA_050694275.1 Actinomycetota bacterium | reverse complement strand
GGCCTTCGAGTCCCCCAGGGGCTCGAGCAGTCCCAGAGCACTCTCGAGAAAAGGCACTACTTCCATATCGCGTCCGCGATGGAACGAGATGATGCCGAGCTCCGTATCGACCCTGCCGATGTCGGCTCCTCGTCCAAGCTTCTCGTAACAAGAGCGAGCCGCGGAGAAAGCCTCTGCGGTCTCGTCCATGGGAGCGACGCCCCATGCCGCACGCGCGTAGGACTCCCACAACGATGCCATTGATTCGTCCGACAGCTCCGCGGCAGCGGCGTGGGCGATCGCTTCCTTGAACCAGCGGGTCGCTTGTCTACCCTGATTGAGATTCCGGGCGCGGCGACCGGCCGTTTGGGCCCAATGACAGACCTTGATCTCGAGGTCGCGCAGGGGATCTGAGCGCCCGCCCATCTCCTCCATGTAGTTCAACGCCTCGACGTAGTGCGATGCGATGAGCTCGGCCAGCTCTTCCGACCGCTCGCCTGCCCTGGCCTCGGCCCAGCGCGCAACTTCGGAGTGCTTCTCGGCCCTCAGCGATTTGGGGAGCGAGTCGTAGGCGACGTCGCGAATCAAAGCGTGCCGAAAGGAATACTCGCGCTCGTCGGAGAAAGCCGGCGGCTCGCGCGGGATGACTACCTCCTTGATGCTAAGGCGACCCAAGATCTCGAGGGCTTCCGTCGACGATCTGTGCGCCAGCGCGGCAGAGGCACCGCTCCAGAAGATGCGGCCCACCACGGCACAGTCCTGGAGCATCTCCTTCTCCTCGGACGGCAATCCGTCGACCCGTGCCGCGATGAGCGCGTGGATCGACCGCGGCACGTCGATCGTCTCGACCGCTGCCGCCAGCTCCCAGCGTGCGGCCTCCGTCCCCCGAAGGATGCCGCGGTCGATGAACATCCGGACGATCTCCTCCGTGTACAGCGGATTGCCCTCGCTCCGTTCGACGATCAGGTCCTTCAGCCCACCGGGGAGCGAGACCGAGAGGAGATCGTCGAGCATCGCCTCGTTCTCCGCCCGGGACAGAGGATCGAGGTAGATCGCGGAGTAGTTGCGGATCCCTCCACCCCAGGCCGGACGAAGATCGAGCAGCTCGGGCCGCGCGAGCGTGAGCATGAGGACGGGGCCTTGCGACCACATCGCCATGTGGTTGATGAAGTCGAGCAAACCTTCGTCGGCCCAGTGGATGTCCTCGAAGACGAGCACCAGCGGATGCCGGCTCGCCATCTTCTCGAGGAAACGCCGCCACGTCTCGAACAGACGTTCGCGCGCGAAGCTTTCCTGCGCACCGGTTCCGACCAGAGCCTCGAGCTCCCCAACTACATCTTCGTCACCGAACAGCTCACGAGCGGCCTCACGTACCTTCTTTGCCGCGACGCCAGGCGGATCGTCCTCCATGATCTCGCACTGAGCCTTTATGGCCTCGGCCAGCGCCGAGTAGGAGACCGCTCCGTAGCTCTGGCACCGGCCCTTCCGCCAGTAGAAGGACTGTGGCAGGCCGTCGACATACTTCTGCAGCTCCCACGTGAGCCGGGACTTCCCCACCCCTGCCGGCCCCAGAATGGTTACGAGCGCGGCGCGACCTTCGGACTCGACACGGTGCAATGTTTGCTTCAGGACCGACAGTTCTTCGTCTCGACCCACCAATCGCGCCTCGAGGCCCAGAGGAGCACGCAAGCCGCCTCGACGCGCCTTGACACGAAGCGCCCGCCACGTCGGCACGGCTTCGCCCTTCCCCTTGAGCTCGATGATGAAGGGTCGTTCGTTGTAATCCACGACGAGTTTCGTCGATGCGTACACCGACGGGCCGACGGCGACGGTCTGTGGATCGGCGGTCTGCTGGAGACGCGCGGCCGTGTTGACCGCGTCTCCCGTGAGCATGCGATCGCGCGACCCGGCGGCGCGCTCCACATCAACGAGAACCTCACCGGATTCGATCCCGATGCGCATCTGGAGTTGGGGCTTGCGCTCGGCAGCGAAGGTGCGATTGAGCTCGGAGAGGACGGCGAGCATCTCGAGTGCGCACCGGACCGCGCGTTCGGGGTCGTCTTCGTGCGCGGTCGGAACCCCGAAGACCGCGAGCAGCGCATCGCCCATGAACTTCTCGAGCAGGCCCCCGTAGCGCTCGACCTCTAGCGCGAGACGGTCGAAGGCTGCCCCAACGACGGCTTGGACGATCTCTGGATCCTGCTGTTCGGCCAGGGACGTTGAACCCACGACGTCGGCGAACAGGGCAGTGGCTTGCTTGCGTTCCTTTCGAGTGGGGGACGGACCCTCGGCCAGGGGAGCCCCGCAGCCCGCGCAGAAGCGGCCTTGGTCCAGGTTCTCGAACCCGCACTGCGGGCAGGCTTGCGACACCTCAGGATTGTCGCAACGGCGGAGCCATCCCACAAGGTGACTCGCCGTCTTTGGACCGTTCTGCTCCGCCCTGTAGCCCACGGTGTGGGCCGTCGTCATGATCGTTTCGGTCCTGCGTTGCTCGCCAGTGCGCACAGGATCGTTTTCATCTGAAAGGGGGTCAGCCCCGGATGCTTGCCGAGGATGCGCGCGACGAGGCCGGCGATGTGAGGCGCGGCGAAGCTGTTGCCCGTCGCGGACACCGTGCTCTTGCCGAGCCACGGGACCTCGATGTCGATCCCCGGGGCGCCGAACTCGACGGGCGGGGCCGGGTTGTAATCGAGGCTGAACGGGTCCTTTCCCTCGTGCGCCGCGACCGAGAAGACGGACGAGTACTCCGATGGGTAGGTCGGCCCGGGAACGTTGTTGACCGCGGATACCAGCATCACCCTCTTGAAATACGCGAGATCGGCGATCTCGTGAAAGACGTCGAAGTAGTCGCGTTTGCCGGTTGAGAGGCTCAGGTTCACAACCTGCATGTCGTTCTCGAGCGCCCACCTGAGTCCCGCGGCGAACACGACGCCCTTTCCGCTGAGACGCTCGCCGAGAACGCGGACGCTGTAGAGCTCCGCCTTCGGCGCGAGCCCTCGAATGATCCCCGCGCACGCGGTGCCGTGACCGAAGAGGTCCTCGTGCGGTCCCTCGATCACCCGGACGCGGTCCTCCGCGTCGGAGTCGTACTCGAGCGCCACCGCCCCCGCGACTTTCTTGACTGCCGGGTGACCGGCCTCTATTCCGCTGTCGACGACGGCCACCTTGACCCCCGCGCCGCTGCTGTCCCCCCACGCCCACTCCTTGGTGATCCGGTCGGGCAGCGCGACCATGGGGGCGGGCCGTAGCTTGCCCGGCTCGAACTGCCACGACCATGCCGGCTTCATCGCGCCCGCGCCTTGAGGTAGGAGACGAACTCGCGCAACAGGCTCGTCGCGGCGCGTTGCTCTTCGGGACCCATCCTGATGAGCTCGTTGAGATACGCGGCGAGCTCGGCGAGCTCTGCTTGTGGGACGGGAGCCTCTTCGGCGGCGCGCCTCAGCGCGCGCCCGACTGATTTGCCGTGAGCCGCGTCGGCGGCAGCCGCGAACAGTGCCCGACCGAGATCCGAGAAGACCCGCGAGTTCTCGATTGCGAGCGCGACCTGGCGCGCGAACAACGACAAGAGCTCCATATCGCGCTCCGCCCCCGGGCGATCGGCACGACGGTCGAGCACCTCGATGACGCCGATCATCCGTCGCTCGGTCTCGAGGGGCATCGCCAGGATCGACCTGGGGACGTAGCCGGTGCTTTCCGCGACGTCGGCTGCGAAGCGGGGATCGCGCGTCACGTCCTCGATCGCCAGGGGCTGACCCGAGGTGACGACCCAACCGGCGATCCCGCGGCCCGCGGGGACGCGCATGCCGACGACGTCTTCTTCGCCCGCGCCCGCCGCGACGTAGAAGACGAGCTCGTCCGTCTCCTCGTCCAAGAGCGCGACCGAACACGCCGACGCGTCGAACAGATTCTTGGCCGCCGACATGGTCGACCGCAGCAGATCCTCGTGGCCCGAGGGCGCCAGGGCGGGCCCGAGCTCGGCCGCGAGCCGAGCCAGTTCCTCGAGAACATCTTGCGGATCGTCGCTCATGTGGCCTCCTTCGTGGGGGAGGTGGGCAGTGAGTAGTGCGGATGGGTGCGCGCGAGGCGGCCGACGATCCCGTCGAGGAGGGTGCCAGAGATCGCCGGCTCCTGGTTGACGACATCGAGGAACAGGCGACCGTCGATCTTGAGGAGTGTGGCGTCCGTGGCGGCGCGAACCGTGGCGGTGCGGGGAATGTTCTCGACGAGCCCGATCTCGCCGAAGTGGTCGTCATCGGTCATCACGTTGACGATCGAGTCGCCGGTCAATACTTCCAGGCGGCCGGATTCGATGACGTAGAAAGCATCTGAGGGGTCGCCCTCGCGCACGACGACCTGTCCGGTTCTGACCTGCTCGCGGCTCATGGACGATGCGATCGCTTCGAGGGACTGGCGGGGCGCTCCCGCGAACACGCCGGCGCGCCCCAGCAACTCGACGTCGCCCGCGAGCGCGTCCATCCGCTCGGCAGAGCGTCGATCGAGGCGGCGTACGGTCGGGGACGCGATCAGCACCAGAGCGGGAACCCCGAGACCCACCGCAACGAGCGTCCCCTTGAGGCCGACGACGGTGACCAACAGCGGCGCAGCCAAGGAACCGAGGAGGATTCCGGCCACCGCCAGCGAGTCGAGGATGCCGAAGACTCTGGCGATCACGCCACGCGCCACCGAGCGTTGGAGCAAAGTCATCGTCGTCACATCGAACGCGATGCTGCCGACCCCGACAACCGCCATCAGAACATACGCGATCGCAGGAACGCCGGTCAGCGAGAGAGCCGCGAGCGGTATTCCGGAGGCCAGGATGCCGAGAGTGAGGACTTTGCCCGGGCTCCGGCTGGACGCGAGACGGCTCGTGAGCCCGGCGGCCAGCACCCCGCCTACGCCGATCGCGGCGTTCAGATAGCCGACCCCCTCGGAGCCGATGTCGAGCAGATCGGTCGCCACGAGCACGAGCAGCACCAGCTCCGTGCCATAGGCGAAGCTCGCCGCGACGACGAAGCCCACGAGGACCGCGATCTCCGCCGAGTTCGTGATCGCGCGGAACCCCTCGGCGGCGCGCCGTGCGAACGACTCCTCTTCCTCGGTGCCCCTGACTGGAGCACGCGTTCGGACCGCGGCTACCGCCAGGGCGGAGAGGAGAAACGTGGCGGCGTTGATCGTGAACGCGAGTGACGGCGAGCCGAGCACGAGCAAAAGGCCTCCGGCCGCCGGACCGACGATCAGGGCGACGTGCTCGAACGCGCTCGTCGCCGCGTTGGCCGCGGCGAGGTCTTTCTCGCCGACGACCGACGGGGTCATCGCCGCCATGGCGGGGCCGTAAGGGGTCGCGGCCGCGGCGGTGAGGAAGGCGATGCCGATCGCGGCGGCGGCGGATTCGGTGGTGGCGGCGACCACGGCAAGTGTGAGCATCAGCGCCCCCCGGACCAGATCGCACGCGATCATCACCGCCCGCCGTTCGTAGCGGTCCGCGAGCACGCCGCCGAAAGTCCCCAGGAGGATGTAGGGAATCGTGCGGAAGATCGTGGCGGCGGCGACCCAGGCGGCCGATTCGGTCGTGTCGAAGACGAACACGATCAGAGCGATGCCGTAGAGCCAGTCGCCGGCCTCCGATACGGCGAGGCCGCCGAGGAGGTAGCGGAAGTCGCGATAAGACAGAGCGGCCCTGAGCGAGGTGGTTGCTCCTCGTCCCCCCATGGGTTTCACATCGTGGGCCAAGGGGAGCGAACTCTCAAGGGGTACGGGCGGCGAGGTGACTAAAAACAGAGCTGTGCGAGGCTGTGGCGGGCAAGCATCGGGCACAAGGGAGGTGGTGGCGGATGAGACGCGTTCTCTTGCTCGCGTCTTTGCTGGCGCTGATGGTGGTGCTGGCGGTGGCATCGGTGGCGGTGGCGGATCACAACCTGGGGCCGTGCAACGAGAGCGGAGGGCCCGGCAACTCCGACTACGCGCAGCACCACATCGTGCCGGTCGCACAGGATGGAGACCTGGGCGAAGCCGATCACGACGGCGACCTCATGACCCACAACCCCGGCAGCCATCAGGGGTACTCGTTCTGTAACCCGTCGGGAAGCTAACCGAACGGACTGAAAGTCATAGGGGCGGGGCGACGACCCCGCCCCTATGTTTCGGCGGCTTTTCCGTGCCGGCCCTCTCCGGATGCGAAGCGCGCCGCTCCGGCCCGGGTCTCGCCAGACGTCGCCGTCTCCAGGCCGAGGCGGAACTCGGTTTGCATGGCGTCCTCGAGGCTCTTGTCCCACTGCGCCAGGACGGACGCCCGGTCCGATCGCACGCAGGTCTGTGGGAAACGGGCGATCTCTTCGGCGAGCGCGACCGCGGCGTCGAGCGCGCCGCCGGGGGGCGCGAGCCGGTTGACGAGCCCGATGTCGTGGGCCTCGGTGGCCCAGATCGGCCTCCCGGTGAGGATGAGGTCGAGCGCCCGGCTTTGACCGATCAAGCGCGGGAGGCGCACCGTTCCGCCGTCGATCAGCGGAACGCCCCACCGCCGGTTGAAGACCCCGAGTGTCGCGTCCTCGGCCGCGACGCGAAGGTCGCACCACAGCGCGAGCTCGAGCCCGCCGGCGACGGCAAAGCCCTCGATCGCCGCGATCACCGGCTTGGCCGGCGTCATGCGGGTGGGCCCCATCGGCCCGTCACCGTCGGGAGTGGTTCGGTTGGCGCGCTCGGGCTCCTCGGCGATCGCCTTGAGATCGGCGCCCGAGCAAAACGTACCCCCGGCGCCGGTCAGGACCGCGACCGCGGCCCCCTCGTCCGCGTCGAACGAGCGGAACGCGTCGGCGAGGGTGGTTGCGGTCGGCCCGTCGACGGCGTTCTTCACCTCGGGCCGGTCGATGGTCACGACCGTCACCGGGCCCCGCCGGTCGACTCTCACGGTGCTCACGACCCGAAGCCTAGAATGATCACAGTCTCTGCCGAAAGGAGCGCCCCATGACCCGTTCCGTCATCGTCTCCGCCGCCCGCACCGCCGTCGGCAAGTTCCAGGGGCAGATCTCGCACCTGCCCGCGGTCGACCTGGGCGGCCATGCCATCACCGGAGCCCTCGACCGCGCCGGCATATCCGGCGATCAGGTCGATTACGTGATCATGGGCCAGGTCCTCCAGGCGGGGGCCGGACAGATCACCGCCCGCCAGGCGGCCATGCAGGCGGGGGTGCCGAAGAACGTTCCCGCGATCACCATCAACAAGGTGTGCCTGTCGGGCTTGAACGCGATCGCGCTCGCCGATCAGCTCATCCGGGCCGGCGAGGTCTCTGTCGTCGTCGCCGGCGGCATGGAATCGATGGACCAGGCCCCATATCTCCTGCCCAAGGCCCGCACCGGGTACCGCATGGGTGACGGCACGCTCGTCGACTCGATGATCTACGACGGCCTGTGGGACGCGTTCAACCACAAGCACATGGGCGACCAGTCCGACGACGTCAACAAGGAGTTCTCGATCCCCCGCGAGGAGCAGGATCGGTGGGCGGCGCGCTCGCACGAACGGGCGCACGCGGCGACCACCGAGGGCCGCTTCAAAGAGGAGATCGTTCCCATCGAGATCCCGCAGAAAAAGGGCGACCCGGTGATCTTCGAAACCGACGAGGGCATTCGCGCCGGTACCACGGCGGAGTCGCTCGGGAAACTAAAGCCCGTGTTTCAGAAGGACGGGACGATCACCGCCGGGAACGCGTCGCAGATCTCGAACGGCGGTGCCGCGGTCGTCGTCATGAGCGAGGAGCGCGCGCAGGAGCTCGGCGCGACTCCGGTGGCCGAGATCCTCGCTCACGGGATGTCGGCCGACGCTCCGCCGTACCTCCACACGGTTCCCGCGATGGCCGTCCAGGCCGCGCTCAAGAAGGCCGGCCGGTCGCCGAACGACATCGACCTCATCGAGATCAACGAGGCGTTCGCCGCGGTCGCGCTGCACTCGACCCGCATGCTCTTCGACGGTGGCGCGGAGGCCGAGGAGAAGGTCAACGTCAACGGCGGAGCGGTTGCGCTGGGTCATCCGATCGGCTGCACCGGCGCGCGCCTCACGGTCACGCTCCTGCACGAGCTCAAGCGTCGCGGCGGCGGGCTCGGCGTGGCGGCCCTCTGCGGCGGCGGGGGGCAGGGCGACGCCCTCGTCTACAGGGTCCTCGGGTAGCCCTCCCCCAGTCCTGGACTCCGGGACCCAGGCAGAGCAATCTATAGGGGACGCCGGAGGGGCCGGCGGGGGAGGAGGCATCATGCTCGACAGAGCCGTCCTGCGCGTGGGTGCGGCTGCGGCGATGGTTGGAGCCGTCATCGCGGTCATCTTCAACATCCTGCATCCCAGAGGCGACGAGGTCAGCGCGGCCGAAGAAGTGAGCCTCGCGGCCGAAGAAGGCTTCTGGTTGTTCGACCACTACATGCTCGCATGGTCGCTCGCCTTCGCGCTGTTGGCATTCATCGCGATCGGCCGGTCGTTCGCCCGCGAGCCCGCGGCGTCGTGGGGGCGCGTCGCGTTGATCTTCGGCATCGGCTCGACCGCCGTTCTGTTCGCCACGGTAGCGATCGACGGCTGGGCCCTCGAAGCCGCGGTCACCGAGGCGGACGAGGCCACTGCTCTGGCCGTCGCCTATGTCGGTTCCGGATTGCTCCTCGCCGGCATCGGCTCGTTCTTCGGTTTGACCCCGATCCTGTACGGGGTCTCAGTACTCAGCGGAGACGACTATCCCGCGTGGCTCGGGTGGACCGCGATCGTAGCGGGAGCGATCGGCTTGCTGACCGCGACGATCATCTTCTTCGACGGGTTCTCGAGCGCCACGCTCAACGTGCTGTTCCCCATATCGTCCATCTTGTTCACGCTGTGGATCGGCGTCATGGGCTACATGCTGTGGCAGAAGGTCTCCCAGCCCGCAGCCGCGGCAACGGCCCCCGCGCCTTAGAGAACGCGCCGCTCAGTCGCTGAAGCGGCGGAACAGCTCGATTCGGTCGAGGTGCTGCGCGCGCCTGTCTTCGTCGCGCACGCCGAGCCCGTCCTCCGGCGCGAGGACGCGGATTCCGATCTTGCCTTTGTGCAGGTTGTGGTGGACCTGGTACGCGGCCTCGCCGGCTTCGGCGAGCGGATAAGTCTTGGACAGGATCGGATGGATCATGCCGAGGTCGGCGAGCCGGTTCGCCTCCCACGCCTCCTTGTAGTTGGCGAAGTGTGAGCCGATGATCGACTTGAGGCTCATCCAGAGGTAGCGGTTGTCGTAGACGTGCTCGTAGCCCGAGGTCGACGCGCACGTGACGATCTTGCCGCCCTTCTTGGCGACGAACACGCTCGCGCCGAAGGTCGCCCGGCCCGGGTGCTCGAAGACGATGTCGGGGTCCTCACCGACGAGCGCGCGGATCTCCTTGCCAAGGCGAACCTGCTCTTTGGGGTTGGGCCGGTCGCCGTCCCAGAACTCGTAGCCCTCGGCCCTGCGGTCGATGACGTGCTCGACCCCGACGGAGTGCAACAGCTCGACCTTGTCCGGCGAGGACACGACGCCGACCGGGATGCCCCCGCCGTTGAGGACGTACTGACAGGCGAAGCCGCCCAGACCCCCGGTCGCGCCCCAGACGAGGACGACGTCGCCCTGCTTCATGTCGGCGCCGTTCGGAGAGACCAGCATCCGGTAGGAGGTCGACGACACGAGCCCGAGGCACGCCGCCTCCTCCCACGTCAGGTGCCGCGGCTTCGGCATGAGCTGATTCGCCTTGACCATCGCGATCTCGGCGAAACCGCCGAAGTTCGTCTCGAAACCCCAGATCCTTTGTGACGGGTCGATCATCGAGTCGTCGTGTCCCTGCGGCGCTTCGAGGTCGACGTAGTTGCAGTGCACCGTGACCTCGTCACCGGGCTTCCAGCGAGTGACCCCCGGCCCGCATCGAAGCACGACCGCGGCGGCGTCGGATCCAACGATGTGGTGGTCGATGTCGTGCCGCGCCCCCAGCTCGCTCTCTTTTCCGAAACGTTCGAGGAACTTGAACGTGGGGAGCGGCTCGAAGATCGACGTCCACACCGTGTTGTAGTTGATCGCCGATGCCATCACCGCGACGAGGCACTCGTTGGGGCCGAGCGGCGGTACGGGCACCTCGTCGACGTGCAGCGACTTGCGCGGGTCCTTGTCGTCGTGCTCCAGGCCCTCGAACATGTCCTGCTCGTCCTTGCGGACGAACCCCGCGGTCATTGCCTCGGGTAGTTCAAGGGAAGCAAGCTCGTCGCCCGGCCCACCGCCGAGGATCGCGTCCCTGATCGCCTCGATCGCTCCGGCCACGATGTCAACTCCTTGACTGGTCGGTCTAGGACTCGACCGAGCCTACCCAATCGCCCAACGCG
>JBOGXF010000039.1:0-6888 GCA_050694275.1 Actinomycetota bacterium | reverse complement strand
GATATCGCTGCGCTCAGTGGCTCTCAGAGGCCCGGTTTTGCAGCGCGCAGCAGAAATGGCGCGCGAGCGCGAGGATTTGCAGTGGCTTCAGACCGCTGTCTTTTTACAGACGGCTCAGGACGTGACCTACGGGCGGGTTCTGGATGCGGGCGATCTCTCGTTGGCTCGCGATCACGACGCGATCGTCGTTCGCCACCGCGATCGCCTCATGCCGGTCTCCGCGCGCTCGCTCACGGAGACCTTCGGAACGGAGAACCCTTCCGATGAGGCCCTCGCGCGGGTGACTTCGGCTCCCGACGACCTCCACGACCTGCTCGAGCTACAGCACTACCGTCTCGCGCACTGGAGGACCGGCGGGCGGGAGCTCAATTACCGGCGCTTCTTCGCGATCAACGACCTCGCAGCTCTGCGCGTCGAAGACGAAGAAGTGTTCGAGGCAGTGCACGGCTTCGTCCTGCGGCTCGTCCGCGGGGGCAAGGTCGGCGGGCTCCGAATCGATCACATCGACGGGCTCCTCCGCCCGCAGGAGTATCTCGAGCGCGTCCGGCGACGGGCCCCGGACGTCTATATCGTGGTCGAGAAGATCCTCGAGCACGCCGAGGAGCTGCCCGAGACGTGGCCGGTCGAGGGGACGACCGGTTACGACTTCCTCAACCGGGTCGGGGGGTTGTTCGTCGATCCCGCCGCCGAGAAACCGCTGACCGACTTCTATGCAGAGTTCGTGGGGAAGCGCTCCGGTCTCGCCGAGGTGCGGCGCGAGAAGAAGCTCCGGCTCATGCACGACGAGCTCGCTGCGGACGTCGAGCGGCTCACCGATCTCTTCGTGCTCATCTGCGAACTACGGCGCAACTATCGTGACTACACGCGCCACGATCTTCGGCAGGTGCTGCGCGAGGTCGCCGCCGCCTTTCCGGTCTACCGCAGCTACGTAGACGACAAAACGGGCCGGGTCACGCCGCAGGACGAGCGCGTCATCGACAAGGCGGTCGACAGGGCGAGAAAGGTCTCTGCCGGCATCGCCGACGAGCTCCTCGACTTTCTGCGCGACCTTCTGCTTTTGCGCTACGACGGGCTCCCCGAGCACGAGCTGGCGATGCGCTTTCAGCAACTCACCGGAGCGGTGATGGCCAAAGGCGTCGAGGACACGCTGTTCTACACGTTCAACCGGTTCATCCCCCTCAACGAGGTCGGGGGCGATCCGGGCAGCTTTGGTGTCTCACTCGGGGAATTTCACCTCGCCAACGCCCGGACCCAACGCGCGTGGCCGAAAACGATGCTGGCGACCTCATCCCACGACACCAAGCGCAGCGAGGACGTGCGGGCCCGGCTGAGCCTGTTGTCCGAGGTTCCCGACCGATGGACGGCGGCGGTCTTGCGTTGGTCGGAGATGAACCAGAAGCACAGACGTGGTGACGCGCCCGACCGCAACATCGAATACCTGCTCTACCAGACCCTCGTCGGCGCCTGGCCGCTCGAGGCGGATCGTCTGATCGCCTTTGTCGTGAAGGCAGCGAAAGAGGCGAGGGAGCACACCTCATGGATCGATCCGAGTCCCGGTTACGACGATGCGCTACGAGCGTTCGTTGAGGGAACGCTGGCCGACGAGGAGTTCGTGTCCGATCTACAGGACTTCGTCCGGCCCCTGATCGACCCGGGCCGCGTGAACTCGCTCGCCCAAACGCTGCTCAAGCTCACATCTCCCGGTGTCCCCGATATCTATCAGGGGTGCGAGCTGTGGGACCTTAGTCTCGTCGACCCGGACAACCGCCGTCCGGTGAACTACGGCGTTCGGCGCGCTCTGTTACGAGCGATCAAGGACGCAGAACCAGGGGATGTCATGGCGCGCGCGGACGAGGGCGCCCCGAAGCTCTACCTGATCTTTCACGCGCTCAAAGCCAGAGCGGATCTCTCTGGGTCTTTCGGCGCGCGCGGGGACTACCAACCGCTCACGCCCGATGGTTCCAAAGCCGATCACGTCGTTGCCTACCTGCGCGGCGAAAACGTGATCGCGGTCGCGCCCCGGCTCGTCCTCGCCCTTAAGGCAGGCTGGGGCGACACGACCCTGGTGCTTCCCGACGGACGGTGGGACGACGTTCTGGGCAGCTGGAGCTGGTCGGGGACGGTCCGCCTGGACGAGCTCCTCGGGCGTTTTCCGGTCGCGCTGCTCCTGCGCCGCGGGCCCGGCTAAGGTTCTCTTCATGGTCCGGGGGCCGCGGTTCGAGGAGCTGGTCGCGGACGCGCTCGACTCCCTTCCCGAGGAGATCGCGGTCCGCATGGACAACGTCGAGGTCGTCATCGAGGACGAGCCGCCGGCCGACGTGCTTGCCGGGATGCCGCGCGGACACACACTGTTCGGTCTGTATCAAGGGATTCCTCTCACCGACCGTCGACGGTACGAGGGCGTCCTGCCGGACAAGATCTCGATCTACCGTGGCCCCATCGAGCGCGCCGCCCGCACTCCGAGACGGATCAAGGAGCAGGTCCGGCGGACCGTGATTCACGAGGTCGCGCACCACTTCGGTATCGACGACGACCGGCTAGAAGAGCTGGGCTGGGCGTAGCCCCGAGACCTTAGCGGATCTCTTACAATCAGCTTAACACGGCAGTGTTGCTTCGACCCCTTGAACCCAAGCTGCTCACCACGTTACCTGTGAGGTCGTCTCATGAGCACTCGGCCACGGAAGACGTCATGCCCAGGTAATGAGGCCCATATCCATATCGTTCGTGAGGTCGCCGTGAGCGGGGATCACCCGGACGGTGTAGCCGTAGAGTCCCGCGGCGGTGGTCAAAAAGGAGCCGTGATAGATGCACACCCCGTCCTCGCAAGTATCGGGGGCCATCGTCTCGATCTTGGATTCGGTGAGCTCTCCGTTGGCCCCGACCGGTCCATGGGCGAGCTGGACGTTGACATCGTCGGTCGACAGGTTCCCGACCCGCACCGTCGCGCTTACCGACCGGTGATCCCCCACCGTCGCCGCCGTGAGGTCACCGTCGACGTTTATGACCTCGACTTCGCCCCAACTCTCGTTGATCGTGGATTTCCACGCGGCCAGCGCTCGCGCCCGAGCGAATTCCGAAGCTGCCATCTCCTTGCCGTGCTTGGCCGCCGGCTCGTAGAGCCCTTCGACGTAGTCGCGCACCATCCGATCCGCGGTCACGAATGGGCCGAGGCTCGACATGGATGCCTTCACGCGCTCCATCCAGCGGCGCGGAACCGGTCCCTCCGCCCGGTCGTAGAAACGGGGCGCAATCTCGCGTTCGAGAAGGTCGTACAGCGCGTTGGCGTCGATCCGATCCTGAAGGTCGACATCGTCCATCGTCTCGCGGGTACCGATCGCCCACCCGTTCCGCCGGTTGTAGCACTCGTCCCACCAGCCATCGAGTACCGAGCAGTTCAGCGCTCCGTTGAGCGCCGCCTTCATGCCGCTCGTGCCACAGGCCTCGAGCGGCCGGCGGGGATTGTTGAGCCACACGTCGACGCCCTGGGTGAACACGCGAGCGACTCCCATGTCGTAGTCCTCGATGAAGGCGAACCGCCCCCTCACGTCGGGATCGGATGCGAAATGGACGAGCTGCCGAATCATCTCCTTGCCCCCGTCGTCGAGCGGATGCGCCTTTCCGGCGACGACCACCTGGATCGCTCGGTCGCTCGATAGCAGCATTCGCTTGAGTCGATCGGGATCCGACAGCATCAAGGTCGCTCGCTTGTACTGCGCGAACCGCCGCGCGAAACCGATCGTGAGAATTCCCGGATCGAAGGCCTCGTCCGTCCACCCGAGCTCGGCCTCCGAGGCACCGCGCGCCAGCAGTTGTGCGCGCAATCGCTCGCGTAGCAAGTAAACGAGACGCTCGCGCGCCCGTTCCCGCGCCCGCCACAGCTCTGCATCCGGCACGTCGAGAATGCGATCCCATTTCGCCTCGCCGGTCTCGGTCCATCCCGGGGACAGCCTGCGGCTGAGGACCTCGGCCATTTCGGGGCCGAGCCACGTCGGTGTGTGTACGCCGTTGGTGACGTGTCGGATGGGCACTTCTTCCGAGGGGATGCCCGCCCACAAGTCGGTGAAGAGGCCGCGCGAGACCGTCCCGTGCAGCTTGCTCACCGCGTTCGCCCGGCCCGCCACAGCCAGGCCCATCACCGCCATGTTGAACTTGCGCGGCTCATCGTTGGCCTCCTGCACGGCGTCGCCCTGACCGAGAGACATGAGCTCCTCGAACGAGGCCCCACATTCCTTTGCGAACGATGAGAAGTAGCGCTCCATAAGGTCGGCGTCGTGGACATCGATGCCCGCCGGCACCGGGGTATGGGTCGTGAACACGGTCGTCGTGCGACAGGCCTCGAGGGCCTCATGAAACGACAGGTCACGCTCTGCGACGAGGACCCGGATGCGCTCGAGCCCGAGAAAACCGGCGTGTCCCTCGTTGGAATGAAAGACGTCGGCCGTGTAACCGGCGAGCCGTAAGGCACGCATCCCTCCGATACCCAGAACGATCTCCTGTCGCAGACGGTGCTCGCTCCCCCCGGCGTAGAGCCGGTCGGTCACGCCCCTCTCCTCGAGGTCGTTTTCTTCGACGTCGGAGTCGAGCAGCAGCAGAGGTATCCGCCCCACCTGCGCGCACCAGACCTGCGAGACGCAACGTGCTCCGGCAAGATCCACCTCGACCTTGAGCGGCGAACCGCTTTCGTCGGACACCAGGGTCAGAGGCATGCCGTGGGGGTCGAGAGCCGGATACCGCTCTTGCTGCCAGCCGTCGGCATTGAGCTGCTGTCGGAAGTATCCCTGGCGATAGAGCAATCCCACGCCGACCATCGGAACGCCGAGGTCGCTCGCGGCCTTGAGGTGATCACCGGCGAGCACACCGAGGCCCCCGGAATACGTAGGGAGCGCCTCACTCACCCCGAACTCGGGCGAGAAATACGCGACCGCGGACAGAGGACTCTTGCCCTTGCGGGAGTGATACCAGCGTGGCTCCTCGAGATATCCCTGCAGGTCTTCGTCGACCGACGCCAGAAAAGCCATGAACGGCCCGTCTTCGGCGAGCTCCTCGAATCGCTCACGCGCCACGACGCCAAGCATCCGCACCGGATCGTGCTCGGCGGTCTCCCACGCCTCCGGATCGACCCACCGGAAGAGGTCGACCGTGCGTGGATCCCACGACCACCTCAGGTTCATGGCGATGTTCATGAGGACGCCCAGGGGCTCGGGGAGGGCGGCCCGGACGGCAAAGCTGCGAAGTGCTCTCATGGCATTGAGTTTGCCGCCTCTGGATGCGAGTGGCAAAGGGGATAGCGGGACATTTCTTGCCGATCTGCCGGCGGGTTTGGCTACCCTAGAGGCCGGGGAGCAGGAGCGTAACGACCGACTCACGCCAGGAGGCGTCTCAGGTGAGAGCCGAGGTACGGCGGGGACACGTCGTCATCGAGCGCGTGTCTCCTGAGATCGACTGCGGCCGCTACCGGCCCAAGGCCATCGTCGGCGACACGGTGGAGGTGTCGGCCGACATCTTCAGAGACGGCCCGGACCTACTCCAGGCGGTGCTGCGCTACCGGGGGCCGGCGGACCGACGCTGGGCGGAGATCCCCATGTTCCACGTCGATAACGACCGTTGGTCGGGCGCGTTCTCCCCGACCTCGGTCGGACGCTGGCAGTACACGATCGAGGCGTGGACCGACCGGTTCGGGACGTGGCGACGCGATCTGATCAAACGGGTGAACGCGGGCCAGAACGTCGCCCTCGAGCTCGAGGAAGGGGCCCTCTTGATCGAAGAGAGTCTCGGCAAGGCCCCCGCGAGATCGCGCCGTACCGCCGAGGCGGCACTCGAAGCCATGCGCACCAGATCGCGCGCCAAGGCGAACACCACCGACGACCCGCGCGTCGCGGCCGCGATAGACCCGGCCGTCGCAGAGATCATGGCAAAGCATCAGCAGCGGTGGGGAGTCACTACCTACAAACCGATCCTCGAGCTCACCACCGACCGCGAGCGGGCGCGCTTCGGCGCGTGGTACGAGTTCTTCCCTCGCTCGAGCGGCACGAAGAAGAGCCACGGAACCCTCGAGACGGCGGCCAAGAAAGTCCTCCCGGTGATCGCCGAGATGGGTTTCGACGTCGCCTACCTTCCTCCGATACATCCGATCGGGACCACCGCGCGAAAGGGCAAGAACAACGCGCTCAGGGCCACATCCGACGACGTCGGCGTTCCCTGGGCCATCGGGTCGCACGAGGGCGGGCACACCGCGGTTCACCCGGATCTGGGAACCATCGACGACTTCGATCGGTTCGTCAAAGAAGCCGAGCGCCTGGGAATCGAGATCGCGCTCGATTTCGCCATCCAGTGCAGCCCGGACCATCCGTGGGTGAAAGAGCATCCTGAGTGGTTTCATCACCGCCCGGATGGGACCATCAAGCACGCCGAGAACCCACCCAAGAAGTACGAGGACGTCCTCCCGGTCAACTTCGACACCGACACCAAAGAGGAACTGTGGCTCGCCCTGAAAGAGGTCGTGGACTTCTGGATCTCACACGGCGTCAAGGTCTTTCGTGTCGACAACCCACACACGAAGCCACTCCACTTCTGGGAATGGCTGATCACAACGGTTCAGGAAAAGCACCCGGACGTGATCTTCCTCTCCGAGGCGTTCACGCGACCGAAGGTCATGGCGGCGCTCGCCAAGGGTGGTTTCACTCAGTCCTACACGTACTTCACCTGGCGCAACAACAAGTGGGAGCTCATCGACTATCTGAACGAGCTAACCCACAGCGAGATGGCGCACTTCTTCAGGCCGAATTTCTTCGTCAACACGCCGGACATCCTCCACGAGTTCCTTCAGGTCGGCGGGCCCCCAGCGTTCAAGATCCGGCTTGTGCTCGCGGCCCTGCTCTCCCCCAGCTA
>JBOGXF010000038.1:0-1732 GCA_050694275.1 Actinomycetota bacterium | reverse complement strand
CTCGTGGGCGGATCGCGCGGCGCTCGCCGCGGTCAGTGCGGTCATCGAGCTCTGGTCCTCAACGGGGTAGGAGCGCTCACAACCGCCGAAGCGGCACGGGAATCCGCTTGTCCTCAACGCCGTCCCTCCCTGGAACAAAGAAAGGGCGCAATTCGCACCCTTCCTCTTGTTCGAATGTATCGATCGTATCAGTTCGAGCGGTCGTACTCCAGCGTCAAATGAAGAGCGGAGCGAGCACCAGAGTGATCGTCGAGAGCAGCTTCACGAGGACGTGCAAGCTGGGGCCCGCCGTGTCCTTGAACGGATCGCCGACGGTGTCGCCGATGACCCCCGCGGCGTGGGCTTCGGAGCCCTTGCCCCCGTAGAGACCGTCCTCGATCAGCTTCTTGGCGTTGTCCCATGCCCCGCCCGCGTTGGCGAGATAGACGGCGAGGAGCTGGCCGACGAGGATCGCGCCGGCGAGGTAGGCCCCGAGCGGCTCGGCCCCGAGGCCGAACCCGACCACGATGGGGGTCGCGATGGCGAGGATCCCCGGCGTCGCCAACTCACGCAGTGACGTCTTGGTGCAGATGTCGACCACGCGCGCGTAGTCGGGCTTGACCGAGTAATCCATGATCCCGGGGTTCTTGCGGAATTGCTCCCGGACCTCCATGACCACCGTGCCCGCCGACCGCCCGACCGCCTTGATCGTGAGCGACGCGAACAGGAACGGCACCGCACCGCCGATCAACAGGCCGACGAGGATGTCCGGCTGCGCGACGTCGATCGCGACGTTGCCGACGATGTCTCGGAACGACCCGAACAGCGACGTCGCCGCGAGCACCGCGGTCGCGATCGCCAGGCCCTTGGTGATCGCCTTGGTGGTGTTGCCGACCGCGTCGAGGCCGGCCATGATGCGGTCGGCTCCCTCGCCCAGGCCCCCCGACATCTCGGCGATGCCGTGCGCGTTGTCGGCGACGGGACCGTATGTGTCCATCGACACGATGACTCCCACCGTGGTCAGCATGCCCATCCCAGTGAGCGAGATGTAGTACAGGGAAAGGTCTGCATCCCCTCCGCCCAGCAGGAACGCGCCGAAGATCGCGCCGGCGATCGTCAGGATCGCGAACACCGTCGACTCCATGCCGGTCGCGGTTCCGGTAATGATCGTGGTGGCGGGTCCGGTGCGGGTCGAGCGGGCGATCTCTTTGACGGGGCCGCGTTCGGTCGACGTGTACTGCTCGGTGAGGAAGTGGATCACACCCGCCAGAACGAGGCCGAAGACGACGGCCCAGAACGTCTTGACGTCCTCGACGTAGAAAGCCGAGACGAAATAAACGGCGATTGCCGAGGCGATCCCGGACAGGATGAAGCCGCGGTTGATCGCCTTCATCCCGTGCTCGTCTTCGCTTCTCGGCTTGACCGCCTCGATGCCGATGATCGAGGTGATAACCCCGATGGCGCGCACGAACAGTGGGAACAGAACCGCGGCCACAACCGAGCCCGTGCCCTGGTAGGCGACGAAACCGAGGATGAGCGCGGCCACCAGCGTCACCTCGTACGACTCGAAGAGGTCGGCGGCCATGCCCGCGCAGTCCCCGACGTTGTCCCCAACGTTGTCGGCGATGGTCGCGGCGTTTCTCGGATCGTCCTCGGGAATGTTCTTCTCGATCTTGCCGACAAGGTCCGCGCCGACGTCGGCCGCTTTGGTAAAGATGCCCCCGCCGACTCGCATGAACATCGCGAGCAGCGC
>JBOGXF010000037.1:0-5246 GCA_050694275.1 Actinomycetota bacterium | reverse complement strand
GGCCGGGCTCGAATCTCGCTCCACGGGAAGACCCGCCGATGCCCAGTCGGAGAGCCCCTCTTCGAGCGGCCGTGCCTTGTAACCCTTCTTCTTAAGGTAGCGGACGGCGTCGGGCGCGAAGGCGCAGTAGGCGCCGCGGCAGTAGGCAACGATCTCGCGCTTCTTCGGTAGCTCGCGCAGCCTGCGCCTGAGCTCGGTCACGGGAATCGACACCGCGCCGGCGATGTGTCCGGCCTCGTACTCCTCCGGGGGCCGGACGTCGAGGACGACGACGTCTTCCTTGCGCCGGAGCCGCCGGGCGAGTTCCTCCTTGCTGACGGGCTCGAGCCCTTCCCGGCCCCCGAGATACGCGCGGGCGAGATGCTCGAGATCGGCGAGTCTCTTGCCCGCGATCTCCTGCAGCGACCTCCAGAACGTGAGGACCTCCGGGGCGGAGAGGCGGTAGTAGATGAACGTTCCGTCGCGCCGGGTGGTGACCAGCCCCGCTCGTCTGAGCACCTGAAGATGCTGGCTCACGTTGGCGACGGAAAGGTCCAGCTCCTCGGCGAGGCTCTCGACGCTGCGCTCCCCGTTGGCCAGCACGTCGACTATCTCGGCGCGGCGACCGCTCGAGAGGGCCTTGGCGATCCGCGCGAACTCGTCGAACAGAGCGGCCTTTGCAGTCTTGTCTGCCATGGGTCTCATACTACGCTGCTCAAGTTATCGCTTGAAGGATGAAGAAAGGTTCCGCCACGCATCGACACCGGAAAAGGCGGTCAGCAAGGCGATCACGCCAAGTGCCGACCGCAATCCGAAGAGGTCGGCGACGATGCCGCCTCCCAATGCCCCCACGACGTACCCGAGGTCGCGCCACGTGCGATAGACGCCGACCGCTCCACCTCGCCACGATGCACCCGCCAGGTCGCCGACCGCGGCGAGAAGCACCGGATAGGCGAGGGCGGTACCCGTCCCGAGGAGGAATGCGCCGGCCGCCCAGTCGGACAGGCCATCCGCTCGGATGAACCAGGCCAGCGCGACGGCCTGCACCAGCATCCCGGCGCTGATCAAGAGACGTCGACCGAGTCGGTCCGAGAGGGCGCCGGCGACGAGCTGGCCGACTCCCCACACCGCCGGATAGAGCGCGACCACGATGCCTATGTCCGACGTGGACAACCCGCCGCGCGACATAAGAAGCGGCAGCAGTCCCCACACGTACGCATCGTTGGCGTTGTTGACCAACCCGGTGCGACAGATCGCTGCGAGCCCGCGGTGCTTGAAGCTGACCGTCCCGAGGATCTTACGTAGCCTCCATTTCTCCTCGTCGCCGATCTCCGACCGCGCGTGGTCCGCGGTCTCGCGCACGAGCAGTGCCGAGAGAGCGAGACCGAGGCCGGCGACCGCGAGACCGAAGAGGAGGGGTTCGGGGCGAAGCCCGTAGCGGGACGCGAGATACCCCGAGAACATCGCCGACAACGCGACCGCGAGGTAGCCGGCGAACTCGTTGAGACCCATCGCCAGGCCGCGACGAGACGGACCGGCTAGGTCGATCTTCATGACGACCGTGATCGACCACGTGAGCCCCTGGTTCACTCCGAGCAGAGCGTTGGCGGCGACTACCCAGGCCCAGCTCGGGGCCCACATCAACATGAGCGGAACCGGGATGCCGATGAGCCAGCCCGCCAGCAGGATCGGTTTCCGGCCGATCCGATCGGCCAGTGCGCCGGCGACGAGGTTGGACAGGGCCTTGGTGAGCCCGAAGGTGACGATGAACGCGAGCGCCGCGGTCGCCGAGCTCACCCCGAAGATCCGTTCGCCGATCAGGGGAACCAGCGTCCGCTCTTGCCCCGCGAGCGCGCCGACGAGGCCGTTCACCCCGACGAGCAGGAGGAACTGCGCGAGATTGGCCCTCAACCCGAGCGAAATCGGACGAATGGTTCCGGTACCGGCGACTCCCATGCCCACATAGTATTCAAGAAGTTACTTGACAACAACCCCCCGAGGGGAAAGAATGTGAGCGGAAAGGAGAGCCCATGTACTTCCGCCAGATCCTTCACGAAGAGCGATCGTGCGCGTCCTACCTCGTGGGGTGCCCCACGCTCGCCCCGTGCGCGGTGATCGACCCGCAGGGGGATCCACAGACCTACATCGACCTCGCCGAGGCCAACGGCTTGGTCGTGACGCACGTCGTCGAGACTCACGTCCACGCAGACCATCCCTCGTCTGCGCGCGCGCTTGCGGAGGCGGCCGACGCGCCCCTCTACCTGGGTGCCGGCGCCGACGTCGGATTCGAGTTCGAGCCTCTCAAGGACGAGGACATCCTCGAGGTCGGGAACCGTCGAATCCGCGTGATCGACACGCCCGGACACACGCCCGAGCACGTGTCACTCCTCGTGGACGACTGGTTCGTCCTCACCGGCGACACACTCTTCGTCGGCGATGTCGGGAGAGTGGACCTGGCGTTGGTCGACGCCGACGACGCGGAGCTGCGCGAGCGGGCCCGTGCTTTACACGGCTCGCTGCAACGACTCCTCGAGTTGAGGGACGATGTCGAGGTTTATCCCGGGCACTACGCGGGATCGACCTGTGGGCGGGGGATGGACGGGAAAACGATCTCGACGATCGGGCGGGAACGCCGCTTCAACCAGGCCCTTCAGCTCGAGGTCGAGGGCTTCGTCGACTTTCAGATGACCAACCCGCCACCGCTGCCGGAGGACTTCCACCGCATCAAAGAGCAGAACCTCGCGCTGACGCGTCGTTAAGGGATTCCTAGCCGGCTTTGGTCGGTCCTGCTCGCTCGATCGGTATGCGAATCAGTACCCGCCGCTCGCGCTCCATCGCCGCGCGATAGTCATCCCAGTCGTCGTGTTCGCCTGCGCCGCGCCGGTAGTAGTCGATGAGACCGTCCATCGCTTCGGGGAGGGAGACAATCTCTGCCCTGCCCTCCACAAAGGCCCATTCGCCGAAGAAGCGGTCGTTCAAAACGCATAGCGATGCACGCGGATCCCGGCGCAGGTTCCGGACCTTGTAGGCGGTCTCCCTGCTGCTGATCAGAATTCGGCCGTCGTCGTCGGGCACCGCGAGGACGGGGGACATCTGGATGCGACCGTCGCGACGATAGGTCGCGAGCACCGCACGGTGGTTCTCGGAGAGAAACTGGCCGGCCTCATTCTTGTCCATGTTTCCTCCGGGAGTAGCGGGTGACTGCCGACCGAACCTACAGCCTCGTGCGAGATATCTTTTCAGGCTCGTCGCGGAGGATCTCTGCCATCGGAGGCCTGTGGCGGAGATCGGGTTGGTATGCGACGGCGTTTGATCCGGAGTCATCGTCGACGAACTGAAGAAGCGAACCGCCCAGGTTGTGCACCGCGTCGGTTCGGTCGAGAAGCGCGGCGATGATCTCGAATGATGCTCGTCCGAGAGCGAGAAGGTCGCGGTTGCGGTGGACCCGGGTACCCAGATCGACCTGCGCGAGTGCGCCCGGTCCAAACCGTTCGACCAGGTCGACGAGGAGCATCGTTTCGACCGCGTAACCAGTGACGAAGGGCAGCTCGGACAGCACCCCCCGATAGCTCGCGCACTCACCGGACAGGGGCTGTATTACGCCCGCCAGCTCTGGGTGGAGAAGATTGAGCAGGGGCCGTGCAACGAGCTCCGTAACTCGTCCACCCCGTTCCGCGGGCTCTCCCTGCCGCACGAGCGGGCGACTGTAGAAGGCCTTGGTCATCAGGATGGTCTCGTCCTCGAGCAGCGGCGCGACGAGATCGGTCACGAAATGGATGTCGAAGTTGCGGATGTCGGAGTCGATCCACACGAGGATGTCGCCCTTCGCCACGGCGAGGCTCTTCCACAAGACGTCTCCCTTGCCTGAGGTCGTGCCCGAGTCGAGGTGGGGCAGGATCTCGGACGCGCGATGCACAGTGGCCCCCGCGTCGATCGCGCGCTGTACGGTCGCGTCGCGCGACCCGGAATCGATTACCAGAAGCTCATCGACGAGACCGGACCCGCCCATCAGCCGCTCGCTGATCTGGCGGCATATGGTCCCGACGGTGCGCTCCTCGTCGAGAGCGGGAAGGCAGACGGTCACCGTCAGGCCCCGAGCCGCCTTTGCTCGAGCGATCCTCTCGGGGGAGACGCGAAGGGGGCCGAACGTGCGGTGGTCGAGCCAGGAGCGCAGGTCCATCCCCTCACTCTAAGTTTTTGAATGACCGAGCGGTGTACGTACTACTCGGCTTCGAGGCGCTTGCGGGTGACCTCGAGCGCCTCGACCGTTCCGGCGAGTTTGTCGAGGTTGCCCAGCACGAGCCCGAGAATCCTTGCCCGCTCGTCGTGGTCGTAGCGATCTCCGGCATCCAGCATCTTTTCGATCAGTCCCTTGACGACCCACGCCGGCCCCCGGAGATCGTGAACGATCGTTTCGAGACTCGGCTGAGAGTCAAGAGCGGGAGACGCCTGTGTAACCCGCGGCCCGGCCGCGGCCCTATCGACGAACCCCCCGAGCAGAGGAGCGATCTCCGCGATGCGCTCCTTGTTGAGGTAATTGTCTGCCCACGCGGGTCGGTCCTCGAGGTAAGCGGAGAAAGCGATGATCCGCACGCGCGGAGCAACAGACCGGATCACCCGGGCCGCGTCGGCCCCGTTCATCAGCGGCATTCGATAATCGAGAACCACGTAGTCGGGCTGATGCTGTTCGGCGAGCTTGATCGCCTCGTAACCGTCCACGGCCTCGCCGACGACCGTGAAGTGCTCGATCTCGAATAAGAGCCTCAGAGCATGGCGGATTTCCTCGTCATCATCGACGACCAGCACGCGCGGCTCCGCCGATTCCTCGATTGAATTCAAATCGTTTGTCGTCACGTACTTATAGTTAACCAATGAAGTAGTCTGGGCCGGGGGACTTTTTCCTGAGCCCCGGCTTCTGCTGCTGCGGGAGGTGAGGGAAAGCAACTGTCTTGGTAGGAGCTGGGTCGGGCGAGGCCGCGTCAGTATCGGTCAAGCCCCGGCCGGGATATGGACCTGGCTCCTTAGGCTCGGCGGCAACCGGTCCTCCGACTGTGATGACGCCTGGCTTCTTGGCCATGACACCCTCGCGAATCTTGCGACGGAGCCAAGCACAACCGGAATCTGGGTGGATGTCAAGGGAGCGACTTGAATCATCAGAAATGTCCTCGAAATCCGTTCGATGCCTCATCAGGAAATGTCCGCTTGGCCCGTCGTGTGGGCCGGCGGGGGGAGTCCGTAAATGGGGTTGTCGATGTCTGAGCGCAGGG
>JBOGXF010000036.1:0-13942 GCA_050694275.1 Actinomycetota bacterium | reverse complement strand
CCTGTGGCACTGTCTCCGCAAGGGAGTCCTTTACGACGAGAGAGTGCACGTCGCCAACCGAAACCGCGCGCTCGGAAGGACCGCTAAGGCCGCCTGACGCGGCGGTGGTTGACAAAGGGTGTCTCACAGGGCCTTGTGCTCACTGCAGCGCGCGGCGAAGACGCCTCTGGTCAAAGTATCGAAAGCGTTCAGGCGGCCCGGCCCACGGCCGGCTCTCCTGGCGGTGCAAAGAACTCGTTGAACCTCCGCCCGAGAACCGCGTCGCCCTTGATCCGGAGTTTTCCGAGCAGCAGGGCCTCGTCGCCGGTCACCCTCCCCTGGGTCATCGCGGCCCAAGTCGAGGCGGCCATCTCGTAGACGACATCGGGGCTTCGTAGGGCCTCGCCGACGCGGATCCGGCACCGCCTCCCCTTGATGTCGATGGCGAAAACCCCTCCGCCCGGGCCCGACAACCGGAACTCGTAGAGCACCTGGATCTCGGCCGCTGCCCGGGGAAGGAACGCGAGATAGAGGAGCATCATCCCCAGCCCGGGGGCGGTCCGCGGCGCGGCACGCCCGAGCATCCGCATCAATGTGGTCGTGACCCTCTGGCGAACGTCGATCGGCCGAACGCCACCCCCCGGCGGGGGCCAGGGCGCGTCGATCTCGGGGCAGGACACGTCCAACTCGGGCATCGGAGCGCCGATGGCCCGCATCTTCTTCTCGAGCTGGACACCGCCATAGGCAAAGAGGTCTCCGAGCGAATAGCCGAACGCCGACGTGTAGGTGACGTCCCCGCCGGGCGGCTGATAGAGGGACGCCCCGAGCTTGATCGACTCCCTGATCCCTTCGTGAATGGGCTCGATCAGGCTCGGATCCTCGTCGAGAAGATCGCGGATCACCTTGGCCCCGAACGCGACGTGGCGAGATTCGTCGCGCGCGACCGCCGTGAAACCCGCGCGAAACCCGGGCAGCGCGCCCGCGTCGCGCGCCCACGCGAGTATGAATTTCTGGCCGGTGAGCGCGAGCACGCCCTCGATCACGAGGTGATACACCGCCATCGCCTTGGCAAACAGACGGATGTCGCCGGGTTCCTCGCGCAGGGCCGAGGTGATCTCTTCGAGGTATTCGTCGAACAGCGGGCGAAAGCCCGGCCCGACCCATCTGCGCGAAGACTTCAGTCGGTGAGCGATATCGCCTTCGCCCGCCGCTACCACTTCGTCGAACCAGCGATCGAAGAACACCGCGTGGCGGGCCTCGTCCACGCATTGAGTCGTCAAGAAGATCCTCTGCTCGGCCTTGGGGGCCGCCATGACGTAAGGCGTCAGCGTCGCCGCGACGCGCTCCTCGGCGACGAAGAACGCGGCCAGAGTCCACAAGAGACGCTCCTTGCGATGCTCGTCGAGGGCGAGCCAGTCACTCCGATCCTGGGTGAAGTCGAGGTCCGACACCCGCCAGTTGAGCCGCTCCCACCGGCGATAGAGATCCTCGTAGCTCGGCATCCTGCGAGCGATGGAGGTGTTGAGGCGCTCCAGGATCGCGTCCGGGTCCACGTCCGCGAGCCGGCGGAGGTCCTTCGTGTCTTCAGGTGCCCTCATGCGTTCATCCTCCGAAAAGTCTCCGAGGGTTATCTATCAGAATCGAGTCGAGCACGCGGGGCTCGACTCCCGCCTTCTCCAGACGCGGCCAGAACTCGGTGAAGAGATACGTGTGCGGACGGCGGTATAGCTGGTCGTAGATGAGCGGCTTCATCTGGTCCACCGCCTCCTCCATGCCCTCGGGGATCTCGTACGGGAACCTCGCCGACTGAAGACAGCACATGTGATCCTGGCTCAGGCAGAGACGCTCCGCGTAACCGGCGTCGAGCAGCCCCAGGACGAGCTCGACGCGATGATCGTCCGGCGACAGAATCTCGATCCCGACTCGGTCGATCCCGACGAACGAGCCGCGCTCGGCGATCTCCAGGAGCTGTTTGACCTCGGGCGCCTGGTCCTGGTGGCCGATCAGGCATCGTCCGGGGTCGACGCCATGCTCGGACAGCATTGCCTGCTGCACGTCCGATCCGACGGAGTTCTCGCAGTGAGTGATGACCGTCAGCCCGGACGCCCGTGCCGCGCTCGCTCCCGCGTGAACGAACTTCTTCTCGAGCTCGGTCACGGGATCGCCCGACGCGATCTTGATCGCTCCCGGTTTGATGCCCGTGTCGCCGATGCCGTTCTCGATCTCGTGCAGGTAGAGCTCGGTGATCTCCTCGACCGTACGCAGCCGCCAGTAATAAGGCAGACCGATGTCCTCGTGATAGAAGCCCGTGGTGCACACGATCTGCATGCCCGAGCGCCGGGCGACTTCGGCCATTAGCTCCGGGTCCCGTCCGAGCTCGATGGTGCAAGGATCGACGAAGGTCTTGATCCCGAACTCCTGGAGCTGCTGCATGCGTTCGACCGCGACCTCGATGCACGATGTCCGGTCCCAACTCGAGGTGGGATCGAGCTCGTCGCCGGGATAGGAAATCCGGATGTGCTCGTGGACCAGGGTCGGACCGAGCTCGGTGACCGAAACCGGCCCCAGAACCGTCTCAACCGTTGGCGTCGTCATGAGGGCCTAGAGTCTAGGGCGACAACCGGCGAGCGACCCGGGAGGTCCTCTTGGATTTCGAGCACAGCGCGAAGACGACCGAGCTCATGGACAGGCTGCTCGACTTCATGGACGCCCACGTCTATCCGAGCGAGCCGGTCTACGCCGAACAGGTGCGTGCCCAAGAGGATCCGCACGTGCAGCCCCCGGTGATGCAGCAGCTCCAGAAGGAGGCGAGAAGCCGGGGGCTGTGGAACCTGTTCCTCCCGCACGAGGAGTGGGGAGCGGGGCTCACCAACCTCGAGTACGCGCCGCTCGCCGAGATCTCCGGACGCTCTCCCCTCGCGCCGGAGGCGATGAACTGCGCCGCCCCCGACACCGGCAACATGGAGATCCTCGCCGAGTTCGGCACGAGCGAACAGCAGGACCGGTGGCTCAAGCCGTTGCTCGAGGCCGAGATCAGATCGTGCTTCGCGATGACCGAGCCCGACGTCGCCAGCTCGGACGCGACCAATATAGAGAGCACGATCGAACCCGACGGCAACGAGTACGTCGTCAACGGGCGCAAGTGGTGGACCAGCGGCGCAGCCGATCCGCGCTGTGAGCTGATCCTGTTCCTGGGCAAGAGCAATCCCGACGCAGAGCGGTACATGCAGCACAGCCTCGTGCTCGTTCCCATGGATGCGCCGGGTGTGACGGTGCGTCGCACGCTCCCGGTGTTCGGATACGACGTCGGCCATGGACACTGCGAGATCACATTCGAGAACGTGCGGGTGCCCAAAGAGAACCTCCTCGGTGAGGAGGGCGGTGGGTTCCTCATCGCGCAGTCCAGGCTCGGGCCGGGCCGCGTCCATCACTGCATGCGAGCGATCGGGATGGCCGAGCGCGCTCTCGAGCTGATGTGTCAGAGAGCTCACTCTCGTGAGGCGTTCGGGATCCCTCTGTCGAAGCAGGGCGTCATCCGCGACTGGATCGCCGAGGCTCGCATCCGCATCGAGCAGGCGCGGCTACTGGTCCTCAAGGCCGCGTGGATGATGGACCGGGAGGGTGGCGCCGGATCGCGCATCGACATCTCGGCCATCAAGGTCGCCGCCGCCGACCTCGCCACGTGGGTCATCGACCGGGCGATTCAGGTTCACGGGGGGGCCGGCGTCTCCGACGACTTCCCCCTCGCGGTGATGTACGCGCACGCGCGCACGCTCCACATCGTCGACGGCGCCGACGAGGTCCACAAGATGGTGATCGCGCGCGAAGAGCTACACAAGTGGAAGCCGAATAACTCGACGCAATAACCGAAGGTTGTGAGTTTCGCGCCCCTGAGAGGCTCCAAACGCGCAACCTTGGCTATTCTTCCGTCATGCGGCGCGCCGCGACCTCGAAGTGGTTGTCGCGGTAGTGGTGGCGCCCGCGCGCCCGGGCCCACAACGACGCCGTGAGATAGGCGGGTACGAGGAAGATGCCCCAACGCTCGTACTGTGCGACGTGGGCGAGCTCGTGATCGAGCGTGTCCCGATCGAGCTCGTCGATGGACAGCACGACATGGCCGAAGGCGATGGCGCGGTAGCGCCACCCGAGCCGCCGCGGCCAGCGGGCGCCCTCGCACAAGAGAACGCCCCGCGTCACCGATCGCCGAGCGAAGAACGGGGACAGCAGGAGGCCGATGAGCGACACGGGGGCGGCCCATATCCGCCTCAGCACCCGCGATCGCCTTCGACTTGTCATCTTCAGCGCTCCCTACGACAATCGTAGTAGACAACCCATTCTTCCAGGGGGATCGGCCGTCAGGATGTTCCACGTCAAGCTGTGGATCCGGGTGCCAACGAGACTCCTGCGTCTTCTCGGGATCTTCGCCGCGATCGCCGGCGCGGCTCTAGTCCTCGGCGCGACGAGCGCCGCCGGGCCGGTGTTTCTGTCATCGGCGGGAAACGCGGCTCTCGATGGCGAGCTCGCCACGCCCGGCGGCGAGGACCTGGACGTGTCCGTCGGCACCGGTCTCTCTGAAGGCGACGCGGGGATCACCGCGAACATGTACGGCAACATCGATCGACTGGCGTTCGACCAAGGCAATCGAGCGCTGGTCGAAGCGGCTTCCCGCATCGATCCGATCGCCGACCCGGTAGTTACCGCGATCAGCACGTCGGCCGGAGTGGGCTCGATCGACGGGCCGCGGGGGCGGCTCCTTTACCGGGACGGCGCCCTCCGGCACATCGACGTGCTTCAACGGGCACCCGGAAACGGCATCTTCGTTCCCGACACGATCGCAGAACCGGCCGGAGTCGCCGCCGGAGACGAGATCACGCTTCACCTCGGCGAGGACAGAACCGTCGCTCGGGTCGCCGGCATCTATCGCGATCTCGCGTCCGAACCGCTGTCGGACTACTGGAAGCCCATGACTTTTCAGATCATCAATCCCCGTGCGCTCGAGGTCCAACCGCCGCCGTTTCTGATCGCTCCCAAGCCTTTGTTTTTCGACCTCGGCCGGCGGCTGGACGACAACGCTCAATACGAGTGGCGGTTCGAGCTCACCACGACCCCGACGCTTCCCGAGGGACAACGTTTGCGACAGCAATACGTCGAGCTGTCCCACCTGGCGACCGATCCGACCTCTGGCCTGCGAGGTGCGTTCGAGGACCTGCGCGTCTACGCGATCGGGCCGAACGTTCGTAGCCTTCTCCCGTCGTTCGTCGCGCGCGTCGAGGAGATCGTCGCCTCGCTCGACGTCTCCGTGCGACTGATAACCCTCGCGGGCCAGGCCGCGGGGCTTCTCGGGGTCGGCGCGGCGGCCGCGTTCGCGGCTCGCAAACGTCGAAGCGAGATGCGCTTGCTCCTCGCCCAGGGGGTCGGCCCGGGCGGCCAGGGAGCCAGAGCGGCCGCCGAAGCCATCCTCCCCGTCGCCGCCGGAACCGTCGCGGGGTGGGGCGGCGCGACCATGCTCGTGAAGGCGCTCGGTCCTTCGACTCGGATCAGCCCCGGGGTTGTGTCGGGGGCGCTCGCCAGCGCCGGGCTGGCTGCGCTCGTTGCGCTCGTGGTCTTCGGAATCGTGACCGCGGTCGTGGCGCGCGCCCAGATACAGAGCAGCCCCGGGATCATCCGCAAGAGGATCGGCGGGGCACCGTGGGAAGCCGCCGTGCTTCTCCTCGCGGGTGCGTCCCTGTACGAAACGTACGCAGGCCGCTCGGCTCTGGTCGAAAGCGCCGGCGGGCCGCCCCAAGCGGACCTGTTCGTGCTCGCCTTTCCGATCCTGTTCATCGCCGGCATAGTCGGCCTCGCCGTCCGCGCATTGCGACGCCTCCTTCCTCGGCTGCGCGCTCCGGGCGGATCGTCGGTTCCCATCTACCTCGCGGCGCGCCGACTGGCGACGGCTTCTTCGATGACGTTGCTTCTGGTCGCCGTGTCGGCCATCGCCGTCGGGGTGGTCGTCTACGCCGGAAGCCTCGTCTCGTCCACGCAGGCGACGGTCGACGCCAAGGCCTTGGTCGCGACCGGGAGCGACGTCGCGATCTCGATCACGGCCACCGATGAGGTTCCTTCCGACCCGAGATTCTCTTTCACGCAAGTCGTTCGCGAAAGCGGCACCGTCCTTCCGGCCGACACCGCCATCGACATCCTCGCGGTCGACCCCGACACCTTCGCCGGCGCCGCGTTCTGGGACGGCAGGTTCTCCGGCGCGTCGATCCAGGACCTGCTCGGTCGGCTCGAGGCCCATGAAGGCAGCGCCCTGCCCGTGATCGTCGCCGGCGAGGGATTCGGTGGCGGCGAGGCTCTCTTCGTGGACGACCGGGAGATCGCGGTAGACACCGTCGGCGACGCGTCGACGTTTCCGGGGATGGGCTTCCACCGGCCGATCCTCGTCACCGACATCGAGTCGCTCAGCGGCGCCCTCGGGGCCTCCGCCTCGAGCTTCGTCAACCGCCAGCTCTGGATCGAGGGCGACACCGAGGAGATCCTTGGATACCTCGAATCCAACGCACTCGACCGCGGCGCGGTGCGACTCGCCGACGAGATCAGAGACACGAGCGCGTTGAGGGCGGTCGGCTGGTCGTTCGGTCTGCTCGAAGCCCTCGGGATCGTGGCCGGGGTGCTCGCGCTCGCCGGGATCCTCTCCTATCTCGCCGCCCGGCAGCGCGAGAAGGCACTGTCCTTTGGCCTTGCGCGCCGGATGGGGCTCGGCCGGGGTGACCACCGGTCGGCGATCTTCCTCGAACTCGCCGGGATCTTGCTCGCCGCCGGGCTCGCCGGAGTATTGCTCGCCCTGATATCTGTGCGCCTAATGCTGGGTCAGCTCGATCCCCTGCCCGAGATGGCTCCGGGGCCTTTGTTCGAGGTGCCGGGGATCGCGTTGGCGGCCCTGTTGCCGATCCTGGTCTTGTGCTCTGCGGCCGGGGCGTGGCAGACACAGCGGCTCGCCGACCGGGCCAACATGGCGGAGGTGATGCGCGTTGCGGGATGAGGGAGTCGCGGCAGCTTGCGCGGGGCTGGTCAAGATCTATTGGGCCGCTACCGGCGAAGTGCACGCGCTCAAGGGAATCGACGCGATCTTTCCGCGCGGCGCCGTCACCGCGGTGATCGGGCCCTCGGGCAGCGGCAAATCGTCGCTGCTCGGGATCCTTGCGTGCATGGATCGACCGACCGCCGGATCGGTGATGGTGGGCGACACCGAGGTCGCAGACTTGCCCTTACGCCGGCTTCACGCGATCCGGCGACGCCTCATCGGCTACGTCTTTCAGAGACCGTCGGACAATCTTGTTCCGACCGTAAGCGTTCGCGATCACGTCGAGCTCGCGGCGAGACGAAGGAATCGCGTCGTGGCCACGGACGAGCTCCTCGAGTCGCTGGGGATGGGCCACAGACGGAGCCACATGCCCCACCAGCTCTCCGGCGGCGAGCAGCAGCGCGTCGCATTCGCCCAGGCCATTGCTGGAAGCCCAGCCGTGGTTCTCGCGGACGAGCCGACCGCGGAGCTCGACTCGAAATCGGCGCGCTCTCTGATTGATGCGATCAAAGGCCTCGCCTCCGGCGGAAGCGGGTTCGTGGTCGCGACTCACGACCCCGCCGTGATCGAGGCAGCGGATTCGACGCTCCACCTTCGTCACGGCGCGCTCGAAGCCGAGCAAATAAGAGGGTTGGCGCTCTCGGTCATCGATTCGAGCGGGCGGATTCAGCTTCCGCCTGAAGCTCTCACGTTTTTCCCCGAACGGCGCGCGCTGCTGAGGATTGAGAACGGCGAGCTGAGGATCACGCCGCCGTGAGCCTCGCCACAGTGCTGAGCGCTCGCGATCTGTCCAAGACGTACACGCGCGGCTCGGAGACGGTGCACGCGGTCGACCACGCGACATTGACGGTTACCGAGGGCGAGCTGATCGCGGTCGTCGGTCCGTCGGGGTCGGGAAAGACCACGCTCTTGAACCTCATCGCCGGATGGGAGCGGCCGGATACGGGCGAGGCGTTGCTGCTCGGCAATCCCGCGTCCGACGAGCGCACGTGGGCGGAGATAGCGGTGGTGCCCCAGACGTTGGGACTTCTTGAAGAGCTAACGATCGAAGAGAACGTCGCGCTGCCGCTGTTCCTGGCGGGGCACGGCGGTCGCTCCCGTCGGCTCGATGTGCTCTTGGATGAGCTCGGCCTTAGCGCGTTACGAGATCGCCGTCCGGAGGAGGTATCGCTCGGCGAGCAGCAGCGAACCGCCCTCGCGCGAGCACTCGTGTGCGATCCCCGCCTCGTGCTCGCCGACGAACCCACCGGCCATCAAGACGCGGTGTGGGCGCGCGGAGTGTTCAAGGCCTTGGAGCATGCGAGGGAAGCCGGCACCGCGTGCCTCGTGGCGACCCACAACGAGGAGGTCCTGCGTCACTTCGACCGCGTCGTCCACGTGCAAGACGGAAGGATCGTCGACGCAGTGCCCCGGGGCTCGATCAGCGACGAGCGAAGGTAGTCAGTGTCGCTCCGGCACTGAAGCGAACCCCGGAGACTTCTCAATCGGTTTCTCGCCGCAAAAATCTCCCTTGGCTTCTAACGCCTCCGAGGCGCCCCGACCAGGACCGGTCATTCGCCTGTCCAGATCGACATAGACCTCTCCGCCCTCCACCTTCACCGCAAACCTGTCGAGGCCTCCGGGGGCCGGGCCCCCGTAGTAGGAACCGAATCTGTCGAACTTTTCTCCGTGGGCGGCCTCGAACATTCCACTGGATGGGCAGAAGAGCACCAACTCGCCCAGGTCTGGTCGGTGCGGACTTACCGCGGACAACGCCAAAGCGCGGTCGCCATTACTCACCAGAAAAATCTCGTGTTCGGGGCTGTAGACCACCTCTTCGTTCTGAAGCGTCGTCAGATCAGTGATCCGGATCCATCTCGCGTCTTCGATGACATCGGAGGCAACCTGGACACCCAGTATTGCGAAGACGGCAAGCAACCCGACCCACAGAAGCCTGGTCTTCACACGCCGATTCTAGGGTTCGAGCTACAGCGGGACGTTCGACAGCACGAGGATGCGGGGTTCGGTCATCTCGTCCATCGCGTGGCGCGGCCCCTCGCGGCCATGGCCGGAGTCCTTGCTTCCCCCGTAGGGCATCTGGTCGGCGCGGAACGCCGAGACGTCGTTGGCGATGATGCCGCCGCACACAATCTCGCGGTGAGCGAGCATCAGCCGATCGATATCCCGCGTGAACACTCCCGACTGGAGGCCGTAGTCGGTCTCGTTCGCGAGGTCGATTGCCTCATCGAACGTCAAGTAGGGCTCGACCGTGACGACGGGGCCGAAGACCTCTTCGCACCGGACCTTCATCTCGGGACGCGTCTTCGTGAGCACCGTGGGCAAGAAGAACGGGTCCTCGCGCTTGCCGCCGGTCAGCACCTCGGCCCCCGCTTGCACCGCCTCGTCCACGAAAGCGCTGACCTTGTCGAGTGCGTCCCGGTCGACCATGGGGCCGACGTCGGTCTCGGGATCGAGCGGGTCGCCGGTCTTGAGCTTCTCGACCTCGGCGATGAGCTTGCTGGTGTAGGAGTCGAACACCGGCTCGTGCACGAGCACGCGCTGGACCGAGATGCACGATTGCCCCGCCTGGTAGTAGCCGCCGAAGGCGACACGTTGCGCGGCGAGATCGAGGTCGGCGTCCTCGTGCACGATCACGCCCGCGTTGCCACCGAGCTCGAGCGTCACCGCCTTCTTGGGATCTGCCCCCTTGAGCTTCCAGCCGACCCGCGACGACCCCGTGAAAGTGATCTTCTTGAAGCGGGGATCCTTCGCCAGCTCGCCGGCCGCGCTCCCCCCGATGGGGAGGACCGACAACATCGCCTTCGGCAGATCGGTCTCGACAAACAGCTCGCCGAGGAGCAGCGCGCCGAGCGGGGTCTTCGTCGCCGGCTTCAGAACGATCGGAGCGCCCACCCCGAGCGCGGGGGCGAGCTTGTGCGCGACGAGGTTGACCGGGAAGTTGAACGGGCTGATGCCCAGGACGGGGCCGAGCGGGAAGCGCCGGACGATGCCGAGACGCGCGCCCAGCGCGGCCTCGGCATCGAGACGCAGCACGTCGCCCCCCTCCCGCCGGACCTCCTCGGCGGTCCATCTGAACGTGGACACCGCGCGCGCCGCCTCGACCGCGGCCCACTTGAGCGGCTTGCCGCCCTCGCGTGCGATGAGCTCGGCGACCTCGTCCTGGCGCTCGTCTAGGCGGCGGCTGATGTGCATCAGTGCCTCGGCGCGCGCATGGACCGGGAGCTTGCGGGATTCGTCGAAGACGCCGTCGGCGGCCGCGACCGCGGCTCCGACGTCGGAGTCGGTCGGCGACCCGACCGTCGCGACGACCTCGCCGTCGTAGGGGCTCGTTACATCAAAGGTGTCGTCACCCGATCGCCACTCCCCCGCGATCAGATACCTCTTGGTCTCTGTCATTACTCATCTCCGAACACGACGTAGTACCAGTCTTTGCGAGCCCCGCCCGTGAGGTCCGCCATGACGTGTTTCGTGACCGTGTAGTCCTCGAGGCTCTGAACAGACATGTCCTTCCCGAATCCCGATTGCTTGAATCCGCCATGCGGCATCTCGGGCGTGAGCGGGATGTGGTCGTTGATCCATACCGTGCCGAAGCGCAGGGCCTTGGACGCGCGCAGCGCCTTGTGTGTGTCGCGCGTCCACACCGACGCGGCGAGCCCGTACTTGACGTCGTTGGCCTTGGCCAGGACCTCGTCCTCGGTCTCGAACGGAAGAAGCGTCGGCGCAGGACCGAACACCTCGTACTGGACGATCTCGCTCTGCTGGTCCGCGCCAGAGATGAGCGTTGGCTCGATCCAATGACCCTTGTCGAAACCTTCGGGTACTCCCCCGCCGATGAGAATCTTGGCCCCCTGCTGTCGCGCACGCTCGATGAAGCCGAGCACCCGTTCCCGCTGCGCCGCGTTGATGAGAGGGCCCATATCGGTGGTACGTTCCATCGGATCGCCGAGCCGGATCTCCGCCGTCAGGTCGGAGACGCGCGCGATGAACTCGTCCCATATCGGTCGCTGCACGTAGACGCGCGTCGCCGCGGTGCAGTCCTGCCCCGTGTTGATGAAGCCCCCGGCGATACATCCCTGCGCCGCGGCTTCGAGGTCGGAGTCCTCGTAGACGATGAAAGGCGCCTTGCCCCCGAGCTCGAAATGCAGTCGCTTCACCGTGGGGGCGGCGGCTTCCATGATCTTGGTCGCGGTGTCGACGTCGCCGGTGAGCGACACCATGTCGACCTCGGGGTGGGAGACAAGCGGCTGGCCGACCTCCTGCCCGCGACCCGTGACGACGTTGAGCACGCCGTCGGGCAGTCCCGCGTCCTTGGCGATGCGCGCGAGCTCGAGCGTGGTGATCGGAGTCCACGGCGCCGGCTTGATGACGACCGTGTTCCCGGCCGCCAGGGCCGGGCCGATCTTCCACACCGCCATCATGATCGGGTAGTTCCACGGCGTGACCTGGGCCACGACTCCAACCGGCTCTCGACGGAGCCACGAGGTGTAGCCGGGAAGGTACTCGGCCGCGGCCGCTCCGCTCAGCATGCGTGCGAGGCTCCCGAAGTAGCGGAGCTGATCAGCGGCCATCGGCACGTCCCCGTCGGCGACCAGCTTGTGGGTCTTGCCGGACTGGAGGATCTCGAGCCGGGTGAGCTCCTCGGCGCGCTCTTCGACGAGGTCCGCCATCTTGAGGAGCACCGCGGCTCGCTCGCCGTGGCCGAGCTCGGACCATCGGCCGTCCTCGAACGCCTCACGGGCCGCGGTCACCGCCCGGTCGACGTCCTGGGCGTCGCCGCGCGGGACCTCGCCGATTACCTCCTCGTTGGCCGGATTCTCGATCGGATCGGTCTTGTTCGATTTGGACTCGACCCATTCACCGGCGATGAACATCCCGCTCGAATACATGTCGCCCTCCCGAATCGGCTCGATGCGCGGCCCAGTCTTCGACTGTAGCCCCCGGGAGCGATGCGGCCACGTACCGCCCGGCCCATGCGGGGGGGCCGATTTGTACAAAGTGGCACCCAGGAGACAGATCAGGGCCGGTTTGCTACTCACGAATCGGGCATTTGATCGAGGTGAATGACCCACGTCTGAATGAGCTCCTGATTCTCGAAGTTCTTCCGACCGTGGCTGGTGTATTTGAGGATGCGATCGATCGCCTCGGCGATGTCCGGCAGCCGCTCCCGATCTGACCTCATAGGGGAATGGCTTCGTCCAAGACTCTTTCACGTATGCGGTCACGGAGGCCCTGGGCGGTCACCACATCGACGTTGCGGCCGAGCAACTCCCGAAGCTCGACCAGCAATGCAGCCTGGTCCAGCAGGCTGCGGCCCTGCTCCATGTCGACGATGAAGTCGATGTCGCTTTCGGGCATCGCCTGACCGCGCGCTATGGATCCGAAAAGCCGCGGCGAGTGAGCGCCATGTCTGCGACAGATGCTCAGGATGGCGCCGCGCTTCGACCTGATGACCTTCAGAGGATCGGGGTCCGCGTCCACGGGCGTCTTGGTGAAGAAGTGCTCGAACGGGAGGCCGAGCGCCTCGGCGATGCGCGCAAGCTCGGCCGAGCCGATGCCGCGCCGCCCGGTTTCGATCTTGGACAGGGCGGTCCTGTCTATCGATGCCGCCACGGCAAGCGCGGCCTGAGAGAGCCCCCTCGATCTCCTGCCCTCGGCGACCCTCCGCCCCACCGCTGCCTCAGAGCGCTGGTAGGGCTGCCTTACCATTGTGCGATTTTAGCACAGGGCGCCCCGTCCGGCCGGGTTCGTGGGACGCCTCCCACCCTTGTGTCTGGGCCCGTCAGCCCTCGTCGCTCGAACCGAGCGCGGTTTCGAGGAGCACCTCGACCGGGCCGCCGGAAATCTCCACCGCCGGGGCCACGACCAGATCGGAAACCAGATCCTCGCCGAACAGGCGGGCGAACTCGGAAGCATCGGCAGAACCGATCAGGCCGCGCAGGATCTTGCCGGCGCCTGCTCGCGCCATCGGAGCAGGAATCCCATCGGATCCTGCGCTCCGCCGCCGTAATAGCCGAAATGGACGTGAGGCGTCGAACCTTCGGCGTTCCCGGAATCGCCGCAGAACCCGATCACGTCTCCAACCGACACGCTATCGCCGGAAGAGAGCCGGTCGTCGTTCCAGTCGGAGAGATGCGCGTAATAGAAGTAGCCGCCGTGCTCGCGATGTAGACGTGCAACCAGTCCCCCCAAGTGGTCGATGCCGAACTCGATCTCGCCGGGCTCAGCGGCGAGCACGGGAGCGCCATAGGTACAGAACACGTCTTGGCCGAGGTGGCGTCTCCACGTGCCGTCGGGGTCGTGGCGCAGTGCGCCCAAGGTGTTCTCCCACCGCGCCGGGCCTTCGACGATGAACGGCGCGAACGCGTGCTCGCGCACGTATTTCTCCGATCGACCGAAAGATCGCAGACGCTCGGCGAGCGCGACGAGAGCGGAGTTGTCGTAGGGACCGTAAGCGTAGGCACTCGGGGTGAGGAGAGGCGGGATGTCGGCACCGGGCGTCGGGGTCGGGACGGGTGAGCCGGTCGAGCTCGGTGCCGTCGTCGGCTCCTGCGAGGGAGACGAATTCGGCGTCGCCTCTTTGGTCGGCGTAGGAGAAGGCGACTTGGTGGAGGTGGGGGAAGGGGAGGGACTGGGGGTGGGCGAGGGAGATGGCGACTGCTTGGGTTTCTGCTGGGCAAGGGCCGGCGCAACTGCGGCGACCACCAACATGACCAGAACCGTGAGCGGTGCAAGCGCACCGCGGAGCCCCCGCGACGACATAGCGCGCAAAGTTAGGGTCCACGAAAGTTTAACTCGCGCGATATAGTGTTGGCGGGTGGAGATTGGCGAGGATCCGCTCGCTGGGTTCTTCTCTCTGGTGATGCCATTGCTGGATGAGCGTCAACGGCGGGTAGTGGC
>JBOGXF010000035.1:0-21343 GCA_050694275.1 Actinomycetota bacterium | reverse complement strand
GGAAGAAGTGTCCCGGCCCCACCGCCGCCGAGACCTCGACGTTCGTGACGCCGGGCTCGACGACGATTCGCTGATTGTCGAGGTCGACCTCGAGGATCCGCCGCATCCGCGACAGCGCGATCACGATTCCCTCCTCCACCGGCAGAGCTCCTCCGGAGAGGCCCGTGCCGGCGCCGCGAGCGACCCACGGGATACCCGCCTCGTAGCAGGCCCGCACGACGCGGCGGACCTCTTCGCCAGAGTCGACGAGCACGACCGCACGCGGCACGGCCCGGTACTGCAGGAGACCGTCGGACTCGTACGTCTGCAGGGCGTGCTCATTGGTCACGACGCGCTCGGGCGAGCAGATCCTCTCCAACTCTTTGACGAACTCCACCTACCAACCCTCGCGCCTCCCCCAAGGTTGCGCATTTCAAGTTCCTGAGGCACCTCAAACGCGCAACCTTGGGGTCTGTGAGGGTCTGTCGCACCCCTCTGGTTGAGTCGGGGCATGGAGTCTGAACTCGAGCGATACGCGGCTCACAACTACGGGGTCTGGAGTCGGGCAGAGGCCCTGGCTCGTGGGACGACGCCGAACATGATCAGTAATCGCCTCAGTTCTGGGGCATGGTTGCTGCTGCTTCCCAACGTCTACACGGGGCGGATGATCCCATCCACGTGGCACGGGCAGGTGCTGGCCGCGACCTTGTGGGGCGGACCTGACGCCGCGGCCGGCGGCTTCACCGCGGCGGCACTGTGGGGGATGCCTGTGGCTCGCCGGAACAACGTGGAGATCGTAACCACTCGATGCTTGCGGTCTCGCGCCGGAATAACGGTCAGGCGACCCTCACTGCTGAATCCCGAGATCGATGTCATCGAGATCGCCGGCATCCGGGTCACGACCGTGGAGCGCACGCTCCTAGATCTCGGCTATCGGGTCAGACGAGAGTTCCTTGAGGTCTTGTTCGAGGATTGTCGCCGGAGACTGCTCGTCGATCTCGACGGGATAGCGCGCATTCGGCGCCGGGCGGGGGGCAAGGGCCGGTGGGGCAGCGCGGGCCTGAGATACATCGCGGTGACTCTTGATCCCGACGACCACCCAGGGCACAGCGACTTCGAGATCAAGCTCAGGCAGGTGCTAAGGCGGGGCGGCCTCCCGCAGCCGATCGCACAGTTCCCAGTCGGGGACAGCCGGGGATTCGTTGGGACGATGGATTTCGCCTATCCCGAAGCGAAGATTCTCATCGAGGCCGACAGCGAGAAGCATCACGGCAACCGTCTCGCCCGCCAATGGGACGCCGAGCGCCGCACCCGCCTTATCTCCGCGGGCTGGATCGTCCTCGTGTTCACCTACCACGACGTCACACGCCGGCCAAGCTACGTGATCGAGCAGGTTTGCAGCGCCCTGCGCCGGGCGGCCTAACCCCCCACCCCACGGCCAAGGTTGCGCAGTTCACGTTCCTGAGGGACCTCAAACGCGCAACTTTGGGGAGGGGGGATTAGCGGTAGTTGGTGAACTGGAGCGGGATGCCGAAGTCGCGCTCCTTGAGGGACTGGATGACGTCCTGGAGCGTGTCCTTGGACTTCGCCGACACGCGCACCTGATCCCCCTGCACCGCGACCTGGGCCTTGTTCTTCATGTCCTTGACGAACTTGACGATCTCTCTTGCCTTGTCGCTCGAGATGCCCTGGTTGATCCCGAGCGTCTGCCGGGCCGTGCCCCCGGCGGCCGGCTGGATCTCACCCTTCTGGAGGGCTTTGAGCGGGACCTTTCGTTTAACGAGCTTCTCCTCGAGCACCTTTACGACGTCCTTGACCTTCTGCTCCGTGTTGGACCGCACGACGATGGCGTCGGAGTTGCCCTCGGTCGTCAGCTCCACGGCCGAACCGGTTCCTTTGAAGTCGAAGCGCTGATGGATCTCTCGCTGCGCCTGGTCGACCGCGTTGCGCACCTCTTGCAGATCGACCTGCGACACGACGTCGAATGAAGACTCTTTTGCCATGAGATGGAGGTTAGCGGACCCGAAGAGCGATCAGCGGACGAACTTCTTCAGCAGCGGCATGAGCTCGGCGATGCGATCCTTGTTGAGGAACGCGTCGGCCCATTCCGGCTGTTCATCGAGATGCGCGGAGAAAGCGACGATCTTGCTCTCGGGTGTGACCGCGCGCAGGATCTCGGCCGCTCCCTCGCCGTCGAGGCGCGGGAGCCGGTAATCGAGGATGACGAAGTCGGGCTGGTGCTTGAGGGCGAGAGGCACCGCATCGACCCCGTTCGTCGCCTCTCCGACGACTTTCAGGGCTCCGTCCGCCTCGCACAGCAGGCGAAGGACGTGGCGGATTTCCTCGTCGTCGTCGACGATCAGCACCGTCTTCTGCCCATTGGAAAGGCTCATATAAGAAGCCTGGCGACCTGCGGGCTCGCTGTCTACCACGCGGAAGAAAAACGCGAACTTTTTTTTCTGAGTTCTTTCGGCCCCCCTGACCTGGACCTCATCACTCAATGAAATGGTGTCGGCACTCTCCGCTGTTCGGATACCGAAAGGGAGTCCACCGTTCGTGATAGATGTATCCGGCCTTCTTAGGGCAATCGCGGGAATCGACGGGAGGAGCTCTATCTCATGGCGTCTGCGCGCGCGCTCGTCCAGGGCAAACCGACCGTGCTGATCGCGACCATCGTCGCATTGCTTACCTCTCAATTCGCGTTCTCACCTCAAGCAGAGGGAGGGCGCGGCTACTCGTTTAAGAGGGCCGAGAACTGCTTCATGCGGAAGATCAACAAGAAGCGCGCTCAGTACGGATTGCGGCGCCTGGAGCGCGACAGGCAGCTCGGCTACGTCGCGCGCCGTCACGCACGATCGATGGCACGCAACTCAGGCGTGTGGCACGACGGCGATCTCGGCAGAACGGTGACCAACTGGCGAACGTTGGGTCAGAACGTCGGTAGAGGGGGCCGGTGCCGTCGCCTGTTTCGGTCGTTCTGGAGGTCCAACACCCATCGCCACAACATCATGGGCAGGTGGCGATTCATGGGCGTCGGCACGCAACGGCGCAACGGTCGCTTGTACGTGCATCAGGTGTTCGAGTACCGGCACAACCCGGGCAACGTCTGGCAGTATCCGTGATCGCCGAATTACTGCGCGGGTTCGAAGGTCGGCCTTCGTGCGATGAAGCGGTTGAGTCCGTCCAATGTCGCGCGCGCGACCGCGTCGTGGACATCGTCCCTAAGGATCGCGGCACCCACTAGCGCATCGAGGCCGCGGTTGAGCACGACCAGGATCGTGCGAATGGATCCCAACTCGAAGACGCTGACTGCCTCGATGGTCACCGCAAATTGCAACAGCTCACGCGCCGCTTCCAACGTAGCAAGTGCCGTGGCTCGTAATTCCGACCGCGGTCCCCGCGGACTCGCGCTCTGTCCGACCAACACGTCTCCGTAAAGGTCGAGTGTGACCTGGACTGAAAACTCATCGTCATACCGATTCGCTGAAAGTGATCCGATCCGTCTGCGTGCGGGCTGTCCGGTTGGGCCCTCGGTGTTCAAGCGCAACACCTGGACGCGAGAAGGATCGATGGCGAGGCCGAGCGACCGGCCGGTTAGGACGACGTCCCTGATGGTCTCGTCGGCGGTTCGCTCCGGCAAGCCCAGGATCCTGACGGTGATCTCTCTCGACGCGTCGGTGTCGACGCGTGCGTCCCTGATGCCCCAGAGCGAGGCGAGAGCGCTGCGAAACTCTTGCAGGATCTCGTCCCGGTCGCTCAACGGTGACCCTGCTCCCCCGATGGACGGTCAGCTCGCCATCCGACCATCCGTCCCCGTCTCAACTGCCTGGAGGGCGGGTTCCTCGGAGGGGGTCCGGGTGCCGCGCAGAAACCAGTCGACGGTCAGCGCCACGGCATCGCTCCATTCCACTTCCGGCCGCCAACCCAGAAGCGACCACGCCTTGGTCGTGTCGGCGTGCGTGTGTCGCACGTCACCGGGGCGCTTCGGTTTCATCTCGGGTTCTATCCAGCGATCGAGCGCCGCCGACACCGATCGCAGGACCTCGTTGATGGTGCGGGGTCGGTTCGACCCGATGTTGACGACTTCGCCCTCACACCGGGACCCGGCCTCCGCAGCCGCGATGTTGGCCCGCACGACGTCGTCGATGAACGTGAAGTCCCGCGACTGCTCGCCGTCCCAGTGGATCTCAGGCGCTCGTCCGTTAACGAGAGCAGAGGTGAAGGCGGGAAAGACCGCGGCATACTTCGAGTCCGGACGCTGTCCGGGACCGAACACGTTGAAGTACCTGAGAGAGACGGTGGGCAGGCCAAAGCTCTGCGACCACACCCCGCAGTAGTACTCACCCGCGAGCTTGCTCACTGCGTATGGCGATAGGGGCCTGGGGGAAAGGTCCTCCGACAGCGGGCGCGTCTCTGAGTCTCCATACGCGCTCGAGCTCGATGCGTAGACGAGCTTGCGAACGCCGTGGGCGGACGCGGCGCGCAGAAGATTGAGCGTCCCCGTTACGTTGCTGTCGTTGGTGAGCCCGGGATCGTCCATGGATCGGGGCACGCTCCGGATGGCCGCCTGATGGAAGACGACCTCTATATCTCTGCACGCATCGGCGACCTCGCCGGGGTCACACAGATCCCCCAGAACGAACTCGGCCCCCTGGGGGACACTCTCGATGCGCCCGGTGGACAGGTTGTCGAAGACCCTGACCTCGGCGCCGGCGGCGATCAGTTCGTGGGCGAGCGCCGAGCCGATGAACCCCGCTCCCCCTGTGACAAGTGCCCGCATCCCGATCTCCTTTAATTGCACGCGTTGGGTTTGGCGGCATGCATCGGGTGGCGGCACCGCCCGTGCCCACAAAATGGTAGTGGGGGGCAGCGGGGGGCTCATCCTGCGCCGGGGGTAGGAACCGTACGGTCCTTTCGCTAGTGAGCGCCGAGCGCTCGTGGCCCCGGCTCTCCGGAGGACGGGGGCGATCCCCCGCCCGCGACAATCATTCGTCTATTCGACGGTCACGCTTTTCGCGAGATTGCGCGGCTTGTCGGGAGAAAGCCTTCTCTCCTTGGCCGCGTAGTAGGCGAGCAGCTGCAGGGCGACGCTGTCGAGGACGGGGGTGAGAAGAGGTTGCGTCCTCGGCATTGGCAGCAGCTCGTTGGCGAGGCCGAGGGCCCTCGAATCCCCCACGGGAACGAGAAGGATCGTTTCGGCCCCCCGCGCCCTGACCTCCTGCACGTTCGCCAGCATCTTGTCGTAGAGGCGGGAATCGGTGAGGACGGCCACTACCGGCACGCCCTCCTCGATCAGGGCTATCGCGCCGTGTTTCAGCTCGCCGGCCGCGTAGCCCTCCGCGTGTATGTAGGAGATCTCCTTGAGCTTGAGCGCCCCCTCCATCGCCGCCGCCACTCCGGCCCCGCGCCCGATGAAAACGACGTCCGGCGCCGTCGCGTAGCGCTTCGCGGCGCGATGGATGTCGCCGTCAAGCGCCAGGACCTCCTCGATCTGCGGGGGCAGCATCTTAATGGCACCCGTCATCTCCGCGACCTGGGCGGTGCTCATGGTCCCGAGCTGCTGAGCAAGATAAAGACCGAACAGGTGAAGGACGGCGAGCTGGCTCGTGTACGTCTTGGTGGCGGCAACGCCTATCTCCGGCCCCGCGCGGGTTAGAAGAACGGCGTCGGCGTCCCGGCTCATCGACGACCCGACAACGTTAGTCACGCCGACCACCGTGGCCCCAAACCGGCGGGCGAAGCGGGCCGCGGCGAGCGTGTCGGCGGTTTCTCCGGACTGGGTGATCGCCAGAACGAAACATCTATCATCGACCACGGGGTTCCGGTATCTGAACTCCGACGCGAGGTCGAGCTCCACGGGGACGCGCGCGTACTGCTCTATGGCGTGCTTTGCGACGATGCCCGCGTGGTAGGAGGTTCCGCACGCAACGACCACGACCCGGGAGATGCGCGCCACGGTCCGCGGGTCGAGGTCGATCTCCTCGAGGCAGACCCGGCCGTCGTCGTCGATACGTCCCCGAAGGGTGTCTCTGATGGCGCGGGGCTGTTCGAAGATCTCCTTGAGCATGAAGTCCTCGAAGCCTTGCCGCTCGGCGGACTCGCTCTCCCACTCGACGTGGACCGGTTGCGCGTCGACCTCGGATCCGTCAAACGAGTAGATCCGAACCCGTCCGGGCCGCACGTCCGCGACCTGCTGGTTCTCGAGCGGGATGAGCTCGCGCGTGTGCTCCAGAAGCGCCGGCATGTCCGACGCGACGAAGCCCGCGCCGGACGTCGCCCCGACCACGAGGGGAGGCTCCTGACGGGCGGCGACGACGCGATCGGGCTCGTCCGCCGACACGCACACGAGCGCGAACGAGCCCTCGAGAACCCGGACCGCCTGCAGCACCGCAGCGCGAAGAGAGCAGTTCCGTTCGCTCAGGATCGACTCGATCACGTGGGCCGCGACCTCGGTATCGGTCTCGGACGAGAAGCGGTGTCCTTGCTCCTCGAGCATGCCCCGGAGGACGTCGTGATTCTCGATGATGCCGTTGTGCACGACGGCGAGGCGCCCGGAGCAATCGCAGTGAGGATGAGCGTTGGCCTCATTGGGCGCGCCGTGCGTGGCCCAGCGGGTGTGCCCAATCCCCAGCCTGCCCCCAAGAGCGCCATCCTCGATGGAATCGACGAGCGCCCGGAGAGGGCCGCCGGAACGGGCTACTCGCAACCCCTCGTCACAGACGAGAGCCACGCCGGCCGAGTCGTAGCCGCGGTATTCGAGCTTCTCGAGGCCCGCCAAGAGAACGGGCAGCGCCGGATCCCTACCTACGTAACCGACGATCCCACACATGTCATGTCACCTCGCCGATCCAGATCTGCGCCCGACCGGAAGACGGGCGACACCTAAGCTGGGGAGCCGCCTACTCCACTGCGAGCCGGGCCACCCGGCGCCCGGGAGGGACGCGTTCCCCGTCGAACGCGAGCCACGCCAGGAACACGGAGCGGGTATGGCAGACGAGGGGGATCACCCGCCCCCCTTCGTACAGGCGGCCGATGACGGATCCTTCCTCAACGGTCTCGCCCTCCGACAGAGGCTCGGGGTCCAGCCGTCCCCAGCAAGGAGAGACGATCAATCGTTCCGATATCGAGATGACCTCGCCCAGATCGGGGGCGTGCTGGCGGGCCATCGGCGTCCCGAGCGTGACGGTGCTGGAGCCCCCCCCGTTTGAGTGCGGCGGCGTGGTCGCCGTCGGGGGAGGGTTCTCCTCCGGTGCCAGGAATCCCAGGAGCGGCCCGCGGCATCTCGGGCATGCCCCTCCGTCGGCCGCGACCTGGCTGTAGCACGACCCACACCATCCCCTCATCCCCTCTTCTCCTTGACCTCACCCAGATGCGGCGCGTGCTGCCTGCGCGGCCATCGGGGGCTCTACGCGTTGATGGTTCTCTTCACAGAAGCTAAAAGTCCTGTTGAGCGAGGTCATCCCCAAGGGGGAGTACGAATGCTACGGTTCACGCTCTACCTCCCTCGTGAACCTCGGACCATGCCTTCGCCCACGTCCGACGAGGCTAAAGAGTCGGACAAAACGGGCAAACCAGGCGGAGCACCCGAAGGGCGGTTGAAGACCTGAAAGCATCTTCTTCCTCGCGGATCCCCGCCCAACGGAAATTCCCGCCACTTGGTAGGAGTTGGCAGGAGATCCACCTCCGGGGGTGAAAACAACAGGAGGCTTAACTTGACGGATGCCCGAGCGGGCGGGCGTCCCCGACGACGAGGGTTAGTTCAGTGGCTTCTTCTGGTAAACCCCACAGGACCGCCGGCACCAATCTCGGTGTTCCGGGCCGGGAGCCTTCAGGGTCAGGCAACAAACCTCGCGTGCTGATCGTCGACGATCACAAGCTCTTCGCCGAGGCGATCCGGGCCGCCCTTACCGAGGCGGGCCTCGAGGTGGTCGGCGTGGCGGCCACCGGGCGTGACGCCACCCACCTTGCAAGATCCACCCACCCCGAGCTCGTGCTCATGGATCTCGGTCTTCCCGACGACGACGGTATCCGCGTGGGTCAAGATCTCATGGCCGAGGATCCCGAGGTGAAGATCCTGGTGGTGACCGCGCTTCGGGATGCCAAGGCGTTGAAAAAGGCACTGCGGGTCGGGTTCTACGGGTACGTCACCAAAGACACCCCGGTGAGCCAGTTCGTCGACTCGGTGCGCTCGGCGTTAACCGGCAATGTCGTCGTTCCGCGCAGCATGGCTCCGGGAGCGGGCGGAGCCCAGTCGCCCGAGGAGCAGGCGGCGGACCTGTTGGCCCGACAGCTCACTTCCCGGGAGCTCAGGGTGCTGGGGTTGCTGGCCGAGGGGGCGCGCAGCGAAGACATCGCCGAGCGCCTGTCCATCAGCGTCAACACGGTGCGGACGCACGTACAGAATGTGCTCACCAAGCTTCAGGTCCGGTCGCGTCTCGAGGCGGTCGCCTTCGCGGTCCGACACGGGATCGTGGAGATCACCGGGGAAGGTCGCCGGGTCGTCGATCTAACCGATGAGCCGAGCGAGGCCCGAGGCCCTTCCGGCACCTCGCGCGAGAGGCGCCGACCGTAGACGCGAAAAAGCGGCCCTCCGAAGGAGGGCCGCTTCTCGAAGCATGATGAATGATGAATGGGTGGGTCCCTTTGAACCTCAGGTGGTTATCGAAGGGCGTCCCGTCGGGTAGTAGGCGAAGCCGGCTCTGCGCATCTGCTCGGGATCGAAGAGGTTTCTTCCGTCGACCACGATCGGGTAGGTCATGGTCGCTCGTATGCGCTCGAGGTCGAGACCAGAGAACTCCTCCCACTGAGTGCACACCACAAGGCAATGCGCCCCGGCGGCGGCCTCGTAGGGATCGGGGGCGATCTCCAGCTCGGGGACCTCGGACTTGGAGTTGGCGGCCGCCTGCGGGTCGTAACCGATCACTCGCGCGCCTTCGGAGATGAGCCGTCGGGCGAGAGCCAGCGAGGGAGCGAATCGCACGTCGTCGGTCCCGGGTTTGAAGGCAAGCCCCCACAGGGCGACGGTCTTGCCCTCGAGGTTCCACAGGGCATCTCGGACCTTGTCGACGACCGCGTCGACGGCCTGGTCGTTGATCCTCGATATCTCGTCGAGCAGCGGGAAGTCGTACCCCAGGGCCGAGGCAAGTCGCCTGAAGGCCATGAGGTCCTTGGGGAAGCAGGACCCCCCAAACCCGATCCCGGCCTTCAGCATCCCTGGGGCGATCCTGGGATCCATCCCCATGACCTCGGTTACGACCTCGACGTCGGCCCCCGACCGCTCGCACAGCCGGGCCAGCGCGTTGCTGAACGAGATCTTCAAAGCAAGAAACGCGTTGCACGCATGCTTCGCGAGTTCGGCCGAGGCGATGTCCGTCTCGACCAGCACTGCGCCGCCTTCCACCAGCGGCGCGTACAGACGCCGCATGGTCTTGCGCGCCCACTGGGAGTCGGCTCCCACCAGGATCCTGTCCGGATGGAGTGCGTCGTGGACCGCGTGCCCCTCTCGCAGGAACTCTGGATTCGACACCACCTCGAGCTTCGTTGCTTTTCCGTTCTCCCGTTCGAGCGCGCGCCGCAGTCGCGACGCGGTCCCCGTGGGAACGGTCGACTTCTCCACGACCGCGCACCTGCGGGTGGCATGGCGCGCAACCGTTTGGGCCGCCGCCTCGACCGCGACCAAGTTCGCGTCTCCCGCCGCGCGAGGAGGCGTCCCAACGGATATCAGGACGACCGCCGCCTTGGCGAGAGCTTCTCCGGGATCGACGGTGAACGAAAGCCTTCCCCCGTCCAGCTCGTCATGAAGCAGGTCCTCGACACCGGGTTCGTGGAAGGGCACCCGGCCATCGGACAGCAGGGCGATCTTTTCCGCGTCCCGGTCGGTCCCCACCACCCGGTGCCCCATCGAGGCCAGCGACACGCACGTGACCACGCCGACGTGCCCGGTGCCTATGACGGCTACGTCCATGATTCCCTCCGTTCATCGCCGTGCCGGTTCTCTCTCGTCCAAATGCCTGCGGAAGCCGTCATCTCAGTGGCCATGCGATCGGTATCACCAGCATGCCGATGACGATGGTCGTGATCGTGATGACGCCGCCAAGTCTCACGAAGTCACCGAACCTGTACCCGCCCATCCCGTACACCATCGTGTTGGTCTGATATCCGATGGGCGTAAGAAAAGACGCCGATGCCCCGAGGGCGATCGCCAGGGCGAAGGGTCTGGGATCGAGGCCCGCCGCCGATGCGGTGGCGAAGGCGATGGGGAACATGAGCACCGCGGCGGCGTTGTTGGTGACGAGTTCGGTCAGCGCGACGGTCGCGAGCAGTATCCCGAGCAGCAGTCCGAGATCACCGAACGACCCGAGCGGGTGGATCACGTTACGGGCGATCGCGTCTGCCAGTCCGCTCTCGGTGATGGCCGCGCCTAGACCAAAGCTCCCGGCGATCACCGCTATGACGTTGAGGTCTATGGCGGAGCGAGCTTCGCTCGGGGACAGCACCTTGAGGATCACGAGTGCGAAAGCGGCCAGCACGGCGGCTACAAAGATGTCCAAGACCCCGGTCCCGGCCAGCGCCATCAGCCCGAGGGCCACGATTCCGACGATTGGCGCCTTGTCCCTGCGGGGAGGCGTCTCTCCGTTCATTGGCGAGATGACCAGGTAGTCGTGACGGTCCAGCCACCTTCGACGGAACCCGTGGTCCGCAAGGACGACCAGAACGTCGCCGGGCCGAAAGCGCACGTCTCCGAGCTTGTCCCCCACCCGCTGGCCGGATCGATGGACCGCGAGCACGGCTCCGCCGTAGCGGGCCCTGAAGCCGATCTCCTTGAGCGTGGTTCCCGAGAGCGGGGAGTCTTCGCCGATCACGCATTCGTAGACCCGTCTCTGCGGGTGGGAGCCGGCGATCGAGAAATGGCGTTCTTCGGCCGAGATCAGCCCGGAGACGCGTTGCAGGTCGAGAACGCGCGTCACGTTACCCGCGAACGTCAATTGATCGCCGTCGTGGAGAACCTCCTCGGGCGCGACCGGGGCGACGCGTTGCCCATTGCGCGCGATCTCTACCAGGAACACGCCCTGGAGGTTCCTCAAACCGGCATCGGACACCGTGCGGCCCGCGAGGTTACCGCCCGGAGTGACCAACATCTCGACGGTGAACTCGCGCACGCTGTGGGTGAGATCGTCTTGGGGAGACCGACGATCGCCGAGGATCCTCGGGGCGAACAAGTACAAGAACGCGATCCCCGCCGCTGCGACCGGCAGGCCGACCTTGCCGATCTCGAACAGCCCCAGGGGCCGCATCCCCGCCTCGTCCATGAGCCCCGAAACGACCAGCGTCGTCGAGGTTCCGATGAGCGTCAGCAGACCACCGAGGATCGTGCCGAAACTGAGCGGCATGAGATACGCAGAGGGCGAGCGGCCGGTGCGGCGAGCCCACGCCGCCACCGCGGGCGCCACCATGGCGACGATCGGGGTGTTGTTGAAGAATGCGGACGCCGCCGCCGAGGGCATCAGCATGCGCAGCAGCGCGCGCTTGTCGCCCTTCTTGTCTTTGGGGATCGAGGCGAGAAATCTCGACGTCAGGTGCTGCAGGACCCCCGTGGCTTCCGCCGCGCCGGCGAGCACGTAGAGGGCGGCCACGGTCAGCGGCGCGGGGTTGGAGAATCCCGACAGTGCCTGCTCGGTGTCGACCACGCCCAGCACGAGCAGCGCCGTGACCGCGCCCAACACGACGGGCGCGGGAGAGGCGCGCTCGGTCGCAAGGAGGGCGACCACCGCTACTACGACCGCAAGGGTCAACCACGCTTCCAGGATCAAGAGAGGAACTCCTTCGCTGCCGGCGAGAGATCGCCTCGGTGTGTCACAACATCTGGGCGCGCCGACCGATGTGTAGTGCTCAGGCCGTGGCGCGCGCCTCTGCGCCGCACGCGGGGCAGAACTTCGTCTCCGAGGAGATCTCCCCTCCGCACGACGGACACGCGTCCGGGTCCTCGGTGTAGCCCTCCTTCATTCCCGCCCTGAACTCCTTGCCGGCCTGGCCCATGGACCTCGCCAGTTTGGGGAGCTTGGACGCGCCGAACAGCAGCATCACCACGAACAGGATGATGATCAGCTCTGGTCCTCCGGGAAGACTCATTTCTCTACCTCCTTGAGCAGCGGACGTACTCGGTCATGTCGTGGCCTCTTGCCTCGCCTTTCGTCGAAGCATCACCGAGAGCAAAAGGATCGTGACTTCGTAAAACAGGTACATGGGGACGGCGAGCAGCATCATCGTGTACGGGTCCTGGCTGGGCGTGACGACCGCGGCCAGCGCGGCCGTCGCCACGATCGCGACCTTCCTCCTGCGACGCAGTTGGTCCACCGTTACGACGCCGACCAGACCAAGGAAGAAGATGATGAGCGGCACCTCGAACGCGACGCCGAAGCCGATGAGCAGCAGGCCCACGAAATCGAGATAGGTCTGAGCCTGCAGGAACGGCACCATGTCCGGCCCGCCGACGCTAACGAGGAAGCGCAGCCCCAAGGGCATCGACAGGTAGGCGAAGGCCGAACCCATGATTAGCAACGTGATCGTGGAGAAAAGGAACGGCTTCGCGTAGCGACGCTCCTTGTTGGTCAGCGCCGGTATCAGATACGCCCACGCCTGATACAGCCAGACGGGTGAGGACGCGATGATGCCCACCATCGCGGTGACCTTCAGCCGCGTGGTGAACGCTTCCATGACACCGTTGAAGATCAGCTTGCATCCCTGCGGGCCGAGCTGCTCGGGATCGATCGAACACAGCGGACGGAGTAGGAAACTCAGGATCGGCTCGAAGAAGACGTACAGCAAGACGGACAGCATCGTGAACGTGACGATCGAGATGACGACGCGCCTGCGAAGCTCCGTCAGGTGCTCGACCACGGGCATCGTCGCCGGACCCCGACCCCGTCCTCGGCGCCCTCGCCGGAACCTGCGGCGCGCGACCGGCTCGACCGCGCTCATGCCGCCTCACTTCCATTGGACCTCTGGGGCTGCGCGCGGCTCGAATCGCCGGGATCCTCTTCCCGGCTGGAGGTCTCGGGCTGCGCGCGCGTCGAATCGTCGGAATCCTCTTCCCGCAACCCGGAGTCGACCTCGCGCTTCACCTCTGCCGCCGCGCGGCGCAGCTCGTTGAGGGCCTTGCCCGCCGAGCGCGCCATACCGGGGAGCTTCTGGGGGCCGAAGACGACGAGCGCGAGCAGCGCGACGGCGGCTATCTCAAGCGGTCCGATCTGGGGCACGACGCTTCGCTCCTGACTCCCCGTGGGGAACGATTCCGCCGGCGGTTCGCCACCCAATCGAGTGGGACTTCACGGTCGAGTCCGCCGGCTGCGGGCCACGTTAGGGCCGCGGAGACGCGAAGCCATCGCCTCCCCAACGTAGATTCCTTGCCGTAGCTGACGTACGTAATGGGCCGGGGCACCCGCTGGGACCCTCTACGCATCCTGATGTAGACAAAACGGCCATCGGCCGGTGCCGAGGGACCCCGCCGCGGGCTACGGCGAGCGTGGTAGATCGCGTACGGCCGAAGTCCCTAGACTTCGGGGCTCTCCCGGCATAGCGTCCGGACAACGTCCGCTTTCTGGCACCGAGGAGCCTCTGTGCGCCCGTCTCGCTTCGTAGTCGCGCTCGCCGGCGCGCTGCTCACCACGTCATCGCTCGTCCCCGCCGTGGGTGCGTCGGAGCCCGAAAAGAGCTTCTATGTCATCGGCTTCACCGAGCTGCCAAGATCGCTGCGGGCTGGAGAGAGGGTGCACGGCGCGCGGGTCCAACGGATAGACAGGGTCCTGCACTTCGCTCGGGTGTCCACCCGAAACCCCGACGACTTCCTCGCCAGGGCGCGCCGTGACGATCGCGTCCGCTACGTAGAGCCGGATCCCGAGATCAAGCTCATCGAGGCGATCCCCAACGACCCCCGCTTCGCCGAGCAGTACGGCCCTCAGCAGGTGCGAGCCCCCGAGGCGTGGGACACGACGTTGGGCAGCCTCGACGCGTCCGTCTGCGTCGTGGACACGGGCGTTCGCTACACCCACGAGGACATCGCCGACGCCCGGTGGCTGGGGGGGGCCGACTTCTACAACGGCGATTCCGACCCGATGGACGACAACGGCCACGGAACGCATGTGGCGGGGATCGCCGCCGCGACCATAAATAACGCCACCGGCATCGCCGGAATCGCCAACGCCGGCTTGTATGGCGTCAAGGTCCTCTCCTCGGGCGGGATCGGTGCGTGGTCCGCGGTCGCTTCGGGGATCCGCTGGTGCGCCGACAACGCCGGGCCTCGTGGAGTCATCAACCTGAGCCTCGGGGGCGGCGGAGGGGCGACGGTGCTCAAGGACGGCGTCGCCTACGCCTACTCGAAGGGATCGCTGCTGGTTGCCGCCGCGGGCAACTCGGGGCCGTGCACCGACTGCGTGTCTTATCCGGCAGCGTACCCGGAGGTCATCGCGGTCACCTGCACGACATCGTCCGAGGTCCAGTGCGGTTTTTCGAGCGACGGACCCGAGAGCGAGCTGGCGGCGCCGGGCCAGTCGATCCTGTCGCTGTGGCACACGGGCGACGCGGCCTACAACACGATCAGCGGCACCAGCATGTCCACGCCCCATGTCGCCGGCGCAGCCGCACTCGCGTGGAGCGTGGCCACATCTTTGAGCAACGCGAGCCTCAGGGATCGGCTGCGAACCTCCGCCCGAGATCTCGGCGATCCAGGGTGGGACGAGCTGTACGGCTACGGGTTGGTGGACGCCAAGGCCACGCTCGATGCAGCCCTAACGCCTCCGACCCGGCTCTCTATCGAGAACTTCGACGACGGGACGGCCGACGGGTGGACCCTGACGGGACTGTGGCACGTGTCGTCTCAGTGCAGCGCGCCCCCGTCGGCACCCAACTATCTCGGCTACAACGAAGATTTCGATTGCCAGTACTCGACAGGGTCGCGGACCCAGGGCGCGGCGACGTTCGACGTCGACCTCACGGGCAGAACCGAGGCAACCCTGAGCTTCAAGCACCGCTTCGAGAAGGAGAACTACTCGGGAGGCGACTACGATCGGATGCGCGTGCTGGTATCGACCGACGGCGGGTCCTCGTGGGCCCGGCTCAAGCAGTGGGATTCCCGCGACCCCGACCAACTCTCCTGGACGCAAGAATCCTTCGATCTGACGCGATTCGTCGGCGGAATCGCCAAGATCCGCTTCTTCTTCGACAGCGTCAACAGCAAGAACAACGACTTCGCCGGGTGGTTCCTCGACGATGTCGAGGTGAGCGCCGACGGCGCTCAGGACAATCTGGCGCCGGTCGCCGATGCCGGGGCGGACCAGACGGTGGCCGACGACGACGGGTCCGGGGACGAAGCGGTGACGCTCGACGGATCCGGCTCCCACGACCCCGATGGCACGATCGCCTCCTACGAGTGGCGGGAAGGCGATGCCCTGCTCGCGACGGGACCAACTCCCACCGTCACTCTGCCCGTCGGCGCTCACACGATCACGCTCATCGTCACGGACGACGACGAAGCCTCGGCTAGCGATACCGTAACCGTGACGGTGGAGGCCAACCGGCCGCCCACCGCGTCCTTTACGCACACGACCAGCGGAACGACCGTGTCGGTCGATGGCTCCGCCTCGAGCGATCCCGACGGGACCATCGCCTCCTACTCGTGGGACTGGGGTGACGGCTCGCCCCACGACTCGGGAGCGACCGCGTCCCACACCTATGCCTCACTCGGCACCTACACGATCACCCTCACCGTCGTCGACAACGGGGGCGCGTCCGCGTCCAGCTCACAGACCGTTACCGTGGGCGAGGGCGGGGCCTACTTCTTCGAGGACTTCGACGACGGGTCGGCCGATGGCTGGGAGCTTAAGGGACTGTGGCACGTGTCGTCCCGGTGCAGCGCGCCCCCGTCGGCGCCGAACTATCTCGGCTACAACGAGGATTCCGACTGCCAGTACTCGACGGGGTCACGGACCCAGGGCGCGGCGACGTTCGACATCGACCTCACGAGCAAGACCGCGGCCACGCTGAGCTTCAAGCACCGCTTCGAGAAGGAGAACTACCCCGGAGCCGACTACGATCGGATGCGGGTCCTGGTATCGACCGACGGCGGATCCTCGTGGGCGCGGCTCAGGCAGTGGGATTCCCGCGACCCCGACCAACTCTCCTGGACGCAAGAATCCTTCGATCTGACGCGATTCGTCGGCGGAGTCGCCAAGATCCGCTTCTTCTTCGACAGCGTCAACAGCAAGAACAACGACTTCGCCGGGTGGTTCCTCGACGACGTCGAGGTAACCCTGGCCTGACGACGGTCGTCTCACTGCGTCCACGTGAACCAATGGCCTCGGCTCCCTCCGCGGGACCCGCGCAGGGGTTTGGGCGAGCAGGGCTCCGGGTGACGGTGTAGACACCAAGTGACGAGATCTCCTCAGGTTAAGAGCGGGGCGCGCTCGTCCGATCGCTGTGGGTGCCAAAAGCGCGCGTTCCTAAGGGCAGCTCTTCACGACGACGTTGTCGAGCAGGAGACGCCTGACGACGGTCCTCTCTTCCATCCTCCGTCCGACCGACGCGGATCGGGGGCCTCGTGTGAGGCCCCCGATGCCGGTTGCGTCGTCTGGGTGCCGGTGGTCTAGCCGGCGGCCTTGGCGCCGCTCGACGACGAAGAGGCCCCCGGCAAGGTCTGGCCGCACGGAGGGGCGCAGGTGAACGTGGTCGAGCTGGAGCAGCAGCTCGAGACGCAGCGGGCGTCCCCCGGGCAGTCGTCGCTCGAGCTGCATACCGACGTGTCGGCACAGAAGTAGTTGTTCCAGCAGAAGGTCCTGCCCTCGGTGTCGACGTCGCAGACGCACGGGGGCGGGTTGGCCGGGTCGCCGGTGCATTCCTCGATCACCTGACCACACGTCCAGTCGCGACCGATGGTGCAGTCGGACGGGCCCGGGCCGGAGGGGGGCGTGCCCCCCTGCGCGTACGCCGGGCTCGCCAGGCTCGTCAGGACCGGCGCGGACCACACGATCGCGGCTCCGACGCCGGCGCGCTTCAGCACCCCGCGTCTGGAAACCGAGTTCCTGACTTCCTTATCATCTTCCATGTATCCACCCCTTCGAGTCGGTTCGACCTAGACCTCGTGATCGTCCTTCAGGCCCGGCACCGGGGCATCCTCCAGGGGGCGTAATTACCGGGTCTTCGGTGCAGTGGGCGGCCTACGTAATGGGCCGGTGACCGCGGTACGCGGCCTACGGCACGAACCGGTCGTCCGTGAGCTTTCTCACGGCTCGCACCGCGTCGTCGAGATCGCCCGAGACGAGCCTGAACCCACGTGCCGCCTGGGCGAGGTCGCTGAGCAGCGGGAGCCCCCGCGCCCGGTAGGTGGCCAGCGTCAATGCGTTCTCGCCCAAGCAGTAAGCCACCTGGGCCGGGGTCAAGAGGCCCGTAGCTGTCCGCTCCCATGAGCTTGAGGATTCCTACGCATCCTCTGGTGGGCGCGGTACGTGTCCTACGACGAAGTGATCACCGGCGGTTGGTGAGGGTGGCCACGGCTGCAACGGCATCATCGAGATCGCCCGAAACCAGTCGAAATCCACGGGCACCGCGGGCGATCTCCGCCAGGAGGGAGATGCCTCGGCCCCGGTAGTACGCCAGGGAGAAGGCGTTGTCCCCCAGGCAGAAGGCGAGCTCGGCCGTCGTCATGGGTGTGATCTGGGTGTCGGCGCCCGCCTCGTACCGAGGCGAGATCACGTACCTGATCTCGCACGGGCTTGCCGCGACGCCGGGCCGGATCTCGTCGGCATGGATGTGCCACGTGCCATCGATCAGTGACCCGTCATGCTCGTTCACGAGGGTGCCAAGCCGGTCGCGCAGTTTCTTCTCTTTGAAGGCCAAAGCTTTCGGATAGGGATACAGGCGCTTGGTTATGGGGTCGATCGCCCCGGCCTCGTCCGAGAGGTATCCGAATCCGGCGCGCACGAGAGCGCCGGTCAACGTCGTCTTGCCCGAACCCGACGCGGCGGGAAGGAGTATGCCTTCCCCGCGTGGCGTGGCCACTGCGCCTGCATGGATCAGGAAGTAGTCGGCCGTGCGACTGAGGCTCTCCGAGTTGATGTGCCAGAAGAGGTAGTTGAGAGTATTGGACGGATCGCTCGATTGGTAGATCTCGTGGGTGTTGTAGAGGAGCTTGTGGGTTCGCTTGGCTCGTGGCGAGTGAACCAGCGAATAGCAGACGCTCGACCCGGGGGCGTGATCTCTCCGTGTCTCTGACGGCTCGGGACCGACCTCGAAATCCCGCAGCACGTGCATCACCGTGCTTTCGTAGCCGGGCCAGTTCCACCGGAGCAGGAAGTAGTAGGACAGGCTGCGGAATGCAGCTTCCCCATCCCACTGGATCCGACCAAGACGCGCGGAGCTAAAGCGGGGGTAGGCCGGCCCTTCGTTCCGAGGAAGGGTGGAGAGGTGCCCATTGGTCTCGGCACGCGACCTAGTCCCCATTCAAGTTCTCCGATCATGATTGACCATGCCGACTTCCGATGATGTAAAGAGAGTCCCCGAGGCGTGCGGGAAATGACTTGTCTAGCCAGGCGATGGCTGCTGTCTGGTGGCTTCTATGCGCAGGCAGTGCAGGCACATCCGGCGACGCCGGCCCTGGACTGGGCCAGGATCAGGTCGAGGCTCGGCCCGGTGATGTGGACCGCGTTGACGGTGAGCACGTCGCCGTCGCAGGTCTGCTCGTTGAGTACCACCACCACGCCCAGCTCGTCTATCAGCACCGTGTTGCAAGGGAGCGACCCGCTTGCAGTCTCCGTCGTGCCCCCCACGGTGACGCTCAGATCGGCGACGCTGGCCGACCCCGTTGGGCCTGTTGCGCAGTCACAGGGGGCCTGGGCGGATGAGGTGATGGCGGACGCGGACCCCGTTATCACGCCCGGGATGTCGGCGCTGAAGGTCGCTATGCTCGCGCTCGCCGAGCACGGCGCGCCCGTGTTTCCGCAGACGACCGTGGCGCCGACCCCGCCAGCCGTGACATCTTGGACGCACCCCCCTTCTCCGAAGGTGTCGGTGTTAAGGCGCAGGCCGAATGCCGAGTTTGTGCACCCGGGACAAGGAGTGCCCTGCTGGGCACCGGCCCGGGACAGCGTGAGGATCGCCGGCGCGCTCCACAGAAGAGCGCCCCCCACGGCGCCTTTCTTTAGGACTTCGCGCCGCGTGGGGGACCGATGAGAGGTCGAGATCGAGGTATCCGCCATGAAATCGCTTCCTTCTCCCTAGCCGGTTCGATCGCCTTAGTCGTACGGACAAGACTAGGAAGGGACCCACCCGATGTCCTACGTCTCAAGCCGTAAAAAGAGCAGTCACACGCCGGATGGGCGGACCAGACCGTCTCCCCCTGCCAAAGCCGTGGCCGTCTTCGTTTCAACGGTGGACGCGACGACCCATTCGGCGAATCGCTGAGCCCCGTCCTCGAAGCGCCACCGGGGGCTGTAGCCGAGCAGCTCCCGGGCCCGCGAAACGTCCGCCCACGTCCCGTAGAGGTCTCCCTCCTGCGGAGGCTGGCGGTCGAGGCGCGCGGAGCGCCCGAGCGCCGACTCGAGGTGGCGGATCATCTCATCCAGCCGGATCGGGTTACCGCTCCCGAGGTTAATCGTCGCGAGCGGCTCCTCGAGCTCCAACGAAGCCATTACTCCGCCCACGATGTCGTCGACAAAGGTGTAGTCGCGGAAGGACTCCAACGATCCGTAGACGGGGATGGACTGGTCGGCGAGTATCAGGCGGGCGAACTTGTGGATCGCGAGGTCCGGGCGCTGGCGGGGCCCGTACACGGTGAAGAACCTCAGGATCGCAAGGCGCGGTATTCGGGAGGCGAAATTGCGGCACAGCATCTCGCCCGCGACCTTGGTCGCCGCGTACGGCGAAGCGGCGCGGCCGAGGCTGGCATCCTCACAGAATGGTACCGACGCCCCTTCGCCGTAGACGGAGCTCGACGAGCCGAACACCAACCGCGGGATGCCGAGCTCGGCGACGGCTTCGAGCACGACCGCGGTGCCGGTAACGTTGACGTCGGCGTACAGGGACGTGTGGGCGAACGACAGGCGCACGCCGGCTCGTGCCGCGAGATGGACGACCGCGCCGCACCCGTGCAGTGATCCCTTCACCGCTCCTCGGTCTCTGATGTCGAGCTCGATCAGGCGGAAGCCGGCGGTCGTCTTGAGCTGCAACAGGTTGTCTCGCTTCTGAGCGGGCACGTAGAAGTCGTCGAAGTTGTCGAGGCCGACGACCTCGTGCCCGAAAGCCACCAGGGCCTCACAGAGGTGGGACCCGATGAAGCCGGCCGCACCGGTCACGGCGATACGCATGGAAGTCTCCTTGGATGAGCTAGTTGTCGGAACGGGCGAGGTCTTTGATCAGGGCGACCGCCTCGGAGAGGTTTCCTATCGACAGGCGGTAGCAGTCCGCGCCCCGGACGATCTCGGCGAGCACCGACAGCCCTCCGGCGCTGAAGTCATCGAAATTGAAGGCGTTTTTTGCAAGCGCGTGCACCCCCGCGGCCCTGCTTATCGGCTCCAGGAATGTGCTGCTGCCTTTGGCGTAGTGGGGAGCGATGACATAACGGATCTGACACGGGCCGCCTACCGACCCAGGCCTCAGGTCGTCGGGGCACACCTGGTAGTGCGAGCGTCCGTCGACCCTACAGGCGGGCGGCAGACTGTTACGGACCTCGGGAAACAGCTCCAGCGTCGGCGGTTCGAACCAGAGCGCCCGAGGGTACGGGTGCATCCTGGCCGTGACCGGATCGATCAACGCCGCCTCGTCGGTGAGGTACGAGAGGCCGGCGCGGGTCAGCCCCGCCGTGAGCGTGGTCTTTCCGGAATCGGGCGGAGCGGGAAGGACGATGCCCCTGTCGTCCCAGCTCACGGCGCCCGCATGCAGAATGAGGAACTCTCTAGATCCGACCATCGCCTGCCCATGAACATCCCACAGCAACCAATCCAGGACTCCGGAAAGCGACGTCGCTCGCAGTACGCACTCGCCCTCCCGGTACACGACGTACAGAGACTTCTCATCATCCTCTCTGACGATGCGGTAGGTCGGTAAGCTATCGGCGACCACCCGGGCGCCGAATCGTCCCAGGAAGTGGTCGACGACGGGAGCAATCTCCCTTAATGGCGAGTCAACCCGAAAGTAGTAGGAAAGAACTCGGTAACAGCCATTCAAGGATGGCGATCGCCGATCATCGTTCACGCTTTGTCCGCTGTTCGGGAATGCCGACATAGAGGTCTCCTGGACGAGGACGTTTCAGTGAGTCGGTAGCCGGCGACGCCGAGCGTCAATCCGACCGGGGGCTTTGGCTAACAGAGGTCTTGAAGGC
>JBOGXF010000034.1:0-9809 GCA_050694275.1 Actinomycetota bacterium | reverse complement strand
GTCGACGGCCGACCCGGTGACCACATGTGGCCACGCATCGCTCGGATCTCCTGCTGACGCTTGCCGACACCCATCGCTGAACACCTCCATCTGGTGAGGTGTTGCGACGACCAATTGAATCCGCCCTTGTCTCTTCGGTTCTCATAGGTGAGCGGGTCGTTGTTGGAGTTGTACGTCCACGTCTCCGTGTAGGACAACGGCGTCGGAGCGGTGCGCGTCAGCATGTTCCCGCGACCGCCGTAGGTCATCATCGTGGTGTTGTTGCGAGCATCCGTCACCGCCGCCACGTTGAAGTCCGAGTCGTAGGAATAGGAGGTCTTGTTGCCCAGTGGGTCCGTACGGGATACGAGCAGATTCGAGTCGTAGTCGTCGACCCACTGCTTGCCGCGCGGATCGGTCAAGGTAGAAGTCTCGGCGGCCGCGTTCCAGGAGAATCCCCACAGCTTGCCGCGCGCGTCCGTCTGCTGGCTCACGCGTCCGTCGGCACCGTAGGTGTTGTCAACCACCATGTGGTTGTTCTGGTCGACGACCGTCTTGAGGCGCTGCTTCGAGTCGTAGGTGTAGCTGGTGGTGTTGCCGCGCACGTCTGTCACGGAGGTCAGCAGGCCGTTCGTGTACCCGTACGAGACGGAACGACCGTCGGGAAGGGCCACCTGCGTCAAGCGACCGTTGGCGTTGTGGGAGAAATCGATCACCCGGCCGGCGCTGTCGGTCACGGTGGAGATGTTGCCGTCGGTCCCATGGGCGAGGGTCAGACCCGTGCCGTTGCGGCCCTTGATCGACTTCAGTTTTCCGTTGGAGTCGAAGGCATAGACGACCTGATCCCGACGGGTCACCTTGTAACCTCCAGTGACTGCGACGAGCTTCGAGCGCACCCCAGGCCCTCCTTCGAAACTGCCATCGGATTGCTTCTCGAACCTCAGTATCTGTCCGTCCTCTGCATGCAGGTCGATGTCCCCATGCGGCCACAGCTTGAGCGATGCCTCGAGGCTGTGTCTCCATCCGGCTCCCAACACCCCTCCTCTCTCGGTCAAGGAGTTGTAGGAGCGCTTGAACACGAAGGGAACGTCGATGCCGGGCAAAGCGAGATCGGTAGCAGAGGTGAAATACGCTCCTGTGGCGCTGTTGACGGGATCGCCCTGGGACCCGGAGGGGTTCACGCCATGCAGTCCTCCCGTGAGCATGGACACAGGCGCGCCCGCGCCAGCGATCTTGCTGGTGAAGAACTCGCCCGGATAGACCCTCGTCTTGTCGTAGTAGCACATCACGTCGTCGGGAGCGGTCCCCGCGATATATTGGGAGTTGGTTAGGGGACCGTCACCGCCGCCCGGAAAGATCAGGCGTCCGAGCGCAAAAGGGTCTTCGTTCAAACACTTGCTGTCGTTGTAAGAGAAAACGACCCCATCGCCCCAGTAGTTGCTCGTCCAGTCGATCTCGAGCCGCTCCCCAGGCGTATAGAGCTGATATGGATCGCCATTGCCGTAGATGTTGTTGAAGTTGCCGTGTGGGATACGCGAATCGGGGAGGCTCGCGTCCGCACCTACGTCAACACCTTGATTGAGGTTGCCCGTGATCTCGCTGCGAGTTATGACGGATGCAGGCCCTGTGTAGGAGGACGCAAGCGAAAAAATGACTCCGTCACCGGCGTTATCGCGGAAAGTGCTCCTTTGGGCATCCACCCAGCCGCCTATCAAGACGACGCCATGGCGGTTCCTCTCAACTACCGAATCTCTCAGTACGACCCCACTACCAACGCTGACCGAGATACCAGCCCTCTGGTTGTCAACGATGCGGGCGTTGTCCAGGGTCGGCACGCTGCCATTACGAACCTTGATTCCACCGTAGGTAAGACTCGAAGATCCATAACCTGCGTAGCGGACTACTGCGTACTGAAGAAGCGTGTTCGCGTTCCCTGATTCCACCTCGAGGTTTAGCCAGTCACCGGGTTGTGGCGTTGTTGCTCCGTCGCCTCCACTATCGATACCGTCGCTGGCGTCATCCTTGATGGAGGTGAAGATCACCGGGGCCGACGCGCTGCCGAGAGCCTTCAGTGTGCCGCCAACGCGCACCTCGGTACCGGTGCCGTTGAGCTTGACCACGACACCGGGTTCGATCGTCAGTGTAGCTCCTGAGGCGATGACTAGGTCACCGTTGAAGACGTAGGGACTGTTGGCCACCGTCCAGGTTGTGTTGCTGCTGATGGTCGTGTGGGTTGCGAGCGCGGGGCGAGCGGGCAGCAACTGAGTCACTAGCAATGCCGAGACAATCAGTGCCAGCGTTCTCCAGGTCAACCACTCTGGATGAAGAAGATCGGATGAGATGCCATTGCTCAAGCGAATCCGATGTACCTGGCTGCTTGGCAAGTGTGAAATGAACCTGATATGCCGCATGGATTTCTCCCCCCGGCTGACGTGTCCGCGCCTAGCGCGAAGAAGTCTTGGGGGAATCAACGGCAAACTGAATCCGTAAATTAAGCAAAGCGCGAAGGAACTTACTAAGCAGGGCAATCAACCCAATGGGGCCGTATCGGCTGACATCAACCTGGTTGCTGGGTCCAGCAGGTGGAGTGAGCACGTCTGGGACGGGGGCAAGGTCTGCGAGGAAGCGACGACCAGATACTCTAACGAAGTGACGATCTTCTGAGATTCTTCGAGGCCGATGGAGGCAAACGGCTCAAGAGGAAGTCAGGTAACGGAGCGCTCCTCCGGCCAGAAGCAGCTTTCGCTCGCGTGCCAACAGATCAGCTCTCAGGTCGAGGGTGCTTCCCGATCCCGATCGGCAGCGGAACGAGCCAGAACCGGACGCGATCCCCTCGCGAGCGTGTTCGATGATCCACGTATCCCCCATCCGCGCCGCGTCGTGGTCCTCGGGCCGCGCGAAGGCCAGCGGAAAGATCCCCTGAGCGATCAGGTTCTGGCGATGTATCCGAGCGAAGCTTTTTGCCACGACGGCTCGAACGCCGAGGTGCAGGGCCGCGAGAGCGGCCTGCTCGCGTGAAGATCCCTGACCATAGTTGTCTCCCGCGACGATGATGCCGCCCTCCCAGGAGACCGCCCGGTCGTGAAACTCGGGATCGATCCTGCGAAACATGTAGGTCGCGCACTCGGGGATGTTCGACCACAGCGACATGCCGAGAGCGCCGTCGGGCGCCATGTCGCCGGTGGAGATGTCGTCGCCGAGCACGATGAGGATGCGTCCTTCCACCCGCGATGGCACCGGTTGAGGCTTGGGCGGCGGAACGATGTTCGTTCCTCTCGATACCTCGATGTGCTCGGACTCGTTCGGCTCCGGAGGGTCGAGGATGTGGCGATCGACGACCTCAGGGTTGTAGGAGCCGCGGTGGATGCGCGGCGCTTCGCCGAGCCAGCGGGGATCGGTGATCCGTCCGCGCAAGGCCGTGGCCGCGGCGACGGACGGCGAGCAGAGGTAGACCTCGTCGCCGGGCGTTCCGCTGCGACCGGGGAAGTTGCGGTTGAAGGTCCGCACCGAAACAACTCCCGCGGAGGGCGCCTGCCCGATCCCGATGCAGGGACCACACACCGCCTCGAGGACCCGCGCCCCGGATGCCACCAGGTCGCGATAGACATCCGAGCGCGCGATTGCATCCAGGATCTGACGTGAGCCCGGGCTGACGGTCATCTCGACTTCGGGATGAACCACTCCATCGCGAAGGATCGCCGCCACGCGGGCAAGATCCTCGTACGATGAATTGACCGAAGACCCCACGCAGACCTGGGCGACGCGAGCGCCTTCCACGTCGCGCACAGGAACAACGTTGCCGGGTGACCGAGGTTTCGCGATGAGCGGCTCGAGCTGCCACAGGTCGATCACCTCGACCTCGTCGTAGACGGCTCCGGGATCTGCAGACAAGGGCGCGAAGTCGTCCTCACGACCCTGGGACGCAAGCCACTCGCGCGTGCGTTCGTCGCTCGGGAAGATCGCCGTTGTCGCTCCGGTCTCTAGCGCCATGTTGCAGATCGTCCCTCGCTCCATGACGGAAAGCGTCTCGACCCCCTCGCCGATGAATTCGAACGCCTTCCCATTGCCCCCTCGCACTCCGTTGCGCCGGAGCAGCTCCAGCACCACGTCCTTGGCCTCGACCCATTCGGGCAATCGTCCACGGAGCTCGACCGCGACCACCGACGGGCACGAGATCCACAGGCCGTGACCGGCCAGCGCAATCGCGACATCGAGTCCGCCCCCACCGAGGGCGAACATCCCCATCGCTCCGGCCATCGTCGTGTGGGAATCCGCGCCGAAGAGCAATCCCCCCGGGCGCGCGAAGCGTTCGAGATGGATGCTGTGCGAGATGCCGTTGCCGGGTCTCGAATACTTGATTCCGTAGCGAGCAGAGAGCGCTTGCAGAAAGCGATGCTCGTCCATGTTCCGTTCGTCCACCTGCAGGACGTTGTGATCCACATACATGACCGCGAGCGGCACGGCGACGCGTTCGACCTTCAGTCCCTCGAACTGAAGGTAGGTCATGGTGCCGGTGGCGTCCTCGATGAGGACCTGGTCGGGTCTGAGATGCAGTCCCTCTGAGGGCCGCAGCTCTCCCTCCAGCAGATGCTCGAAGAGGATCCGGTGGGTCAGGCTTCTCGGATCACGCATGCCCGGTCAGGACGGATCGCCGCCCGATCCCTCACCGGCTGCCCCGGAGGCGCGCTCGTCGATCTCCTTCCACAGCCGCATCCCGATCGGGCGGGCCGACTCCTCCGCCAGATGCCCGATCAGGCCCGCGGTCCGAGCGAGCAGAGCGAAACCGCGCGCCAGGGCGGGCGAGAAGCCGAGGTCGGCAAGCGCAGCACCGGCTGCGCCGGCGCCGTTGATTGGAAGCGACTTGCCGGTTTCGTCGCGATGCGCGGATGCAACGAGCTCGAGCACGCGAAGGTGCGGGCCGGCGAGTCCGGCGTCGCGCGCAATTTGGTAGAGCCGCGGCGTGCGCGGATCCGTCTCTCTGTGAGTGGGATGGCCGAGGCCCGGGATCCGCCGCCCTTCCTTGACCAACGCCCGGACGGCCTCGGTGGCGGCGGATGCCAGCGCGGCCTCGTCGGATCGCTCCTCGACTGAGAGTTCGTCGACGATCTCGTGCAGGAATCGCGCGGTGTCCTCGACCGGCCCCAGGAACACGCTTCCGGCTCCCAGCAGGCCGGCGGCGATGGCTCCCTGCATCGACTCGGGCGCGCCGGTGTACGTGAATCGCGTTGCCAGCGCCGTGGGCGTCAGACCGTGTTCGGCCAGCGACGTGAGCACGGCGTCGAACAACATCGACTCGTCCTCGGTGGGAGTCCTGCCGGATGCGAGGAGGAATGCGAGATCGGAGAACGACATCTCGCCCATGATCTCGTTCGCGAGATCGTGACCGCGGACCGTTATCGAGTCCGGCGTCGAGTGTCCGATCGAGCTGTGCAGCCAGTCACCCTCGTCTGTCACTACCTCGGACCCTCGCTCGTCGCCGGCTGTGGATCGAGATCCTCCTCCGTCGCCGATCTCTCCCTGGACAGCTCGGGCTTCGCGATCCGACCGGTCGGCGTGTGGGGAAGCTCCGAGACCGCTTCGAAGTAGCGCGGCACCTTGAACTGCGCGAGCCTTTCGGCCACGAAGTCACGCAGCTCGGTCATCGCGATGTCCGCTCCCTCACCGAGAACGACGAACGCCTTGATCTCCTCCTCGGAGAGCTCGGACGGTACTCCGATCACTGCCGCCTCGGCCACCGCCGGGTGGGCCTCGAGCGCGGCCTCCACCTCGAGCGGGGAGAGGTTCTCGCCCCGCCGGCGGATCAGCTCTTTCTTGCGGCCCACGAACGTGTAGATGCCGTCCTTGTCGACCTCGACGAGGTCCCCGGTTTTAAGCCACCCATCCGACAGCACCTTGTCGGTCTCGTCGGGCATGCCGAAGTAGCCGAGCATGACCGCGGGGTTCTTCAGCTCGAGCTCCCCCACCTCGCCGACGCCCACCTCGCGGCCCTCGTCCATCACCCTGCCCTCGTTGATCACGCCCATCGTGGGGTGCTGGCGAATGCTCCCGAGGGTGCCGTAGGGGCGCGTCCCCTTTCGCCAGATGAGCCCGTAAGGAGTCTCCGAGAGCGCGTAGCCGCAGATGATCTCGAACCCGAATCGGCGCTCGATCTGAAGGTGGCGCTCCCTGGTGGGGGCCGGACCCGTGTAGCAGAGCCTCAGCGGGTTGTCGGCGTCATCGTCCCGTTCCGGCTGGCGCATGAGGATCTCGAGCATGGCGCCGATTGCGTTGAACTCCGTCGCGCCGTAGCGACGCGCCCAGTCGATGAAACGACTGGCGGAGAACCGCGGCAGCAGGACGAGACCGGCCCGCGCGGCCACCGAGCCGAGGGTCGAATACGCCGGGGCGTTGATGTGGAACAGGGGAAGAGACGTCATCAGGCGATCCTCTTCGTTGAGCCCCATCCAGAACGGAAACCCCTCCCCCGCCATCGCGTACGCGCGCTGTGTCTGCATCACGAGCTTGGAGCGGCCGGTCGTGCCCGAGGTCGGAATCATCACGGCGACGTCGTCGGGGCGCGCCATCGCCGGAGCTTCGGCCGTGGGCGCAGTCACGAGATCTTCCGCCAGCGCGATGCGGGCGTCGGGGGCGGCCGCACGCACGCTCTCCTCGACGACGCCGCGCAGCACCGTGTCGGTAACCACGACATGCGGGACCACCTGTTCGGCGAAGCCGGCGAGCTCTGCCCGGCTGCTCTCGGGGTTGACGGGGATGAGGACGGCTCCGAGCCGCATGACCGCGAGCCAAGTGAACAGGTAGTCAGGCGAGTTGCGCGTCGTTGCCAGGACGTGTGTTCCGCGCGCGACCCTAAGATCCGCTAGGGCCGCGGCCGCCGCGTTGATGCGCTCATGGGCCCGCTCGTACGTGTGGGCGACATCCTCGTACCGCAGCCATGTCTTCGCGGCCGCGCGCTCCACCGCCGACTCGAACAACTCCGGAATCGTACGGAACCTAGTCATCCTTTCTCTCGATGTCATCGTGGCACAGCAGATGCCGCGCAGGGTAGACCTTGAAGGTGGACCGGGACGACCTCGACGACCAAATGAGGCGCCTCGTCTTGGGGCGGCTGGCTGGCGAGACGAGCGGGCGAAGTGCTGGGAGGCGTCGTGCCGGCAGCAACGTCGCCCGAGAACCTCGAGGAACTGGCCGCGCGTCTGGGCAAGGTCGTCGCCGGTGGGCCACCGCTTCCAGGAGCGCGCTTCGAGCCGACCTATCCGGGCAGCATCGCCGAGGACGTCACCGGTCGCGGCAGTCTCGTCCTCGAATGCGCCGTCGAAGTTGGCGGGGAACCGCTGGGCGTGGTTCTCACCGTCCTCATCCCGGGGCGAAGGCCCGAGGTCTCCATCGCGCCGCCGAGCGCCCCGGCGCGAGGCGGCGAGGACTGAGCCGAGAGCCCACTGGGCCGGGGCCCGCCTGTCGATCGGGTCAGGCACTCTCGGCTTGCGCCTCTGGCGAGACGGCGTCGTCGGACACCTCCGCGTGGGGGGCCACCCAGTCGTGCGCCCAACGCTCGACCTCGGCGATGGCGCGCTCCAGCGCGCGGCCCTTGTCCGTCAGCTCGTAGCTCACGCTGACCGGTTGGGTCGGATCGACCCGCCGGATCACCAAGCCCTCTCGCTCAAGCTCTTTCAGCCGCATCGACAGCGAGCGGTCCGATATGTCGGGGACATGGGCGCAGATCTCCGAGAACCGGCTCGGGCCATCCATCAAGGCGCGCAGGATCGTGCCGCTCCAGCGCTTTCCCACCAGCTCGATCGCCTTCCGGAAATGCGGGCAGAAGGATGCCCGCGGGCTGGTCTTCATTCTCAACCGGACCGCACTTCGGCCCTGGGATCGGGCAACGGGGTCAGCACCTGCTCGAGCTTGTCGCGCAGGTGCTCGTAGTCCGGAGGGAGCGCGAGCCTCTCGCCCAGCTTTTCGAGTGGCTCGTCCACGTCGAAGCCGGGGCCGAGGGTCGCGATCTCGAACAGGACGCCGGACGGCTCACGAAAATAGATCGACTTGAAGTAGTAGCGGTCGATGATGGGCGTGGGCTGCGTGCCGGCGTCGGTGACGCGCTTGTGCCACTCGGTGTGGTCTTTTATGGGGGACGCCCAGGCGATGTGATGGACCGTCCCGGCCCCCTGGGTGCCGCGCTGGGCCGGTGCCTCGTCGTAGACGTAGAAGGAGCCGCGCCGCTCCCCCCGAATGGTCCACGAGGAGCGCGAGTCGGCAGAGAAGTTCAGGGTCGACTGAAGAAGCTCGGCGCTGGCGGCGGGGTCGCTCGTGTACGCGCGCGCCCCGTCGAAACCGAGAAGGGCATGCTCCTCCGGGATCTCGGGGTGAGCGGCCCGCAGAGCCTCGTCCGTGGTATCGACGACGGCGAGCTCGAGGCCGAGGCCCTCGGGGTCATCGAAGCGCAGCCGCCCGTCCTCGCGCGCGGAGTCGAACCCGTGCGAAGCCAGTCGCCGCTCCCAAAAGTCGAGGGACTCCTCGGACGCGACGCGCCAGGTGATGCGGTGGATCATCCCGGCCCCCGCTCGCCCTCGCGCTGCGCCGGGGTACTCGAAGAAGGTGATGTCGGAGCCGGCGCCGCCCTCATCGTCGGCGTAGAAGAGGTGATAGACGGTGGGGTCGTCCTGGTTGACCGATTTCTTGACCAGCCTGAGCCCCAGCGTGCCGGCGTAGAACCTCACGTTTTGCGGGGCATCTCCGGTGATCGCCGTGATGTGGTGGATGCCGTCCAGCTTCATGCTGCCTCCCGACGTCGCTCGTCCTGCATCGTTGCTTAACTAACCATTTGTAAGCAACTATAACCAGTGGCACAATATTCCAAGCATCAGTCGGAGGAGCGGATTCGGAGGGAGGAGCGATGGGTCAGGACGTCTCTCAAGAGCAGTGGGATGCGACGAACTACGCCGCCAAGGACAACCTCCTGCGAGTCGTGCGTGAGGAGGCGGAGAGCTTTTTCGCATCGGCGGAGGTCCCCGAGAACTGGCAGTCGCCGACGGCGTCGGGTCACTGGCAGGTTCGCGACATAGTCGGACACATCATCGACACCACCGAGGGCTACATCGAACGCTTCGACGTGACGCGCGGCGGGGGCACCGCGGAGGGATTGGCACCGATAACGGAGATGGCCGTCACGGCAGACAAGAGAGCCCTCGCGTTCCGAGACTCGCCTCGTGAGGAGCTTCTTTCCCGCCTGCGCGACGCCTTCAGCCAGGCGATGAAGATGTTCGAGGAGCTCACCGAGGAGGACTGGGGCGGCTTCATGGTGACCCACGCCTACTACGGTCCTCTCCCGGCATGGTTCTATCCCGTCGGGCAGATCATGGACTATGGCGTCCACGGCTGGGACATCCGCGAGGGGCTGGGGATGGAGCACTTCTTGAGCCCGGACGTCGCCGACTTCCTCGCCCCGATAATGATCGCGAACTGGCAGTACACGGCGGATGTATCCCGGCTCGGGGGCCGTGATCTCGACGTCGCCGCACGGGTCACGGGTCGCAACGGCGGCACGTTCCGCATCAAGGTGACGAGTGAAGGGATGACCTACGAGCCGGGCTCCGCAGACGGCGCGCAGGCGGTGATCGACTTCGATTCCGCAAGCCTCGTGCTCACTGCGTTCGGGCGCACTCGGACGGGAACTCCCTACGGCGACCTCGACGCGGCCCGCCGGTTCGCGAACCTGTTCTTCAGGATCTAGACGTATCGAAGATTTCGTCTACGAGCAGCTCCCCCAGCGGATCGTCTTCGGCTGGGGGCGACTGAGCGACCTGCCTGCCGAGCTGGAGCGCTTCTCGGCGCGC
>JBOGXF010000033.1:0-7387 GCA_050694275.1 Actinomycetota bacterium | reverse complement strand
TGACTGAGGCACGCAGGCCAAACCCGCCGAGTCCGGTCACATGCCAGCGCCCCCTATGCGCTCCGCGGCGGGCTCGCTGCCTCTCTTGGGGGGCTATTTCGTGCCGTTCACCTGCGGAAAGTCAGCCTCAAGGGAGAAATGCGTGCGATCCGTGTGGCCGCCCTGACTCTTCTTCTCGTGACGATCGCGATCCCCGCCAGGGCCGGGGGCGCGTGGATCGAGTGGGACTCCCGCTACCACGTCGTGGGTGAGCGCGTGCGGGTGTGGGAGGTCGTTTACGCCCGGGAGGTGGCCGATGTGCTGGCCGAGGGCCCCTTTTTCGTCTACATCGGCCCCGAGACATGGGCGTGGCAGAGGCCGCGTGATCCGGAGGAGCGCATGGCCCGCGTCGCCGAGATCACGTTCCGTCCCGCCCCTCAGGGGATGCGGCACGAGGGGCTCAGGCTCGGCCCCGGCTACTACATCGCCGAAGCGGTGTTCGCGATGCCGCCGATGGCCTCCGGGCGCCATCTCGTGATGTTCTGCAACCCGGGGTGCACGAACACCCTGGGTCAAGACCCGACCGGGGGCTTCCTCGTCGCACAAAACCGGACCGAAGCGCGGCTAGCGCGCCGGCTGGAGCGCGTCGAGGCGGCGCTGAGCGAACGGATCGGGACCGAGCGACGCGCCCGGCGGGCCGGCGACCAACACCTCGACGACCAGAGGAGGCGCGCCGAGGACGAAGGTGAGGAGCGCCTGTATGCCGCCGAGGAGCGCATCGCCGCGCTTGAGCGTGCGGCTCGCCGGCCGCCGTCCTTCCCGTGGCTCGCGGTGTCCCTTGCTGCATTGCTAGGCGCCGCCGGAACAGGCGCGGCGAGGGTCGTCCTGCGTCGGCGACACCGGCAGGCATTCGACTACGAGCTCGAGCGCCTGCTGGATCGAACGGCCGTGTAATGCGTCGGCCTAGATGCCGGTGATGCGGATTCCGGCCCGATCGGTCTTGTAGCGCCGGTTGATGCCGATCAGAAGCGCGGTGATCGGCTCGACGATGCGAGCGTTCTCGAGCGGGCCGGCGTCGACGTAGCGGAGCTCGGGGATCGCCTCGACGAGGGCACGCACGACTTCTTTGCCGGTGCCGGGGCCACACACGAGCACGTCGCCTTCGAGAGGTTGCTCCAAATCGTTGAGCGCGGCTGCAGCCAGTGTGTGGAAGGCGCCGCAGAGGGTGCCGTTCTTCAACTGCGCCGCGGCCTGCTGGGCGGCGGAGCCTTCCCACACACCGAGGGTGTGCGTGGGGCGCGCCCCCACGGCCGCGGCCACCGGAACGGTGCAGTCGACCACGACCGCGTCATCGCGCACATGCTCGGCGATGGACTTGTAGATCGTGGCCTGACCGGAGAAGGGGACCGTGACGACCACGACGTCCGCAGCCGCGGCGGCGTCGGGGTTCTCGAGCCCGGACACCTTCGCTCCGGAGATGATCCCTTCGAGGCGCGCGGCGGCGTCGTCGGCCCGATCCTTGGCGCGCGACCCGATCACGATCTCGATCCCCGCCTTCGCCCACCGGCACGCGAGCCCGAAGCCCTCGTCCCCGGTGGCGCCGATGACCGCTACTTTCTCGACGCCCACTGTCAGATGGACCTCGGCTCGTACTCGCCGAACACCTCGCGCATGACGTCCGAAACCTCGCCGAGGGTTGCGTGGGCGGCGAGCGCGTCGCGCATCGGATACAAGAGGTTGTCCTTCCCGCGCGCCGTGTCCTGGAGTGATTTGAGGGCCGCGTCGACCGCCGCCTGATCGCGCTCCCTTCTCACTTTGGCGAGCCGCTCGACCTGGCGCCGCTCCAGCTCGGGGTCGAGCGCATGGATCTCGACCGGCTGCTCCTCTGCCTCGAAGCGGTTGACGCCCACGACCACCCGTTCGCCCGACTCGATCCCCTGATTGACGCGATAGGCAGAGTCTTCGATCTCTCTCTTGATCCAGCCGGACTCGATGGCTTCGACGGCTCCACCCATCTCGTCGATCCTTTTGATGTAGTCGTTCGCTCGCTCCTCGATCTCGTCCGTCAGCGACTCGACCAGCCACGATCCCCCGAGCGGGTCGGCCGAATCGGCGATGCCGGATTCATATCCCAGGATCTGCTGCGTCCGCAGGGCGATCGTCGCCGCCCTCTGTGTCGGGAGAGAGAGCGCTTCGTCGAACGAGTTGGTGTGCAGCGACTGCGTTCCGCCGAGGACCGCCGCAAGTGCCTCGAACGCGGTGCGGACGATGTTGTTCTCGGGCTGCTGCGCGGTCAGGGTTGCTCCTCCGGTCTGCGTGTGGAACCGCAGCATCATCGAGCGCGGATTGGTTGCGCCGAAACGTTCCTTCATGAGCCGGGCCCACAGCCGCCGAGCCGCCCTGAATTTGGCGACCTCTTCGAAGAAGTTCATGTGGCACGCAAAGAAGAACGAGAGCCGCGGTGCAAACTCATCGACTTCCAGCCCCGCATCGACCGCGGCCTCGACGTAGGCGATCGCGTCGGCGAGCGTGAACGCGACCTCCTGAACGGCCGTGCACCCCGCCTCCCGCATGTGATAACCGGAGATCGAGATCGTGTTCCAGCGCGGCAGCTCAGCCCGGCAGTAGGAGAAGAGATCGGTGATGATCCTCATCGACGGCTTCGGCGGATAGATGTAGGTGCCGCGCGCCGCGTACTCCTTGAGGATGTCGTTCTGGACGGTGCCGGTGATCTTGTCCGTCGGCACACCCTGTTTGTCGGCAACGAGCTGGTACAGGAGCAGCAGGATCGAGGCGGTCGCGTTGATCGTCATCGAGGTCGCGACATCGTTCAGTGGGATGCGATCGAGCAGCAGCTCCATGTCGGCGAGCGAGTCGATCGCTACGCCGACCCGGCCGACCTCGGCTGCCGCCTTCGGGTGGTCGGAGTCGTAGCCCATCTGCGTCTGAAGGTCGAAGGCGACGGACAGTCCTGTCTGTCCCGCCTCGAGCAGATAGCGAAAGCGTTCGTTGGTCGCCTCGGCGCTGCCGAATCCCGCGTATTGCCGCATGGTCCACAAGCGGTCGCGGTACATCCCAGGGTGTATCCCGCGTGTGAATGGGTACTCGCCCGGGCTTTCCGCGAGCTCGGACCCGTACACTGGCTGTATCTCGATGCCAGAGTCGGTCCGCCGTTCTTGTCCCACGGCTAGATGCTATTCGCTGCGGTGCGCCGGCACGCATTTGGTACGGTACACGCCGATGGAGCGAAAGTACTGATGGAGACGATCGCTCACGACATCGTCATCGTCGGCGGTGGTGCCGCCGGTCTCCGGGCGGCCATCGCCGCCGCCGAGGTCTCGGATACGTTAAGCGTCGCCCTGGTGTCCAAGGTCTATCCGATGCGCAGCCACACCGTGTCCGCGGAGGGAGGTACGGCGGCGGTCATCGGGGAGGACGACAGCCTCGACCTCCATGCGTTCGACACGATCCGGGGCAGCGACTACCTCGCCGACCAGGACGCAGTAGAGGCCTTCGTCGCCGAATGCCCGGAGGAGATCGTCCGGCTCGAGCACTGGGGGTGCCCGTGGAGCCGGGAGCCGGACGGGAGGCTCGCCGTCCGGGCGTTCGGCGGGATGAGCGTGAAGCGGACGGTCTTCGCCGCCGACAAGACCGGCTTCCACATGCTCCACGCCCTGTTCCAGACATCGCTCAAGTACGAGAGGGTAGTCCGCTACGACGAGTTCTTCGTGACCAAGCTTTTGGTCGAAGACGGCCGCTGCGCGGGGGTCGCCGCCATCGACCTCCGGGACTCCGAGGTGAGGTGCATCACCGGGAAGGCGATCATCCTGTGCACCGGCGGCGCGGGGCGCATCTACGCCTTCACCACCAACGGGGCGATCAAGACCGGCGACGGGATGGCCCTCGCGTACCGGGCGGGCGTGCCCCTCAAGGACATGGAGTTCGTGCAGTACCACCCGACGGGGCTGCCCGGCACCGGGATCCTCATGACCGAGGCCTCCCGGGGAGAGGGCGGCTACCTCGTCGACAAGGAGGGGAGGCGGTTCCTCGAGGACTACATCCCGTCGAAGATGGAACTCGGCCCCCGGGACATCCTCTCTCGCGCGATCATGCAGGAGATCGAGAAGGGCCGGGCCATCGACGGTCGGTACGGCCACTACGTCCACCTCGACCTCCGCCACCTCGGCGAGGACGTGATCGACAAGAAGCTCCCCTTCGTCCGCGAGCTCGCCCGCAACTACGTGGGACTCGACCCGGTCCACGAGCCCATCCCCGTGCGGCCGGTGGTCCACTACATGATGGGAGGGGTCGACACCGACGCCGTCGGGCGGAGCCGCCTCGCGGGCCTCTACGCGGCGGGGGAGACCGCCTGCGTCAGCATGAACGGCGCGAACCGCCTCGGCTCGAACTCCCTGAGCGAGTGCCTGGTGTTCGGGGCCAGGGTGGGAAGACGGGCGGCGAACGACGCGCTGGAGGCTCGCACCCCCGCCGCGGGTTCCGTCGTGAGCCTCGCAGAAGCCGAGCAGGCCCGCCTGGTCGGGAACTACCTCGACAAGACGGGCGGCCGGCAGCGGATCGGCGCGATCCGCGAGGAGCTTCAGTCCGCCATGGAGAAGGGTGCGGGGGTCTTCCGGACCGAGGAGTCGCTGAAGGAGGCCGCCGAGGAGGTGCGCGCACTTCGGGAGCGGTATCGGGACGTCGCCCTCGACGACCGCGACCGGGCGTTCAACACCGAGCTGATCGCGGCCCTCGAGCTCGACAACATGCTGGACGTGGCCGAGTCGGTGGTCCGCTCGGGCCTGGAACGGCGGGAGTCGCGGGGATCCCACACCCGGCGGGACTACCCGGACCGGGACGACCAGCGGTTCGAGAAGCACAGCCTGGCCTTATCTACCCCGGAGGGGCCGCGCATCGACTACCGCGACGTCACGATCACCAAGTGGCCACCCATCAAGCGGGAGTACTAACACCATGGCCGACGAGATGACGCTGAAGGTCGCCCGGTACCGGCCGGGGCACCAGGCCGACCTCTACTTCGACGAGTACGAGGTCCCGTACCGCGACGACATGGTCGTCCTCGACGCCCTCAACTACATCAAGGACCACCTCGACGGCAGCCTGACGTACCGGTGGTCGTGCCGGATGGGGGTGTGCGGGTCCTGCGGGATGATGGTCAACGGCGAACCCCGGCTCACGTGCGCGGTGTTCCTGCGAGACTTCTTCCCGAAGCCGGTCACCGTGGAGCCCCTCCAGTACTTCCCGGTGATCCGCGACCTCGTCGTGGACATGACCGGCTTCCTGGAGAACCTCAAGGAGGTCAAGCCCTGGATCATCCGGAAGGAAGAGAAGCCGGTCGAAGACGGGGAGTACCTCCAGACCCCCGAGGAGATCGACTATTACAAGCAGTTCAGCATGTGCATCAACTGCATGCTCTGCTACTCGGCCTGCCCGGTCTACGCGCAGGACCCGGAGTTCCTCGGCCCCGCGGTGATCGCCCTCGCCCACCGGTACAACCTCGACTCCCGGGACGAGGGGCGGGCCGAGCGGAAGGAGGTCCTCGAGATCGACACCGGGATTTGGGACTGCACGTTCGTCGGCGAGTGCACGGTGGTGTGCCCCAAGGACGTCGACCCCGCGGGGGCCATCCAGCGCTCCAAGGTGGCCGCGGCCACCGATGCTCTCCGCTCGGTCGTGTGGCCGTTCGGAGACCGCGAGTGAGGACCGAGGAGCATCCGCGCTACCCGGTTCTCGTCCGCAAGATCCCGCGCGCCTGGTGGCTGAGGACCGCCCCGTACCGGCGTTTCTTCGCCCGGGAGCTCACCTCCGTGTTCGTGGCGGCGTTCGCCGTCATCCTCCTGCTGTTCCTCTTCGCCCTGTCCCGGGGCCGCGACGCCTACGCGGGGTTCCTGTCGTGGCTGGACCTTCCCGGAGTGGTCGTCCTGTCCGCCGTCATCCTCGCCGCGGTGCTGTACCACACGGCGACGTGGCTCCGGCTCACCGCCCACGTCCAGGTGGTCCGCCTGCGCGGGAAGGTGGTGCGCCGGGAGGTGGTAACGGCCGGGCTCGTCGGAGCGTGGCTCGCGGTGTCCGGGGTCGTCGCCTACTTCCACATCTGGTTCTAGCGATGGCCAAGGCGGAGGGTGGTACGCAGCGATCCCGGCAAGAGCCTCTGTTCTGGTCGCTGTTCTCGGCCGGGGGGATCGTGTCCGCATTCCTCTTCCCCGTCCACATCGCGATCCTCGGGATCGCGTTCGGCCTCGGATGGCTCCCCGACGATGCCCTCTCCTACGAGCGGGTCGTCGACCTCGTCCGCCACCCCTTGACCAGGCTGTACCTCGGAGCTCTCGTCGCCCTTCCCCTGTACCACTGGGCCCATCGGTTCCGGTTCACGATCCACCACGAGCTCGGCATCCACGGCGGGAAGCGGTTGGTGGCCACGGCTTGCTACGGGACCGCCGTGGTCGGCACGGCCCTGGTGGTCTGGGTCCTCATCCTGATCTGACCCGCACCGACCGGCCCTCGTATCGTCGGGTCATGAAGCGCGTCCTGTTCGTCATCCTGGCGATCGTCGTCACCGTGGCCGCCTACCCCGCATGGCTCGGGTTCCAGGTGTGGGATCAGTCCCACCAGGACGAGCTTCGTTCCGTCGATGCGATCGTGGTGCTCGGGGCGGCCCAGTACGACGGCGAACCCTCGCTCGTCTTCCGCGCTCGCCTCGACCACGCCGCGTTCCTCTATGGGGAAGGGTTTTCCGGGACGGTGATCGTGACCGGGGGCAAGAGGGCCGGGGACCGGTTTACCGAGGCCGAGGCGGGCGAGAGCTATCTCGTCGGGCGGGGCATCCCACAAGAGGACATCATGCAGGTCGGGGGCCAGACGACCCTTACGAGCCTCGAGCGCGTCAGGAGAACGATCCAGACCGAGGCCCGGTCCCTGCTTCTCGTCTCGGATCCTCTCCACTCCGAGAGGATCAAGCGGATCGTTCACGATCTCGGGTTCGCGGACGTGTACACCAGCCCCGCGAGCTACGTCGAGCTCAACCGAACTCGCAGGACGAAGGCGCGTGAGCTCGTTCGCGAGGTGGCTTCTATCCTCGTATACGAGCTGTTCGGCCGGTGACCGGGCTCGGGCCGTCCTGAGACATCTTGTTATCTCCGGCCACTGCAGAGGTGGTTAATCGCAATAAGGTGATCCTTCGTCGATTCGGCATGGCTAACAGTTCTCTCTACCGGGCGCGTCACAAGGATACGGACGGGGTCACCCAACTCCCTGGGCGCGGAAGTGTCGAACGGCACGTGCCTGTCGGCCTTCTCTGTGCCGGTCACCTCCATCCCGTTGACAATCGGCGCCTCCCACGAGATGTGATGCTCCTCCGTGATGATCTCTTCACCGGCCCTAAGGATGCCTA
>JBOGXF010000032.1:0-27080 GCA_050694275.1 Actinomycetota bacterium | reverse complement strand
AGGGGAACGGACGTTCGATAATTGTCGCACCCTCCCGCTACGGTGCCTTCATGACAGAGACCGTGCACCGCACAGCCCGCATCACCCTGCGGGCGACCCCCGCCCAGAAGAGGCGCTGCTTTGGCCTCATGGTCGGCGCCGGCGACGTCTGGGCCATGGCGATCGACTGCAACGCCTCGTTGCGCCGCTGGGGGTGCAAGATGATCGTGGACTTTCCTTCCTTATGTCGGGAGCTCACCGGGATGGCCTTTGGGGAGCTTGCAAGGATCTGCCAAGAAGACCTTTTGAAGCGCTACTCGGCAGCGTGGATCAGCGCCGCCAAACGGCGCTCCAAGGGCGAGGTGGTCGGGTTCCCCCGCTGCAGGCGACGGTTCTTTCCGGTCCGCTTTAGAAAGGGGGCGTTCGCCCTCGAGGGCCGGACGGTCCGGCTTGCCACGGCGCGGGGATGCCCGGTCCTGCAGGTCCGGCTCGCTCGCCCCATCCCCTATCCGGCGGAGGCGCTGAGGTCGGTGACGCTCGTTTTTGATGCCGGGCGGCTCTGTCTCGACGTCACCGCCGAGATCCCGGTGACCCCCGCCGCCGGCCTCGACCCCGACAAGGTGGCAGGAGTCGACATCGGGATCATCCACCTCTTCGCGGCCGCGTGCGAGGGCGACGGCCTGCTGGTGTCGGGCCGGGCGCTTCGAGCCGAGGAGCGCCTCCATCTCCAAGACACCAAGGCGCGCCGAAAGAAGCTGGCCCCCAAGGCCCCGCCCCGGGGACAGCGCGGGTCGCGCCGCTACAGGCGCCTGCGGGCATCCCAGAGAAGGGCCGAGGCCCGCCACAAAAGGCGCATCCGACAGGCTCAGCATCAAGCCGCCAAGGAGCTCGTCTCCTGGGCCGCGGCGCGCGGGATCGGGACGCTCGTGGTGGGCGACCTGTCGGGAATCACCGACAAAGACTCCGGGCGTCACCACAACCTCAGGCTGCGGCAATGGAGAAGGACCCATCTCGTGTCCTGTCTCAGGGACAAGGCGGAGAGGGCCGGGGTGTCGATCAAGATGGTCGACGAGCGGGGATCGTCGTCCACCTGCCCCCGCTGCGGGACGCGCTCGAAGCCCTCGGGGCGCACCTTCTCCTGCCGTCGCTGTAGCTATCTGGGCCACCGCGACCTCGTCGGGGCCCGCAACATCGCCGCCACGGGCGGCGGGCACACGAGCGATTCCTTGCTCGTCACGCACCGTCGGGCGGGAGCCCCTCCCGCACGGCGTGACCGGCGGCGGCACCTTCTCGATGCCCGCCGTCGGTCTTGCTTGGCTCCGAGCCACCCTGTGGAAGGGTGTCGCTCGTCGGGGGACACCCCGGCGAGGATCCCAAGTGCGGCCTGACAATACGTCGCCGTACTTATGGGAAGGAGCACTTAGCGTTGCTACCCCCATCCTCCGTAGCCCACCTACCGCCCGCGACGGATGCGCGCTCTCGCCGACCTCCCCTAGGCTGGATGGAGGTTACGCGTTTCTCATGAGGAGAACGAAAGTGGTCCGAGTCTTTCTGCGGCGCCACCGGTCACGCGTCCTGCGCGCAGGGCCGAGACCCGCATCGCTCCCCGGGCAGGATCGCTCCTCGCTGCAGGATGGTAGGACTGTCAACGGCGGCGAGCGGGTCGACAACGCCGGCACCCCGCCAAGGGCCGGCGACTGCTTTAAACCGCGTTCCGACCACATCTGACACCGTCGGGACTGCGATGGAATGGAGGGAGCGTGGCAGACGCGTCAATGGTGCGGGCGGGCGGTCGCGCCGCGCAGGCGGCTGCCACCGTCCTCATCGCTGTGGACGACCCTTCCGTTCGCACATTCCTCAAGCTGCTTCTTGAGTTCGAGGGCTTCACGGTGGAATCCGTCGCGGACGGTCGCGCGGCACTCAACGTCGTCCAGCAGACGGCCCCTGAGCTCGTCATCCTTGACCTGTCTGTTCCCTTCATCGACGGCATCGAAGTCTGTCGAGCAATTCGCCTCAACCCACGCACGCGGAACGTATCCGTGATCATGGTCGCGGCGCGAGGAGGCGCGAGCGATCGCTTGGAGGCCTTCGGTGCCGGCGCCGACGACTACGTAGCGAAACCGTTCGATCCGCCCGAGCTGGTAGCGCGCGCCAGGGTGGCTGTTGATCGATCGCGCGCGATGCGGTCGGTAAATCCATTGACCCAACTGCCCGGCAACGTGCGCCTGCAGCTGCATCTGGAGGACGTCATCGCGGCCAGCGTGCCGTTCGCTCTCCTCTACATAGATCTGGACCACTTCAAGGCTTACAACGACCACTACGGCTTTCTGCGCGGCGACGACGCGCTCCGCCTGATGGCCCGCGCGACCGAAGACGCAGTCGAGGCACAGGGGGGCGGGTTCGTCGGTCACGTGGGAGGAGACGATTTCGTCGTCATCGTCGACGCGAACAAAGGAGAGGCGGTCGCGCAGGACATCATCGAATCCTGGGATGCATCGGTCGGCGCGCTCTACAACCCGGAGGATGTCGCCCGCGGCTATATCGAAGTCGTCGACCGCCGCGGGGAACTCCAACGTTTCCCGATTATGGCCATATCCATAGGGATCGCTACCAACCTTTTCCGGGACATCGCTGCCGTTGGGGAGGCAGTAACGATCGCGACCGAGATGAAGGGCGTCGCCAAGCGCAACCCGACTTCCTCGTTCGCCATGGATCGCCGGGTGGAATAAGCCTCACCGCGCGGCCCCCACCGGGCATGACAGCCCCGTCCCTCCGAGTCCGCAGTAACCGTCGGGGACCTTGTGGAGATATTGCTGGTGGTAGCCCTCGGCGTAATAGAAAGGCCCGGTCGGCGCGATATCCGTCGTGATGTCGCCGTAACCCGCGTCGCGGAGCACACGCTGGAACGCCGCGCGGCTCTCCTCTGCGGCCGCTCGTTGCGCCTCGTCGGCGTAATAGACAGCCGATCGGTACTGCGTCCCGACGTCGTTGCCCTGTCGCATGCCCTGGGTGGGATCGTGTCCCTCCCAGAACACCTTCAACAGCTCCCGGTAGCCGATCTTCTGCGGGTCGCACACTACGAGGACGACCTCGGCGTGCCCCGTCCGCCCCGTGCAGACCTCCTCGTAGGTGGGGTTGGGAGTGTAGCCGCCGGCGTATCCGACGGCGGTCGCGTTTACTCCCGGCGTCTGCCAGAACGCGCGCTCCGCCCCCCAAAAGCACCCGAGGCCGAAGATCGCAGTCTCCAGACCTTCGGCGAAGGGCGGGGTGATCGGCGTGCCGAGCACCGCGTGTCGGTCGGGTACCGAAAACGCCGGTCGGTCCCGCCCGGCAAGGGCCTCCTCCGCGGGCGGCATGGTTCTCTTCTTGTGACCGAACAGCACGGCAACCTCCGTGGCCGAGGGCGTCGCCTCAACCCTAAGGGCCCTAAGTCGGCGTCGGGTACAGCGCCGCCGCCTCCTCGGCGCTCAGCCCGGGTGGTGTGGGCGGGGCCGGCAGATAGGGCCCGATGTGGAGCCGGAAGGCGTCGAGCCACCGCCCGTCGGCGCGCGCGTCGGCGAACACCTCGTTGACGAAGTCCCTGTAGCTGGGCTGCGTTTGCTGGACGAGCGCCCCGATCCCCGCCGTGGCGATGTCGGGCCCGACGATCTTTGCCGAGCAGGAAAAGGGCTGGGGGCAGCTGCCGGACGCCTGGAGTTTCTCGATGATCGCGACCAACAGAAGGTCGAGGCCTGTCGCCGCCTGGGCTTCGCCACTCCCGAGAACGCGTGCGCACTCCCTCGCCGTCGATGCCCGGATGATTTGGATCGTTGCCTCGATGTCGTCGAGGGCGACGCCAGTATCGGGATCGACGGTCCAGCACACGGTGTCGCCGGCGAGATCGCTCACGTCCGCAGCCGAGGAGTCTTCGGGGACGAGCAGTCTCTGGTTGCTGATGAGGTAGGGGTCGGTGACGACATTGTTCCGCAGGAGCTCCTCGGTGATGGGCGCGGTCGGGAAAGCGACGTCGATGACGCCTCGCTCGAGCAGCGTGATCAGAGCCGCGGAGGACGGCGCGGTGCGGACTTCGAGCTCGACCCCGAGGGCGTCGGCGATCCACCTCGCGTGCTCGACCGCAAACCCTTCGGCCTCGCCGGACGAGTCCCGTGACACGAGCGGGGCGAGGTCCTCGATCCCGACCACCAGGGTGTCCGCGCGCTGGATCTGCCCCAGGTGAGTGGTCGGGTCGAACGTCGGAATCCCCTGCGGGTCTTCCGGGGGGATGCAGGCCGAAGAGAGCGCGGCCGTGGTCAGCAGGGCGATGGAGAGCCTAGTGAGCATGGTCGGCGAGGTTACCCGCCCGGAGCGAGCGGCAGGTTTTGGATATCGGCCGGAGCGCCCGGTATGCTGCGCTTTGCTCCGGCGGTGCCTGGGGGGTGCCGCCTCGGTTTGGGGGAGAGAAGGAGGACCAATGTCTAGAGGTTTCATGACGAGACTCATCGCGCTGTTGGCCGTGATGGTGCTGGCGGCGGCGGCGTGCGAGCGGGGGGAGGACGAGCCCGCGGACGGGCAAGCGGGCCAGGCGGCGGGCAATCTGCTGCAGGACGTCATCGATAGGGGGACGCTCCGCTGCGGGGTCAACGAGACGGTGCCCGGATTCGGCTTCGCCGAGGCAGGCGAGGAGCCCGACGGGTTCGACGTCGACTTCTGCCGGGCGTTCGCCGCCGCCATAGTGGGCGATCCCGAGGCGATCGAGCTGACGCCCATCGACGCCGACAACCGCTTCATCGCGTTGCAGAACGGTGACTACGACGTGCTCGTGCGGAACACGACGTGGACGACGAGCCGAGACGGGACGGAAGGCGTCGCGTTCGCGCACCCCAACTTCTACGACGGCCAGGCGATGATGGTGCGCACCGAGTCCGAGTTCCAGTCACTCGAGGACATGAACAACACCAGCATCTGCGTCACGACCGGAACGACGACCGAGCTCAACCTCGCCGACGTCTTCGATGCGCTCGGCCTCAATTTCACGCCGGTTAGTTTCGAGGAGAACACGCAGCTCCAGCAGGCATTCATCCGGGACCGCTGCGACGGCTGGACCTCGGACCGCAGCCAGCTCGCCGGCATCCGCAGCGCGTGGCCGCAGCGGGATGGCGGTCCCGACGCGCTGCGAATCATGGACGACGTGATGTCAAAAGAGCCGCTCGCTCCCGGCGTCCTCGACAGCGAGATCGAGCTTCACGACGTCATCGATGCGGTCGTGAACGGGATCATTCTTGCCGAGGAGCTCGGCGTTACGAGCGACAACGTCAACCAGATGGCAAGCGATCCGCCGAATGGGCCGGTGGCGGCCCTTCTCGGTGCGCCGGTGCCCGATCCCGCCGGCGGAGAGCCGGCGCCGATCGACCACGGCCTCGGCGTCGACAACGCCTTCATGCAGAACGTGATCGCGGCCGTAGGAAACTACGGCGAGATCTTCAACCGCCACATCGGCCCGGACTCACCTCTTGGACTGGAGCGGGGCATCAACGCGCTGTGGACCGAGGGCGGGATCCAGTACGCCATTCCGTTCCGGTAGGTCACTAACGCAACAGCCAGAGGGCCCGGCGTAGCGCCGGGCCCTCTGCTTTACTTGGCCCATGGCTCAGGCCGCCGCCCGCCCGAGACCGCCGTTGTGGCGCGACATACGCATCCTGCGCGTCGTCGGACAGATCATCGTCGTGGCGGTGGTGGTCATCGTCCTGCGCGAGCTGTTCCTCAACGCCGAGTTCCACCTCAGCCGCAGGGGCGGTGACCTCAGTTACGACTTCCTGGGTAGGCGCGCCGGCTTCGCAATCAAAGAGCACGTCTTTCCGTATACCTCGAACAGCAGCTTCCTGCGATCGTTTGTCGTGGCCGCCACGAACTCGATGTTCGTCGCTGCCATCGGGATCGTTCTCACCACGATCCTGGGCATCTTCATCGGGATCGCGCGGCTGTCCCCTAACTGGCTCATCCGTAAGATCGCGCAGGCTTACGTCGAAGCCTTCCGCAACACGCCGCTCCTGGTCCAAGTCATTTTCTGGTATTCGGCTGTGATCCTGACGATCCCCCGTATCCAGGACAGCCTCTCGCTGTTCGACGTTGCCTTCGTGTCCAATCGGGGGGCCGCAGTGCCGGCAGTCGAGGGAGGATCGGACCTCGGCGTGTGGCTCCTGTTCGTTCTCGCCGGCATCGTCGGCGCGGTGGTCGTACGCCGCTACCGGATGAGTCTCCACGACAAGACAGGCCAGCCTCACTACCGGTTTCTTTTCGGTACCGTCACCTTCCTCGTCATCGCGGGTGTGGGATATCTGATCCTGGGCGACCCGTTCACTATCGATGTACCCGAGCAACGCATCCGCAACTACGTTGGCGGTCTCCAGATGAGCGCCGAGTTCGCCGGGATTCTCGTCGCCCTTATCATCTACACCGCCGCGTTCATAGGTGAGATCGTGCGCGGCAGCATCCTTGCGGTCTCCAAGGGGCAGAAAGAAGCGGCCGAAGCCATCGGGCTCCGGCCCGGTCAGCAACTCCGGTTGGTCGTGCTGCCTCAGGCAATGCGGATCGCGATCCCGCCGATCAACAATCAGTACCTCAATCTCTGGAAGAACACGAGCCTCGCGTTCGCCATCGGGTTTCCGGATCTGATCAACATCTCGACCACGATGATCAATCAGGGTGCGAGCGAGCTCCAGATGTTCTCGCTCGTGGCGGCGACCTATCTCGGCGTGAGCCTGTTGATCTCTTTCGTGATGAACATCGTGAACCGTGCAGTCGCCTTGCGAGGAGCGAGGTTGTGAGCGATCAGCCCTTGGGGCCCGGGCTTCAGGAAGATGTCGGGATTCCCCGATTCGACGACCGCGAGCGGGCAGTCGAGGTCGCGCCGGTCAAGGAGCCGACGACCCCACTCGAATGGGTGCGCGACAACCTCTTCTCGTCGTGGGCCAACAGCATCGTCACGATCGTCGCGGCCTCCGGTCTCGTATTCTTCGTCTATCAACTTCTGAAGTTCATCTTCGTCAGCGCCGAGTGGCCCGTCGTCGTCGCCAACCTCAAGGGATTCATGGTCGGTCCCTTCCCATTGGAGGAGACGTGGCGGGTGTGGGTGTCGGCGTATCTCGTCGCCGTGCTCGGCGGCCTTTCCGCGGGCGCATCCCCCAACCGCCTGGCATGGACCAATGCCAAGATTGCCACCGGGAGCCTTGTGGCTATCGCCGGGGCCGTAATCGTTGTGCTGCTCGTGGACACCGGGCTGGTGCTTTCTCTCACCCTCGGCGCTGTCGTAACGGTGATTGCCGCGCTGGCCGTCGGGCGGCGGCTGGGGCAGTCAATTCGCCGGCCGATGATCCTCGCGTGGCTCCTGTCGTTCCCGCTGATCATGGTGATCGTCGTCGGGTTCGGCGGGGTCTCCCCCCGACTGTGGGGAGGATTCTTCTTCAACCTCGTCGCGGCCACGGTCGGCATCTTCGTCTCGTTCCCGATCGGCATCCTGCTCGCCCTCGGGCGCCGGAGCTCGCTTCCGGCCGTCCGGACCTTCTCGGTCGTGTTCATCGAGATCTTCCGCGGCGTGCCACTCGTCGCGTGGCTGATCTTCTCGAAGTTCGTGGTTGGGCTGCTGCTGCCGCCACAGATGTCCGAGCCTCCCGACATCATCAAAGCGTTCACCGTAGTGATCCTGTTCAGTGCGGCCTACGTCGCCGAGATCGTGCGTGGGGGACTTCAGGGAGTGCACGAGGGACAGTACGAGGCGGCCCGGGCGCTCGGTCTCTCGACTACGCGGATGATGGCTCTCGTCGTGCTGCCTCAGGCGCTGCGGTCGACGATCCCCGCGATGATCAGTCACTTCATCAGCCTCTACAAGGACACCGCCCTGTTCGTGGCTATCGAGGTTACGGACCTGCTCGAGGCGGCACGCCGCTCGGCGGTCGGCCTCCAGTTCTTCGGGCGTATCAAGGAGACGCTGCTCTTCGCGGGCCTGTTGTTCTGGATCGTGGCATTCTCGATGTCTCGATGGAGTCAGCGTCTGGAGGCGCGGCTCGGAGTGGGGGAACGGTGATCTATGGCTGAACGACAACAATCTGGCAACGGTGCCCAGCACATGATCGTGGCCGACAACGTGAAGAAGTGGTTTGGCAACTTCCAGGCCCTCAAGGGCATCTCGATGACCGTCGAGAAGCAGGAGACGGTCGTGATCGTGGGGCCGTCGGGCTCGGGTAAGTCGACCTTCATCCGGACGATCAACCGGCTCGAGCGCCACGACGACGGTCGAATCCTGGTCGATGGGATCGAGCTCACAGACGACATACGCAACATCGAGAAGGTCCGCAGCGAGATCGGGATCGTGTTCCAGTCGTTCAATCTGTTCCCACATCTCAGCGTGATGGCCAACGTCACGCTGGCGCCGAGAAACGTGCGGCACTGGCCGAAGAAGAAGGCCGAAGAGAAGGCGATGCAACTCCTCGAGCGGGTCGGCATCCCCGAGCAGGCGCACAAGTACCCGGCGCAGCTATCCGGCGGTCAGCAGCAGCGCGTGGCGATCGCCCGCGCGCTGGCCATGGAGCCCAAGATCATGCTGTTCGACGAGCCGACCTCGGCGCTCGATCCGGAGATGATCAAAGAGGTCCTCGACGCGATGGAGGAGCTCGCCGCATCGGGCATGACGATGATCGTCGTGTCGCACGAGATCGGTTTCGCGCGCCACGTCGCCGACCGGGTCATGCTGTTCGACGATGGCCTCTTGGTCGAGGAGGCGCCGCCGGACCGCTTCTTCGACGACCCACAGCACGACCGTACCAAATTGTTTCTGTCACAAATTCTCTAAACCCGCTCCCCAAGGTTGCGCGTCTGAGGCCTCTGAGGGGCTTGAAACGCGCAACCTTGAAGGTTTGAGGGGTTAGAGGTAGCCAAGCGACTCCAGACGCTTGCGGATCGCCTCGATCTCCTCGGGCGTCAGTGGATCGACCTCGACCTCGGCTTCCTCGACGACTCTCTTCTTCGGTAAACCCGTCGTGCCGTGGTGGGAGACGAGGTCGCGCAGCACGTAGACGGCGAACTCGGTCACCGAGTGGAAGCCGGTCCCCTGGATCACTTGCTTGAGCTGCTCGTAGAGGGGACGCGGAATCTTGAGCGTGACGTGCGTGTCGGCTCCGCCTTCCTTCTTCATCGCAAGGAGTGTATGAGGGATTCACTTTCTCGCCATCTGCCGGTAGAGTTCGATCCTTCTTATGAGGGGGAGAGGCAGGGTCGCGGGAAGGATCGCCGTGGTCATCGCGACGGTGGCCGCGTTGCTCGGACCCGGATACGTTGCCCCGGCGCGCACGATCTCCATCCCGTTGACCCTCGCTCGGACGGTGACCGCAACCGGCGCGCGCGGCACAATCCCTCTTGCCATTGCGCCGACGCACGTTGCGTTCTCGTGGCGAGGGGACGAGGGAACCGGCGTGCGCTTCCGGGTGTTCGACGGCATCGGCGTCGCCTCGTCGTGGATGAGAGCGCCCGAGAACCACGACGCCGAGCGGGGCGACACCCACTTCTCAGGCGTCCTCGCCGTCGATCGACCCGCCAGGATCGAGTGGAGATCCATCGAGCCTCGCGGCACCGATATGGGCCGGATCACGATCGATTACCTCAACACTCTCGACGGGCCGCGCGCCATTCGGACGATTCCCGCGCTGGCCGAGGCCGGTGTGAACGACCCCGACATAGTCACGCGCGCCGAGTGGGGCGCCGACGAGTCGATCAAGCGAACGTCGGGAGGTTGCCGGCGGCGGTTCTTCCCGGTACAGCAGCTGTTCGTGCATCACACCGCGGGCAGCAACTTCGACACTCGCCCCGCGGCCACGATGCGGGCAATCTACTGGTATCACACCGTCCGCCAGGGTTGGTGCGATGTCGGCTACAACTTCGTCATCTCCCACGACGGCCGGATCTTCGAGGGCCGCTGGGCGCGCCATTACAAGCCGTGGGAACTGCACTCGTCCGAGAACCGCGCGCGCGAGGCGGTCGTCGGCGCGCACGTGTCCGGCTACAACTCCGGCAGCGTCGGTATCTCTTTGATGGGCAACTTCACGAGCGTGAAGCCCTCGCCCGCTGCGCGCCGAGCGCTCACCGAGCTTCTCGCCTGGGAAGTCGATCGCCACGATCTCAAGCCCCTCAGGCGGCACCGCTACCGCAACCCCGAGACCGGCCTGAGCAAACGGCTTTACTTCATCGCCGGGCATCGGGATGCGGGATCGACGGCGTGCCCGGGGAGCCGGCTCTACCGATCCCTCGACGGGATCCGCCGTGACGCCAAGGCGGCTATGGGCGAGGGCAAGGTCACGACCGCTCTTTCGCTCGAGGCGTCGGCGACGCACATCGATTACGGCGAGACGGTGACGTTTGCCGGCCGGCTCACCGCGGATGGTGCCCTCACCGGGCTCGCGGGGGCGTCGATCACCGTCTATCGACGCAACGGGTCGGGTCCGTGGCGCGTCGACTCGGTGGTGCCGACGGGCCTCGACGGGTCGTTCTCCTTCGCGATCGCTCCCAACAAGAACGTCAGGGTCATCGCGGTGTACCACGGCGACGCGTCCAACTGGGGATCGGAGAGCAGGGCCGTCCGGGTAAAAGTGCGACCGCTCGTGTCGTTGACGCCCGAGGGAGGGGTTCCGGACGCGGCGGGCACGCATCACTATCCGGCGGGCACGGCGAGCGTCGACCTCGCCGGCGATGTCATGCCGAACCATGCGGGATCGAGGGTCACGATCCGGGTCTTCGAGGAATTGCCGGACGGGACCTCGACCTTGCTAATCGAGCCGCGCGTCCGGCTCGATGCCGACAGCCGCTACCGCTATAGCTTCGCCATTCCGCCCGGCACGACGGGGTCATATTCGGCGCTGACCCGATTCGCGCCCGACGCCGATCACGCGTTCGCGCGCAGCGAAGCAGTGCACTTCACGATCGATCAGTAGCTGTGCGCTCGACTAAATAGCAAGGACCCCGCTGGGAGGTCGGGGTCCTTGCGGCGCTCCCTCGCGGGCTGGCGCGGTGAGGAGGCGGTGGAAAAGTCTCGTTAACAGCGCGGCATGCTCAAGGTGGTGCCGGGATTGTTGCTCGCCTCGAATATGACGGTCACCCACAGGCGGCCGCCGGCGTCTCTCTTGGTGCCGACGCCGACGTGCTTGAAGGTCGAGTAGAGGATGTTTTCCTTGTGAGAGGGCGAGTTCATGAACGCATCGTGAAGTGAGCTGACCGACCCGCCGACGCCGACGTTCTCGCCGAGCACCGACCAGTTGGTCACGCGCCTTGCCAGAGTGCTCGAAGGTGTGTGATGGAGAGTCGCCTCATTGATCATCTCCCGGGTGTGCTTGCGGGCGACCTTCGAGATCTCGGGGTCGAGACGGAGCTTCTGCTTGTTGGAGTCGTCGCGCTCGGCGTTCATCTTGCGCGTGAACCGGTGCTCTTTCTTCTTGTAGTTCCAGCACTGATTGTCGGAGCTGCTCGCGGCGACCGCGTCGTCGAGGCTGAACACGGCCGAATGAGGGGTGCGTGGGGCAAGCGCTCCGAAGACGATTGCGGCCAGTAGCAGCGCCGCTGTCTTCTTGAAAACTGCCACTACTACCTCCCAGTTCGGTAGCTGGGCGACCCCCTGAGGGCCCCTGGCTTTGCGCCCCTGCGTTGCCGCAGGTTTGCCTTTCTCGTTTGGGCTATTGCTCCTGGTTATTTCGGCAATGGGCGCGGCGGACTTGAGCCGGGCCGAGCCCGGCGACGCCTCCCGCTGGTCGTTTGCGAGCACGATGCTCCCTTCCAGTTCCCGGTAACGGGCTGGAAGAAGCTACAGAATCGGTCGAAACGCTTGAATCCCCCGAATGAGTCGAATCCGTCACCCTCCCGGGCCCACTACCCCCCTCAAACCGCGCTCTCTGGCGCGATATGCGCGTGATAGCGACGAAATCGCGACAGAGAGCGCGATGGGGGGGGGGTCAGCCCAGGAGCTGCGCCACCCGGTGCGTGATCGCCTCCTCGACCTCGGGGGCCTGCTCGTCGTTGAGCTTGGACCCCCACAGGGTGCGGACGTAGAACACGTCCACGACCCGGGCCCCGAGGGTGTCGATCTTCGCCGTGTGGATGTCGAGGTCGAGATCGCTCAGGCCCGCGGCGATGGCGTACAGAAGGCCGAGCGCGTCCGGCCCCCTGACCTCCACGACGGTCGAGTGGGTCGAGACGTCCTGGAGCACCTCGACGGTGCAGCGGATCGGGCCCCGAGGGCGGTAGTCGCGCACCTTGCGGCCGAGGCGGGCCTCGAGTGCGAGCCGGCCCGAGTACGCCGCCAAAAGATCGTCGGCGACGGCCTTCAGCATCTCCTTGTCGGAACGCACGACGAAGCGCTCGAGGGCGAGCCCGGTCGACGTCGAGTACGCCTGGGCCCTGAGCACTGGGATCCGGTTGAGCGCGAGCACTCCCGCCGTGCGCGCGAGCGTGCCGGGTCGGTCCGGGACGCAGACGGTGAGCACCGCGTGGTCGGGCTCGCCCCCTTCGTCCACGCGGAAGTTGACCCGGCCGGGGGCCGGCGGGTTCGCCAGCAGTCTGATCTCGTCGACCATGTCCGGAATCGAGACGGAGTCGAGATAGGAGGGCGGGAGGGTCGCGAGAACCTCCTCCGCCCGGCCGGCCAGACTGGGCTCGTACGCTTCCACCTCGCGCGCTCGAAGCGACACGTCGTTGCGAGCCGGGATCTCACCGGTCTCGAGCGCGACGAGCGTCTTGCGATAGAGCTCGAGCACCAGTGCCCGTTTCCAGTCGCTCCAGGCCTCGGGACCCGTCGCTCTGGCATCGGCGGCGCTCAACACGTAGAGAAGCCGCAGCCGGCGTGCATCGCCGAGGCTCGCGGCGATGTGTGCGATAACGGCTCCGTCGTCGAGATCCCGTCTCGTTGCAGTATCGGGAATCAAGAGGTGCCATCTCACCAGGGCGGCGACGTCTTCCGTGTCGGCGGCAGACAATCCCATGCGCGCGGCCGCGGCGCGCGCCAGCGACTCACCGGCGACGCTGTGGTCCTGCCCCGATCCCTTGCCGATGTCGTGCAAGAGAGCGGAGACGTAGAGGGGGCCGAGATCGCCGGCCTCGTCGGCCGCAGTCCGGGCGTCGGGATCTTCTTTGAGAACCCCTCCGATCTCTTCGACCGCGAGGAAGGAATGACCGTCAACGGTGTAGCGGTGATACGGATCGTGCTGCGCTAGCCCCCTGATCGCGCCCCACTCGGGAAGCAGGACGGGCCAGCCGGAAACGTGATCCAGGAGCTCCAGCGCGCCCGACGCGTGCGGACCTCGCAACAGGTCCAGAAAGGCGGCCCTCGTGTCGTCATCCCAGCGCGCGACCGGTTGAATGTCGAAAGCGTCCCGCAACCATCGCAGCGCACGGCCGTCAACCGGTCGTCCCGTGGATGATTTGGCTGCGAGCAACCTCAGCGCGAGCGCCAGGTCACCCGTGAAGGTTTCGAGAGTCAGCACGCCGTCCTCGATCCGGACCCCGTTTGCAACCGTCTTCACCCCGCCCGACCGACGCGGCCCCCCGAGTACCATCGTCGAGACCCCCTGGATCGCATTCGTGACGGCGTGCTCGATGGAACGGGCGGCGGAGTGAACCTCTGCCATGAGGCGATCCGTCGCGTCCACTCCGAGAATCTCCAGACGAGCGGCCACGACGGGTTGAAGATCCATCCGGATGCGGTCGCTTTTGCGTTTTGCCTCGGCGTGAAGGGCCTCGCGGGTCGCGAGAAGGATCCCAGTCGGACGCTCGACCTCCGATATCCAAGGCGACCCGGGCGCACATGCGTCGAGCCATTGGATGACGTGCACGTCGCGCAGCCCGCCGACATCCTCTTTCAGATCGGGAGCGAGCGACCAGCCTGCTCGTTCGGCCGTTCGGTGACGGCGCGCCGTCTCTTCAACGATCCGGCGAACGAGCGCCTTGCCGTCTCGATTCAGCCATCGCTCGCGCCGGTCGAGGAGCTCCTCGAATACCGAGCGGTCTCCGGTGACAAAGCGCGCACCGAGGAGCGAGGTGGCGGTGTGAAGGTCGGTCCGCGCGCGCTCGATGGCGCTCTTCGGCGAACGGATCGAATGGCCGACCTGAAATCCTGCGTCCCACAGGGGATAAAGAAGCTCTCTGAGCTGCTGCTTGCCGGGTTCCCGGCGGGGAGCGGCGAGAACGAGCAGGTCGATGTCCGAGTGAGGGGAGAGCTCGCCCCGCCCGTATCCTCCCACCGCGACGAGCGCGACCCCCTGAAGGGGGCCGAACCCACGGTCCACGAGATCCGACAGCGCGCGGTCGACATCGACCGCGCGCTGTCGTGCGACCCCGGCGCCGTCCTGCAGACGAACCGGCTGCGCCTCCTTGAGGCTAGAGAGCGTCCGGACCTTTCTCTCCCGTCCTGATGCGCACGACCTGCTCGGTCGGAACGACCCACACCTTGCCGTCTCCGATCGAATCGGTTCGTGCGCTGGTCACGATCGTCTTGACGATCTCATCCACGTGGTCGTCGTCGACCGCGATCTCGATGCGCGTCTTAGGTGTGAAGTCGACCTGGTACTCCGCACCCCGGTAGACCTCGGTGTGACCGCGCTGCCGCCCGAATCCGCGCACCTCCGTGACGGTCATGCCTTGCACTCCGATGCCTTCGAGCGCGTCCTTCACTTCCTCGAGCTTGAAAGGTTTGATCACCGCCACGACCAGCTTCATCACGCCTCACCTCCTTGAGGGACGCGCACCGCGGACGGCGACGTAGCGGCGGCCGTCGGGGCGGTGGGGGGTGGGGCGATGCTGCCCCCCTCGGCGAACGCGTAGCCCGCCTCGGAGTGCTGCGAGAGGTCGAGCCCGGTGAGCTCGTCGGAGTCGGTCACGCGAAGACCGACGATGGCGTCGATGACCTTCAGGATCGCGAAGCTCAACACGAAGGAGAAGATCAGCGTCGCGCCGACTGCGACAGCCTGCTTGCCGAGGAGGGTAAGCCCGCCGCCGGCGAGGAGTCCGTCTGCGCCCCCTTCGTTGATCGCCAGCGTGGCGAAGACTCCCGTCAGCAGGGCGCCGACGATACCTCCGACCATGTGCACGCCGACCACGTCGAGCGAGTCGTCGTAGCCGAGTCGGAACTTGAGCCCAACCGCCCACGCACACACGATGCCTGCAACCAGTCCGATGGCGACCGCCGCCATCGGCGTCACGAAACCCGCGGCCGGCGTGATTGCGACCAGTCCCGACACCGCGCCGGACGCGACCCCGAGCGTGGTGCTCTTGCGTTCCTTGCGTGCATCCATCAGCGCCCAGCCGACCGCTCCGGCCGCAGCGCCGAGATTGGTCGTCACGAAAGCGCTTGCCGCGAGCCCGTTCGCGCCCAGCGCGCTACCCGCGTTGAAGCCGAACCAGCCGAACCACAGGATGCCCATGCCCAAGATGGTGAGCGTCAGATTGTGGGGGAGTATGGCTTCCTTACCGAACCCCTTGCGCTTCCCGATCACCAGGACTGCGGCGAGGGCCGCGACACCGGCGTTGATGTGCACGACCGTGCCGCCGGCGAAGTCGAGCGCGCCGAGCTCCCTGATCCAACCACCGGGCGCCCACACCCAGTGAGCCAGGGGGGCGTAGACCAGCAGCAGCCATAGCGCGATGAAAGCGACGTAACCCGAGAACTTCATGCGCTCCGCGAAGGCTCCCGTGATCAGGGCCGGCGTGATGATCGCGAACATCATCTGAAAGGTCGCGAACAGCCCGTGAGGGATGGTCGCGGCGAGATCCGCGTTCGGTTCGGCCCCCACGCCCGAGAAACCGGCGAAGTCGAGCTTCCCGATCACCCCGCCGAGGTCCGGCCCGAACGCCAGGGTGTAGCCGATCAGCACCCACAGGACCGACACGATCCCCAACGCGAAGACGGACTGCATGAGGGTGGCGAGAACGTTCTTGGTCCTCACCATCCCTCCGTAGAACATCGCGAGCCCCGGGGTCATGAACATGACCAGGGCAGACGCCACGAGGATGAAGGCGGTATCGCCCGTATCCATACACGCTCCTTCCGTTGTTCCGACCTTGAGGGAAAGGTCTATGGGAGCGGTGTTTCAGTAGTGTTTCGTGGCCGTTTCCCGTCGGTAAAAGTCCACCCACACCCCCAAGGTTGCGCATTTGACGACCCTGAGAGTGGTCAAACGCGCAACCCTGGTTAGAGGGAGAGCGACGATGCGGCGGCCTCGTCGAGCAGGAAGGTCGCGTCGGGGTGGTTGGCGAGCATCCGGGCCGGGCAATCGAACGGGTCCTCGGTGCCCTCGACCGCGCGCCGAACCGCGTCGGCCTTGTTGTCTCCGGTCACCAGCAAGAGGACCTTCTCGGCGCGTGTGACCGCCGGCGAGGTCAAGGTCAGGCCTTTAAGCCCGTCGGGACGGTCGACGGGCGTGCACAGAGACGAAGTCACCTTGACCGCTTCGGAATGAGGGAACATCCCGCAGATGTGGTTGTCCGCCCCCATGCCCAGCAACATCAGATCGATGTCCCGCCCGCTGAGCTCGACGTGGTACGAATCGGCTGCCCTGAGCGGTGGGTCCTCTCCGCGCATGCGGTGGACGGCGGCAGCGTCGACGTGGTCCAGGAGAGTCCGGCGCGCCATGCCGTAGTTGCTCGCGTCGTCGTCCGGGGGGACGCAGCGCTCGTCGGAGAAGAAGACCTCGAGCTCCGACCAGTCTGAGTCGGCCTTGGCGAGTTGTGGGTAGACGACCTCGGCGGTACTGCCCCCGGTGATAACCACCGATCCTCTCGCCGGCAACGCGCGCACGATCGCGATCGCGGCCCGCTCTGCGTACTCGCCGGGCGCGAAGACCTCGACGCGGAAGCTCACCGCGAGGGGTCTTTCCAGCGGCGACCGTCTCGCCGCAGGAGCTCGTCGGCCGATGCGGGACCCCACGATCCGGGAGCGTAGGTGCCGGGGCGCCCGCCCTCGGCCCAGTAGCCGACGATGGGGTCGACGATCTCCCACGACTCCTCGATCTCGTCGGAGCGTGCGAACAGCGTCTGATCGCCGAGCATGCAGTCGAGCAGGAGTCTCTCGTACGCTTCCGGCGTCCCCGAGCCGAAGCCCGCCTCGTAGTCGAACTCCATGTCGACGGTTCGCACGTTGACGTCGGGGCCGGGGATCTTGGTGCCAAAGGTGAGAGAGATCCCCTCATCGGGCTGGATACGGATCAGGATCTGGTTGCGTTCGAGTTCCTCGACCGCGGTCTTTTTGAACAGAAGATGCGGAACGCGCTGGAAGGTGATGGCGATCTCGGTTGCGGTCGTGGCGAGCCTCTTGCCGGTTCTGACATAGAAGGGCACGTCTGCCCACCGCCAGTTGTCGATCAACAGTTTCATTGCAAAGAAGGTCTCGGTCGAGGAATTGCGATCGACCTTGTTCTCCTCCCGGTAGCCTTCGTACTGACCTCTGACGGCGATCTCCGAGCACTCGCTCGCCGACCAGCGCCTGATCGCGCGGAGAACCTGCCTCTTCTCGTCCCGGATCGCGGCCGCGTCCCAGGCCGCCGGCGGCTCCATCGCGATGAGCGCCAGCAGCTGCAACAGATGGTTCTGCCCCACGTCGCGCAGCGCGCCGGTGCGCTCGTAGAACGCGCCGCGTTCTTCGATCCCGAAGGATTCCAAAGTCGAGATCTGGACGTTGTCGATGTATCGACGATTCCAAACCGGCTCGAATATCGCGTTGGCGAACCGAAAAACGAGCAGGTTCTGGACCGTCTCTTTCCCGAGGAAATGGTCGATGCGGAAGATCTGGTCCTCGGCGAATTGCGACTTGATCACCGCGTTGAGCTCGCGTGCCGAGGCGAGGTCCTGGCCGAACGGCTTCTCGACCACCAGTCGGTGCCAGCCCCCGGTGTCGAGCAGCCCGGACTTGCCTATCTGCTCGGCAATGGTCCCGAACAGCGACGGCAGCGTCGCCAGATACCAGACACGGTTGCCGCCGGTGCCGCGTTCTCGATCGATCTCCTCGAGACGTCGGCCGAGGCGCGTGAAGGACTCGGTGTCGTTCACGTCCCCCGCGACGTAATAGACGCCCTTGGAAAACTCGGCCCACGACTCGTCCGTGGGTTCGATACGCGAGTGCTCTTCGATATCGGCTCGAACGTCATTGCAGAACTCTTCGTCGGTCCATTCCGTGCGGGCAGAGCCGACGATGGAGGTTTCGTCGGGGATGTGGCCCTCGATCCGCAGATTGTGGAGAGCCGGCATGAGCTTCTTGCTCGTGAGATCGCCCGACGCTCCGAAGACGACGATCGTGCACGGATCGGGAGTGCGACGCTGCTTCACGACCACACCTCGTCGAGGAACCGGGCGATCCGGTCCGACAGCCGGTTCGGGGGAAAGCGAAGCTCGAAGAACGAGGTTGCCTGCACCAACTCGGAGTTGCGGAGGGCGCGATGGAGGGTCTCTGCGTCGGAGAAGGGATGCAGGATGTCGCGCATGTGACCGATTATGAGAGTTCGGTGCTCGATCTTCTCGCGGTCACTCGGGTGAGGCGCGATCCGCCCGGTCAGTAGCCCATGGAGCACAGCGGCCGAGGTGAGCGGATCGCGAGTGAGCAGGTCGAGCAGGACATCGCTGTAGAGCGAGAGACCGCGCGGGATGCGCTCGGCCGCGCGACTCACGAACTGAAACGCGGTCGACACCTCGGCGTACGCGATGACGAGCGGTAAGAAGAGAGCTCCCGCCGCCGGGGCCGCGCGCTCGAGCACGGGCATCTCGACGAACAGGGCTCGGACACGTGACGGGGCGTGGTGGACGGCCTCGAGGGCGACATTGGCGCCCAGCGAGGTTCCCCCGATCACGGCCTCCTCGATGTCGAGGTGGTCCAGGAGCGCTACAACCTGCCGAGCGAACAGCTCCATGCTGTAGAAGCGCGCGTGAGGCGGGCCGTCGCTTTCGCCGTGTCCCAGCAAGTCGATCAGGACGACCCGGTTCCCCGCCTCCGCGAGGGCGTCGGCGAGGCCGTAGTGGTGGCGGCGCGGGAGAAGCAGGCCGTGCACGAGCACGACCGGCCGCTCCGCCGCACCCTGCCGCCTCCCGCGCTGCTCGTAGGCGACCTTGAAACCGTCGTAGGTGAAGTGGGCCACCGAGCAAGCCTACCGACGGCCGGGACGAGCTAAAGGGGCCAGGTCGTTCGCCCGATATTGGAAGGACATACCAGCATCGGGCGCACGTGCCCGCACGGGCTTGAGGAGGCCTTGATGGAGCGTATCGGGGAGCGGCGCAAGCCGATCGCTCACCGCGTCGTGTTGACCGCAGGGCTCATGGCCCTCGCCGGCGCCGTGCCGGCCCGCCGTTCGGTGAAGCTCGCGGGCACGTCTTTCGCCCTCGTTCTGGCGCTCATGTCGGCTCTGTGGCTCGCGCCGTTCGCGGGGGCCGTCCCGGCCGTCTGTCCCGACGACAACCCCGCATGTCAAACCGACATTCCGGGGGTCCCCGACAACCCCGACACCGGCGGCCCGGGTGACACCGGAGATGACATCACCGACCCGATCGAGGAGACAACCGACCCGGTCACCGATCCGATCGAGGAGACAACCGACCCGGTCACCGATCCGATCGAGGACACGACCGACCCGATCACCGATCCGATCGAGGACACGACCGATCCGATCCTGGAAGAGGACGAGGGATTGGACGTCCCGGACGCAGGAGGGATCCTCAATCCCGAGCCACCGACTTTCGAGGAGCCGACCGGGCCGGTCGACGACGGTCTCAAGGACGTCCGCAAGACCATCGAGACGATCGGGTCCATCGACAGCCCGACCGGGCCGATCGATTCCGGTGAGAAGATTTTTGAGCGCGTGGAGCCGGTGCTCACCCAAGACCGGCCGAAGGACTCTGCCCAAGAAGCTGCGAACAAGACCTCATCTGCCGGTGAGGTGAAGTCGCCGGCCTTCGCCAACTTCGCCGAGGCTCGCTCCTCCTCGGGCATGCCCGCGGATTCCGGTCGCCATCTGGACGCGGCGTTTGCGGCCGAGTCAGAGGGCCTCCAACCGGGCCTGTTCGGCCGGGTGGGAGAGGTCTCGGTCGAGGTTGCAAAGAAGCTCGCGTTCCCCCTTGCGTTGCTCCTGCTGGTTGCCGGCTTCCTTTTGATCCACAACCGAATCGACCGCAAAGATCCGAAGCTGGCGCACGCACCGGTGAGCGCGGACAACGATTCTCTGAGCTTCGAGTAGGGCTTCCTAGGAGGTTTCGGCTGCTTCGGGACGCCTCAGGCGCGAGGCGAAGAACCCCAACAGGGACGCCATCGCGAGCAACAGCGCCCCGGCCGCAACCCAGCGGAGGCCGTCGGGAGGAATGATCCGATCGGGCGACCGAGCCGCAATGTTCGCCGACGCGCCGGTTATCAGGGTCTGCTCCGGGCCGTCGATGTCGTACGGAAGCCGCTTCTTGTAGCGGCCCCACTCCAGAGCCTGGGCCTCCGGCAGGTTGGGCAGCCCCACTCGTCCCGGCAGCGATAGCCCCGAGGGAAGACCGATCTTGGCGATCCTCGTGCCCCCGACGGAGAAGGCCTTCCCGCGCGACGAACCGCCGCGCCTCCCGCCGCCGGAGAGCCCGCCGCCATCGCCCCCGGCGCGCGTCTTGCGCCCCGAGTTGGACGGGACCACCACCGCCGAAACGGATTGTGACGCAGGAGACGCGATTCCTTGGGAAGAAGTAGGGCTCGACCTCACCGCGACGACGCGATACGCGTAGGAGCCGGCCGACATCTGCTCGACGAAGCTCGTCTGCCGGGTCTCGGCGATCTGCGCGAAGCCGGCCCCCGCGTCGCGCTCGATGCGATAAGCGAAGACGTCGGGCTCGGGATTCGTATCCCAGTTCAGCGAGATCGTTCCGCCTTTCGACGAGGCGGACAGCCCGGTCGGCGTTGACGGCGGGTTGTTGGTCGAGACCTTGATCGAGCTCGTGTCGCTCCCGCCCCCGGTTGCCCTGACCGCGGCCTTGATGGAGTGCTCTCCGTTACGCGAGGGCTGGGGCGAGGGCAGAGACCGCGCGGTGTTCCACTGGTATTGGACCGTCGCGCTCTGGCGCAGGTCCTTGGGCTCGATCCACGCCACGACGAAGCCGTCTACCGACAGCTCGAGTCGCTCTATGCCCGTGGCCGCAGAGCCCTGCGCCTTGATCGTCACCGTTCCCTGAAGGACCGCGCCGTTCGATACACCGCCTATCGAAACGGTCGTCGACTGCTGAGCGCCCGCGGGGATCGTGGGAACAACGAGCACGGTCAAAGCCCCGACAAGCGCGGCGAAAAGCGATCGTTTCATCTGAGCGCCGCCTCCCCGAGCGCCACCGAGTCGGTCGACTTGACCAGCTCGGCACGGACGATGATGCGATAGGAGGCGCTGCCTTCCGGATGGCACGAGGTGAGGGTCAGGAACCGGCCTTTGCGGGGATAGTCCTCGATCGGCGACCAGTCGGTCGGATCCACCACCCACGGCCGGGTCGTCACCTCGTACACGTGACGGCCCAACGGAGTCGTGAGGATCACCCGATCGCCGGCAACGAGCTCGTCCATCTGATTGAAGGGGCGTCCGTAGGTCGTGCGATGCCCGGCGATTGCGACGTTGCCCGCTTCGCCGGGCAGCGGCGTGCGTGGGTAGTGGCCCGCTCCCGCCCGCAGCGCGGACTGGGTTGTTCCCTCGACGACGATGGTGTCGACGTCGAGCCGAGGGATCTCGATCCTCGTGAGGGGATCGCCCGTCTTGATCGCGCCGGTTCGGTACAGATCCGCCTGGGCGGCGCTGAACTCGCTCTCCAGCCCATGCTGAAGTCGAGCCGCCCAGAGATCGGTTGCGAACGGATAGGCGACGAGGCTGACGCCGCCGATCCCGAGGACCAGGGCGAGGGCGATCAACGCTCGCCGCATACTCCTCGGTGAAGGTTTGCGTAGCCTCATCGCTCTCGTGCGTATTCCGTTTGCTCTAGCGAGACGTGAACCAGCGGCGGACGACCAGCCCGACCGCGGCCGCGGCCGCGAGCAACCCGATGGCGAGCCCCGTGAGATCCGTCCCTCCGGTAACCGGCAGCGTCACCGGGGGCTGGTCCTGGATCTTGGGGGCCGGGGCGGCGACGCTCGCCGCCGCGGTCGCGCGGGCAAGGCCGACCTTCAGGCCGCCTTGGACTCCCTTGAGCAGGTGCAGCCGAACCGCGTCGGCCGCGGCTCGGGCCGAGCCTTCCCCTTCCTCGGTGACCGAATCTGCCGCGGTGATCGTCGACTCCGCGGGCGTCCCTTCGAGGATGGTGACGGTCTCACCCGGCGCGATCGAGACGGTCACGTAGGTCGGCTCGTCCTTGGTGATGTCGCGTATCTTGACGGTCACGAGAGCGGGGGAAGCCTCCGCGGCGGAGGCCGCACTCTTCGTGTCCACCGACGCCGTCGCCTGGGCGGTTCCAACTTCGATGATTACGAGACCATTGGTCAGCGGATCCGTCGGCTGCAGGATCGTGCTCCCGTCGGCCGCGACCGTGGGGATGCCGACGAGACCGATGAGCGCCCCCGCGGAGAAGGAGTCCACCGTCAGCGTCGAGCCCTTGGGCACGATGTTCGAGGTCGCAGGCCCGACCTTGGCCCGGATGACGTCGGTTGCGGCGACGTCCTCGAGGAGCCCGACCACGCCCTCGACCGCGTCGCGCACCTCTTTCGGGGCCTTGTCCAGGATGGGCGTGAGCGCCTCGGTCAGTTCGTCGACGAGGTCGTCTACCTCGGACGGAGTTTCCACCGGGAGGAGCGCGCCCACCGGGATTCTCCCGTTGAGCTCCGCGACCTTACCGAGGTTGCGTGTGGTTGGAAGTCCCCGTTTCAGTCCGGCTTTGGACGACCCGCACGCGACGTTGAGCTTCAGGACTTCGTCGAGGGGCGCCGGAAGACCGGCAGCGCAGCTCGGTTCGCCGTCGTTGGGGCTGCCGGGATACCGGCTCTCCTCCGTGTTCTCCTCGTTGCACGGGAGGTCGTCCGGGTCGGGATCGTCCCCGAGCAGCGCGCACTGGGCCGCGCCGACGCCGAGGGCGCTGGGCTTCGAGTCGGCCCGCGAGAGCGCGAGCCCGAGCGTCACCCCTTCCTCGCCGAGGGCGATCTCGAGAGCGCGCGCTTCGCCCGTGAGCGCGAAGTCGGAATCGGCCGGCGCCGCGGCACCGGCGGGCAGGGCGAGGGCGATGGTGAGGGCGATGAGGGCCGTGACCGCGAACAGCCTTCTCATAAGCGAGGATCCTCCTTCTCTCGAGCCAACCAAACGGACGAACGGTGCGAAAGCACGCATTGTGCTCACGCGATTACTAGGCGTAGTCGAAACCAATCGAGGCAGGGGATTCGGCGCTTTTGCTTGGTCTCCTTTGGGACGCGCGTTATTTCCTCGCGTTCTCGTCGCGAAGGGCGCGCGCCGCGAGCGGGCGGCGCGCGGCAGCTCTTCCAGGGGGGCCTCCCAGGGTCCCAAAAGTGCGGATGGTGGAAGGAATGTAGCGCTTTATCGCGCTATCGGCAACTGAGAGTGTTTATGCGCTCACTCTGGGCGACTTGTACCTTATGTCCCGGCCCGCTCGATCAGCTCGCGCTTGATCACCTTGCCGGTCGACGTGCGCGGAAGCTCGTCCCGGATCTCGATGCGGCGGGGCACCTTGAACGAGGCGAGCTCTTGCTCGCACACCTTCTTGATCTGCTCCGGGTCGGCCGAGCCGACCACGAACGCGGCGAGCACCTCCCCGTACTCGTCGTCGGCGACACCGAGGACCGCAACCTCGTCGACGCCGTCGATGTCCTCGATGACGCCTTCGATCTCGACCGGGTAGATGTTCTCTCCCCCTACCACCACCATGTCGTCCGCGCGGCCCTCGATGAACAGATATCCGTCGTCGTCGAGGCGACCGACATCGCCGATCGTCATGTAGTCGCCGACGACTTTCTTGCTCTCGCCCGAGGTATAGCCCTGAAACAAGACCTCGCTCTTCACGAAGATCTCGCCGAGTTCCCCGGGCGGAAGTCTCTCCCCATCTTCGGAGAACACTGCGATGTCGATCCCCGGCACGGGTTTGCCCACGGCCTTCGGGCGCGTGCTCATGTCCTCCGGCGTCGCGATCGTCACCCATCCCACCTCGGTCGATCCGTAGAGGTCGTACAGAACGGGCCCGAACAACTCCGCTGCCGCCCGGCGAAGATCCTCCGACAGGGCCGATCCGCTTGCCATCACGACGCGAAGGCTCGACGGGTCGTAACGATCCTTGACGTCTTCCGGCAAGGAGACGATGCGCCGGATCATTACCGGGACAAAGGACGCGGCGGTGACGCGGTGTCTTTGAATGAGTTCCAGAGATTCCTCGGCATCGAATTTCTCCGGCAGCACCATTGTCGAGCCCAGCGCGATGGCGATTGTGAACGTGGCGAGCCCGAATGAGTGAAACAACGGCGCAGGACAGAGGACAACGTCGTCGCGTCTGTAAGGGACCACGGCGAGAAGGTTGGCGAGCGCGCCGATGCCCGCCGCCGAGGAATCGCGCTGAGCGCCTTTCGGCGTTCCGGTCGTGCCCGACGTGTGGATGACGACTTTGGCCGATCCGGGATTCCGGGTGAACGGAATCGGTGGCGTGCCCGGTTGCTCGGCGAGCGCCGGCTCGTAGAGCAGCGATCCGTCGAGCGCGGCATCCGCATCCCCGACCGCGATGAGCTCGAGGTCGCGCGCGATCCCCTGGAGTTGCTCGGTGTGGAGAGTGTCGTACACGAGGAGCGAGGGGGCCGAACCGGACAGCATCGCCTCGAGCTCCTTTGGCTTCGCCCACGTGTTCATGGGACACGCGATGATGCCGAGCTTCTGCGCGGCCAGCGCGATCTCGATCATCTCCCGTCCGTTTCGCAACACCATCGCGATCCGGTCTCCGCCGGCCACCCCCGCCTCCTGAAGCAGATGGGCAGCTCGATTTGCCCGCTCCTCGAGCTCTTTCCACGTGAGCGCGCCGGAGCGATCGTGGATCGCCGGCTTGTCGCCGAGCACGATCGAGTTCATCCGGCTGACGACCCCGAGGGACGGCCCTCGCCCGAGCAGCCACGGAAGCGATCTTGCGAGCGCGACGAGTCCCATCGGATGGCTCGCGCCGGCCTCTCTGAGCCGCTTCATCGTGGTGGGGCTTGCGTACTGAGCCATCTGCCGCAATCCCTGCAAGGCTCCCTCGATCATGCCGGCTCCTCCGCGGCGAACTTGAGGGCCGGGTGATCGGCATTTCTCTCGAGCAGTCGTAAGGTTCCGTCGCGGGCGCCCTCGACGACCGCGGTGCGATCGTGGTGGCGCATGGAGTTGGTTCCGTGCGCCCGCAGCTCTTCCAGCCAGGGCCGGATGACCAGGACTTTTACGCCGGCGGCACGCGCCGCATTGACCTCGCGCGCGAGCGTCCGTGCGAACAGCAGACGGACGAGCATGGGGGCCCACATCTTGGGCTCGATCAGAGGGATGGACTTTTCGTTGCGGTAACCGAGCGGAGCGACGCAGATGATGCTCTCGCAACCCGCCTCGACGGCGAGGTCGAGCGACGTTGCGGTAATGACTCCGCCGTCCACGTAATAACGGTCGCCGATCCTGACCGGAGGGAACACTCCCGGGATCGCGGTCGCGGCAAGAACCGCCATCGGATAGGTCGCGTCGGGGGCACCCGGGAAGCCGAAGGCGACGCGCTTACCCGAGTACAGGTCTGCGGTGCATATGAAGACATCCTTGCGGGGCCACCTCTCGGGCAGATCCTCCTGCAGGCGCGCGCGAGTCCGCTCGGTCGAGTACAGCCCGGACGGAAAGGCGCGTCTCAATTGAGCGCTGGGAACTTTCCCTTTGCCCCCGGCCCTCCAGTAACGCGCGCGGACACGACGGAGAAGATCGAGCCGAGGCTCCGGCGGACTCGTTCGGCGCGGGACCCCCACAGCGGTTCGAACAGGGCGTGTACCGCCTCTTTGTGATCGGCGGGATCTCGGCTCGCTTTCGGGTGCCTGCCGTAGGCGTATTCGTAGAAGTCGGACTGGTTCCATCCGCTCGCGAGGTACGACCCGAGGATGGCGCCGGCGCTGGTCCCGACGATCACGTCCGAACCCGAGACGTCGATCCCGAAGTCCTCGAGTGCCTTGAGAGCACCGGCGTGATACGCCATGCCGACGAGACCGCCGCCCCCCAGAACGAGCCCCCGTCTCATGACGAGCGAGCCTATATGGTTCGGCGTATGGGCCCTCGCGTCGACACGTCGATGACCGAGGACGAGATCCACCGGTTCCTGGATGCTCCCCGGACGGGGGTTCTTTCGACGGTGGGTCCGGACGGCGTCCCTCACTCGGTCGGGATGTGGTTCGCTCGATGTGGCGACGAGATCCGCATGTGGACCTACGCCAAGAGCCAGAAGGCCAAGAACGTCCGGCGCTCGCCGGGGGTCGGGTTTCTCGTCGAGGAGGGCGGGACGTACTCCGAGCTGCGAGGTGTCCTCGTGCGGGGGGATGCGATCCTGCTCGAGGATCAGGATCGGGTAGCGGAGATCGGGCGACTGCTCTACGTCCGCTACACCTTTCCGGTCACGGGCGTTCCGGTCGAGGACGGGCCGATCGAGGAGATCAGGCGTCAGGCGACCAAGCGAATTGGGATCGCGCTGCCCCTTGCGCGAGTGGTCTCTTGGGACCACGGCAAACTGGGTACCGTCCCGTTTTGAATGGATAAACGACCCAAAAGTGATCGCTTTCGCAATAGAAAACGAAGGGGGAGGTCGGTATGAAGACGCAGCGACTTGGTTCGCAGGGACCCGAGATTTCCGTCGTCGGATACGGCGCGTGGGAGGCCGGCGGGATGGCGTGGGGGCCGAATCCTCCGGACGAGCAGGTACTCGACGCCATCCGCACCGCGCTCGATGAGGGGATGACCTGGATCGACACCGCTGAGGTCTACGGGGGCGGACGGTCGGAGGAGCTCGTCGCGCAAGCGATCGGGGGTTGCGACGACGTCTTGGTCTTCACCAAGCTCGCGACCGCGAACGCGGGCAGCGGTTTCCACTCGGAGGGAGTGCGCAAGGGGGCGGAGGCGAGCCTCAAGCGCCTCGGACGCGACGTC
>JBOGXF010000031.1:0-2954 GCA_050694275.1 Actinomycetota bacterium | reverse complement strand
GTGCGCCGGGCCCGCATCGCGCTGCTTGCCGCGGATGGCGTGCCCAACCGAAAGATCGCGACCGAGGTCGGGATGGACGAGCACAATGTCTCGATCTGGCGGCGGCGCTTCGAGCAAGAGCGGTTGGCCGGCCTCAAGGACCGTCCCCGCCCGGGGCGCCCATCCGTCTACGGCCACGACGACCGCCTCAAGATCGTGGCGACGGTGACCACGGTGGCGCCGGATCCGGCGTCCCACTGGAGCCACTCGCAGCTTGCCGACGCGCTCGAAGACGAGGTCGGGATCTCGGCGTCGCAGATCGGGCGCATCCTCGCCGAGCTCGACATCAAGCCGCACCTCGTGCAGGGGTGGATCACCCGCAGCGACGACCCTGACTTCTGGGAGCGCGCCGCGGACGTGTGCGGGCTCTATCTCAACCCGCCCAAGCGCGCCCTGGTGCTGTCGGTGGACGAGAAGTCGCAGATAGGGGTGCGCTCGCGCAACGCCCCCGACACGCGGGTGACGCCCGGTCGGCCCGAGCGTCACGAGCACCACTACACCCGCCACGGGGTGGCCCACCTCATCGCCGCCCTTGACGTCCACAACGGCGGGATCTTCGCTGCCGACGGCATCGAGTCGACCAACTCGACGAACTTCTGCCACTTCCTCGACGACATCGACGCCAAGGTCGAAAAGGGCCTGTCGATCCACGTCGTCCTGGACAATGGTTCTTCCCACATCTCCAAGGAGACGAAGAAGTGGCTCTCGCGGCACAAACGGTTCCACATCCACTACACCCCCACGGGGGCCTCGTGGCTCAACCAGGTTGAGCTGTTCTTCTCGATCCTCACGCGCCGGCTCATCAAGCGCGGCAGCTTCGCGTCGCGCGAAGACATGATCGAGCGGATCATGGCCTTCATCGCCGACTACAACCGCACTGCGAAGCCGTTCGCCTGGACCTACGATGGCAAGCCCCTCAAGGTCGCCTGAGATGCGCGCGGGATTTCTGCGCGGGTCCACTAGGGAAGCTCGAGCCTCGCATGACTCGTGGGGACGCCGGAGGCTGCCCGCTGCTCGTCGTCGCGATTACCGACCGCTGCCTCGAAACGTAGACGCTCCGCCTAACTGTAGGCGGGGTACTGGCGACCGCGCGGCGTCACCGAGGGGTCAGCCTCATTGCCCCACGCGACCCAGCCGCGTCTCGGATAGCGGGCGAATAACTCAAGGTAGGGTCCGGGGCTGCACGCCTCGATGATGTCGTACAGCTCGTCGGGTTTCCGGCTGTGCTCGCGTTTGCGGCTGGCGATGAGGTTAACCTGACGCCTTCCGGGATCGAGGGTCCGAAGTTTGCCCTTCACGCCGAACAGCACCGCCTCAGTGACGTTGCGGAAGTAGAAACCGACGCCGCGGCCGTCGCTGCCGCCATCCTTCCTAATCTTGTGCCAGATCAGCACGGTCTTGTACGTGAAGCCCCACGCCTCCAACACTCGCATCCCCTCACCTAGCAGCGCGTTTGGAACCCAGAGGTAACAATGAGACTGCTCCGCAGCGACGTAACTGACCGGCATCTCCGCGACTTCCTTCCAAGTCAGAGTGTCGTAGCGAGACAGCCTGCGATGCTCGGGCGCGACCTTGCCGGTGCGGTTCTGGAAACGCCAGGGTGGGTCCGCAAGGATCGTCCCGAAAGGCTCCTCACCGAGCTGATCGAGCGACAAACCGTGCCAGCGGCCGCCATTCGCTGATGGGGTGCCGAACAATCTCCTCATCAGTCACCTTCACGAATCTCAGCTAGCGTCTTGTGATCAAGGCGAGGCACGCGCCACCGTAACCAGCCATCGACCGACCTGACTCCGAGGGCATGTTTCGCCGCTGCCGAAGGCGACGCGTAGACGGCGCGACCAACCCGGACGTGCCCGTCGGTCTCAAGCTTGCCCTCGATGTCAGGTGCAGAGCGACGGCGGATGACGAGCGTTTCTCCAGCCTGCAAGGTGCCTCTCTTAAGTAGGTCTCCGAGGGAGACGGTGCCTGTTGTTCTCGCAGCCATCCTTTTGTAGCACCCCCCTATGACAAAAAGATCTACAGATCTAAAGATCTACCACACCTGCCGCCGGGGAGTCGGCTTTGGTCGCCCATCCCCAATTCGTGAATCCGCTCCCGGATACCCGTTGCTCGAACCTGTTGAGTGCGGGCGTGAATGAGGGACGATCTATTCGTCGCGCACCAGTTCGTAGAGAAGACTCTGTGACGCACGGACGCCCGTGAAACTCTCTCGTGCGCGTGGAAAGACGGGCCTGTATCAGCCGGGTGAAGATAGCTCGGGACGAACACGCGGTCGGGATACCAAGGCGGAAGCCTTTGGCCCCTATGTGCCCGGATTCGCGTTTCCTCCGATCACGATCGGACTGACGAACGCTTGCCCGTTCCAGAACGGAATTGTTACCGGCCCGCTGGCATTAGCGCTCGATCCGGCGAAAACCGCGAGTGCAGCGGGTCCAAGCATCAGCAGATGCTTATCCACCCCCCGGTTGTTCAACCGGCGAAGCTCAAGTCCGCACGCGCGTGCCAGACCACGAATCTCGGACGGCGAGAGCATTCCGGACATGTGAAGGGTACTTAGCTCTTGAGCATCGACGGCTGCCGCGTAATGTTCGGCGACCTCGCCAAGTGCCTCGCGACAACTGACCGCCAGCACGGCAGGCCCGGTCCCAGACAGCGGTTTGTGGACGGGCCGAGGCGCGGAGCTCGCAGGTCCGTCACCGTCCACGTCGGTCACCGATACTCCGGTCCGTTGCCGAACGACCAGTCGGAGACGGGTCGTCACGCGCCACTCGTACCCCAAAAGGAAGGCTAGTGGGTAGCCGCCAGGACATCGTAGAGGTTTTTCCCTAGGTTCCAACCGTCACGACATCGTAGAAACATTGGGACCTAACCTCCTGTTGCATCTTGCCGTTCGGTGACGGAAAGAGCAACTATCT
>JBOGXF010000030.1:0-11054 GCA_050694275.1 Actinomycetota bacterium | reverse complement strand
ACGAAATCGCCCCCGTCGCCGACGACGATCGCGTCGCGCTCGAGCAAGGGCACGAGCTCGCCGTATATGCGCATGGGATGAATGGGTGTAGCGGTCGAGTGAAGCTCCGCTTGTGCCGACTCCCGCTTCTCCTCTTCGACTCGACGCAACGTCTCTAGCCATTCCTTGGAATCGGCCGACTTCTCGATGCCGGCCGCGATTCCCTCGAGGGTCTGATCGAGGGGGCCGACAACCGATGCGGCGAGGGCGACATGTCGTGCGATTCCGGACGGGTGCGAATCGACATGAACGATCTTTGTCCCCTCGGCGAATCCCTGCCCGAAACCCAGGCGGAAGTCGAGCGGAGTCCCGGCGACGACCACGAGGTCGGCCTCCTTCATCGCCTTCGAACGGCTGCGAGCGAACGCAAGGCGGTGATCGGCCGGCACGCATCCTCGGCCCTGGCCGTTGACAAAGATGGGGGCCTCGGCCGCCTCGGCGAGGCGGATCAAACCGCCTTCGGCCCTATCGAGGTAGACGTTGGACCCGGCGACGACGATCGGCCGGGTGGCGCCTTCGAGCAACTCGCACACCTTGTCGACATCGCCCTGGTCTGGAGACGCCGTGCTGAGGAGATCCGGCGCGGCACTCGGCGCGTCGACCATGGTGAAGAACAGATCGAGCGGGAAATCGACAAAGTGGGGGCCGCGCGGCGGAAGTAGCGCTGCGTGCGCCGCCTCGAACACCCCGGACTGAATCGACGCCGGCTCCTTGATCGTGCGGGCCGGGGCGATGGGGTCGACGAACGGAACGTGATCGATCTCCTGCAGGCTCCCCTGCCCCCAACGATGTTCCGGCGCCCGGCCGCCGAGGGCGAGCACGGGCGCGTGGTTGAAGCGCGCCTGGGCGAACGCGCTCATCGCGTTGGTCACGCCGGGACCGGCGGTGATCGCAACGACACCCAGGGTGCGCGTGAGCCGCCCCCATCCCTCGGCCGCAAACGCGGCTGACTGCTCGTGCCGCGTGTCGACGATCCTGATCCCCTCTTGATGGCACCCGTCGAGGATCGGGAAGATGTGCCCCCCCGTGAGCGTGAACAGATGCTCGACCCCGAGCGCCTTGAGGGCCCTGGCAACCGCGATCCCACCGTGGACTCGCTCAGTCATGGACGGGAGCCTACTGGTGGAGCCGCGTCGGCGACTTCTGGGGCACGCTGCTCTCCAAGCATCTCGCTGAAACCGATAACCAATTGGTTATAATCGTCTCATGACCGGAGGGCAGGTAATACGAGAAGCGAGGCGCAGGGCGGGGCTGACGCAGACAGACCTCGCTCGGCGATTGGGGACCAGGCAGCCCGTCGTCGCACGTTGGGAATCAGGGGACCGCTCGCCCTCGTTCGATTCCGTCACGCGTGCCGTGCGGGCGTGCGGCTTCGAGTTGCATCCCCGGATTGCCGCGCCCGACCCCCAGGCCGAAGCGGTGCTCTCCCGCTGGCGAAGGATGACGCCTAAGGAACGGCTCGAACGTAACCAGGACATGCTCGCCACCGAGGAATGGGCCCACTCGGCTCGGGTGGTTCAACGCTCGCCAGGTCACCGCGCACGTGCTCGCCGCTGATCACATCCTGGCAACGCTGAATCACCATCGCGTCGACTACATCATCATCGGTGCCCTTGCCGCGACGCTTCAAGGCTCGCCCTTGCGGACCGACGACGTTGACATCTGCCCTTCCCTCGAGCCCTCGAACCTATCCCGACTGGGCCGCGCCCTCACCGAGTTGGGCGCCAAAGAATGGGACCCGAGAAAAGACGAGTTCTCCGAACGAGAGTTCACTGCGGAGTTTCTCAGGAGCGATTCACTGTTCATGCTGGTAACCGACCGGGGCGCGCTCGATCTCGTCTTCGAGCCCGCCGGCACGCGGGGTTACAAGGATCTCTCCCGAGATGCGGTCACCATCGAGATCGATGGGCTCGAGGTAAGGGTCGCCTCGATAGCGGATGTCATCCGATCGAAAGAAGCAGCGAACCGCGAGCGAGACCGCGAGCAACTACCGACGCTGCGCCGGCTCATGGAACGACTAGAAGAGAACGATTAGTGAACAGGAATTGGGAGTCCGATTCGGGAATCTCTCGGGCACGCTTCTCGATCGCGTCCTCGGGCGAACGGTCACCGGCCATTACTCGACGGTCCAGACGTCTCCGGAGTTGAGCAGTTGGTGAAGGTCGCCCGGGCCCTGTTGTTCGGCCGCAGTCCGGAGCTGGTGTTCCATTGCGTCGCCGTAGACGGGCCGCTCCACCGACCGGAACACTCCCAAGGGCGTCGGCATCGTGGGCCCGCTCGCGAGGCGCGACAGCGCAAAGGCGAGAGAGGGATCGTCGCGGCTTTCGTCGTGACTCAGGATCTTGTCGGCTCCGACATCCTCGACATTCACGATCTCAAGCTCGCCCGAAGGCTTCATGACCACGCCCTTCTCGCCGTCCTGGCCGAAGCGGATCGGTTGCCTGTGCTCGAGATAGATGCGTTTGGCGCTGCCACCCTCCTTGGAGGTCAGCGCCGCGAACGCGCCGTCGTTGAAGATGTTGCAGTTCTGATAGATCTCGACGAACGCGGCGCCGCGGTGTTCGGCTGCCCGCTTGACGATCACCGGCAGATGCTTGCGCTCGATGTCCATGGTCCTCGCCACGAAGCTCGCCTCGGCCCCGAGGGCGACCGAGATCGGATTGAACGGACGCTCGAGTGATCCGAAGGGCGTCGACTTCGTGACTTTCCCCTCCTCGGAGGTGGGCGAGTACTGCCCCTTCGTAAGTCCGTAGATCTGGTTGTTGAACATCAAGAGAGTCATGTTCACGTTCCGCCTGAGCGCATGGATGAGGTGATTGCCACCGATCGACAACGCGTCGCCGTCGCCCATCACCACCCACACGTGGAGGTCCGGACGCGCGGTCGCCAGCCCGGTGGCGATTGCAGGCGCGCGACCGTGTATGCCGTGCACGCCGTAGGTGTTCATGTAGTAGGGAAAACGCGACGCGCAACCGATGCCCGACACGAACACGATCTTCTCGAGCGGGATGCCGAGATCGGGCATCATGCTCTGGATCGCCGCCAGAACCGCGTAATCCCCGCAACCCGGGCACCACCGGACTTCCTGATCGGAGACGAAGTCCTTGCGCGTGAGCGTCGAAACGCCGCCGGAACGCTCGGTGATGCCTCGACTCATCACGACCTGTTCCTGCTCGGTCATCGGTCGATCAGCTCCTCGATCGCTCGTTCGAGCTCGCCGGCTCCGAACGGCCGCCCCTTGACCTTGTTGATCGACACCGCATCGATGAGGAAGTCAGAGCGGATCAGCTTCGAGAGCTGGCCCATGTTCATCTCCGGGATGACCACGACATCGAAGCGCCGCAAGACCTCCTCGGTGTTCTTGGGAAACGGGTTCAGATGCTTGAGGTGGGCGCGCGCGACCTTCTTGCCGCGCGCGTGGAGTCTGCGGCACGCGGCCCCGATTGCGCCGTAGGTCGAGCCCCAGCCGAGAACGAGCACTTTGGCGTCCTCATCTCCCTGCCACTCGAGAGGATCGATGTCTTCCTCGATGGCCTTGACCTTGGCGGCGCGGAGCTGGGTCATGAGGTGATGGTTGTCGGGGTCGTAGGAGATGTTTCCGGTGCCGTCGGCCTTCTCGAGCCCACCGATGCGGTGCTGAAGGCCCGGCGTGCCGGGGATGGCCCACGGCCTGGAGAGCGTCGTGTCGTCGCGCAGGTAGGGCCAGAAGTCCTCGCCGACGTTGGGATCCGAAACGAACCTCACCGAGATGTCCGGCAGCTTCTCGACCGCCGGCAGCCGCCACGGCTCGGCGCCGTTGGCGAGGTAACCGTCGGACAAGAGGATCACCGGCGTCATGTACTTCAGCGCGATGCGGGTCGCCTCGATCGCGGCCCAGAAGCACGAGGGCGGGCTGTACGCGGCGACGATCGGCACCGGGGATTCGCCGTGGCGTCCGAACATCGCGTGCAGGAGGTCGGACTGCTCGGGCTTCGTGGGGAGTCCCGTTGATGGCCCCCCTCGCTGGATGTCGACGACCACCAGCGGGAGCTCCAGGGCGACCGCGAGCCCGATGGTCTCGGACTTGAGATCGAGCCCCGGCCCAGACGTCGTGGTCACTCCTATGTGGCCGCTGAATGCGGCTCCCAGAGCCATCCCGGCTGCGGCGATCTCGTCCTCGGCCTGGAGTGTCCGAATGCCGAAGTTCTTGTGGCGCGACAGCTCGTGCAGGATGTCGGAAGCAGGGGTGATCGGATAGGAGCCCAAGAACATCGGGAGCTTCGACTGCACGCTGGCCGCGATGAGCCCGTAGGCGAGAGCCTGGTTGCCGGTCACGCGCAGGTACGTCCCGGGAGCGAGCGTCGCCGGCTTGATCTCGAACGCGGACAGCTCGGCGGTTTCGCCGAAGGCGTGCCCCGCCTTGAGCGCGGCGACGTTCGCTTGCTGGATCGCGGGCTTCTTGGCGAACTTCTTCTCGAGCCAGTTGATCGTGGGGTCGATGGGTCGCCCGTACATCCACGACAGAACCCCGAGGGCGAACATGTTCTTGCTGCGGCCCGCTTCCTTCTTGTTGAGCCCGACGTCCTTGATCGCCTGAAGCGTCATCGTCGTCATCGGGATCTCGTAGACCTGATAGCCGGACAATGAGCCATCCTGGAGCGGGTTGGTGTCGAATCCCGCCTTATCGAGGTTCCTCTTCTCGAAGGCGTCGGTGTTGACGATCAGCAGTCCCCCGGCCATGAGGTCTTTGAGGTTCGCCTTCAGGGCCGCGGGATTCATTGCCACGAGCACTCCGGGCTGGTCGCCCGGGGTCAGGATGTCGTAATCGGCAAAATGGATCTGGAACGCAGAGACGCCGGGAATGGTCCCGGCCGGGGCACGGATCTCGGCCGGGAAGTCGGGCAGGGTCGAGAGGTCGTTGCCGAAGAAGGCGGTGGCGGAAGTGAACCGGTCCCCTGTGAGTTGCATCCCGTCGCCGGAATCCCCGGCGAAGCGAATCACTACTCGATCGACTGTCTGGCGGTCGCCCCCCTTAGGGGGCGCGACCTGTGCGCTCATCGCGGGTTCCGATTCCTCCCAGCCCGTTCGGGCGGTTGGTGTGAATCTTTCGTTACCTGCATCTTAGCAGCGCGTGTCGGCTTCCTGAACGAAAAATCCCTGGTAAAGCGGCGCAATTCGAGCTCCGGTTTCCGGTCGGTGGCGAGGACGATCACGCCGGAAAGATCTTCGCCGCGAGCACGTCGGCGGTGTCTATCGCCGCGATCTCGCCGCGCCGGTTGATGATCTCGATGCGTTTTCCGTCAACGGACTGAACGATTCCGATCGCTTCCGAGAAGGGATGCTCGGGGTCCTCTCGCAGCCGATAGCGAACCGAGACCTTCCGTCCGAGCAGGGGCTTCCAGTCCCCCGGGGGCTCTGCCACCGGGACACCTAGTGCCCCGTCAGGTGACGTTGGCGATGTTTCAGCGGCGCGAAAAGCAAGCCAGGCAAGGCCGCAGGGAGCCCCGATACCGGGGAGTATCGGGGCGACCGAGAACGCAGCATGGTGCAGTCTTTTCGCCCGCTGAACGCGGTGGACGTTGCCTGACGGGGCACCTAGCCTTCGCCGCGCTCCTCGGCCGGGGCGAAGGGGCTCTCCATGGCCCCCCCGGACGCCTCGGGGTTGTCCTCGAACCACTGGGCCTGCTTGGGCGTGTACTCCTGCCATTCGCTCGGCACGCTGTCCTCGGGGTAGATGGCGTCGACCGGGCAGGCCGGCAAGCACGCGTCGCAGTCCACGCACTCCTCGGGGTGGATGTAGAGCTGGTCCTCGCCCTCGTAGATGCAGTCGACCGGGCACTCGTCGACGCACGCTCTGTCCTTGACGCCGATACAGGGCTCGGCGATGACGTACGTCATGCGGATCTTCCTCCTAGATAGCTGCAGCTTGTCGCTCGGCCGCGACCACGCGCCATAATACCGGCGTATCGCGTCGCCCACCGACGGGTGCCCGTTCACCTCATCGTTTCTCTGGAGACGACGTTGACGAACGCGACCGTCGCGTCCTCGCAGATGGACTGCCGGATCTGGATCTGCCCGATCTGCTTGCCGCTTCTGAAGAAGACCTCGGCCTCGAAACCCTCGTTGTCGATGCCGAGCTCCTCGTAGCCCTGTTCGCCCAGTACCTCGCGGTAACGGCCCAGCGCCGGGGTCACCGAGTACGGGAGGTTGATCGCCGCCACGTACCCGCCCCGGCGCCGCTGAACCATGGCTATCTCGGCCCCCTCGAGGACGAAATACGCGGGCACGAGCCGGGTGCGCAGGCCCGGGCTCGGGGTCGGGAGGCCGCAGTCCGACGGGATCCCGTTGTCCGTCGTGATGTCCGACCCGCCCGAGCACCCGACGAGAGCCACGGCGCCCGCCAAGAACAAAGCGGCGATTCGCTTCACTCGGAACCGGTCGCCTCCCTCTTCAGGAAGCGATAGGGACCGCGCTTGCCGATGGAGATTGCGAGATCCGGCGACAAGGCATGAACGACGTCGGAGAGCCTGACGATCGGCGAGCCCACCACAACCTCGGCGCGATTCGTTTCGATGCTCTTGACGACCTGGCGTGCGACCTCTTCCGGAGTGCAGGTGGCAAGCGCTCGGGGAGGCTTGCCGGCGTCCCTGCGCGCGAACATGCCGACATCGGAGACATAGCTCGGGCACACGACCGATACCTCGACGCCACTCGTGCCGAGCTCGGCCCTGAGCGACCAGGAGAAGCCGACAACCCCGTGCTTGGTAGCGGAGTAGACCGACCCGTACGGACGCGCCGCCTTGCCGGCGGCCGACGCGATGTTGCAAACGTGCCCCCGCCCTCGCTCGATCATGCTCGGAACCACTAGTCGAGTCAGGAAGATGAGTGAGGTGAGGTTGACGTGGATCGCTCGCTCGATTCCATCCGGATCGAGCCGCTCGAAGTAACCGACCATCTCGACGCCCGCGTTGTTGATCAGCAGGTCGACCGGACCCAGCTCCCGAGTCGTCCGCTCGACGAGACTCTCGAGGTCCTCTCGCTTGGTGACGTCGGTCGGGATCGCGATCGCCTTGATCCCTCGACCCGTGATCCGTTCTGCCGTGTGTGCAAGATCGTCGGCGCTGCGCGCCGCGAGAGCGAGACTCACGCCCTTGTCCGCCAGCGCCTCGGCGATGAAGACGCCGATGCCGCGCGACGCGCCGGTCACGATCCCTGTTGTGTTCGAAAGTTCCATCACGCCTCCTCTAGGAGATAACCGGCCGTCTGCTCGGCGAATGCCATGATCGTCATCTGTGGGTTGACCGCCACACACGTGGGAAACGTACTCGCGTCGCCCACCCAGAGCCCCGCCACCTGATGATGCCGTCCTTTGGGATCGACGACCGACCGATCCCCATCGGCCCCCATCCGGACGGTTCCCATGGGATGGAAAGCGGTCAGCTTCAGGTGGCTCCGGGGAACGTGTCCCTCCCTCAGGTACTCGAGGTCGTCCGAAGAGCTCACCTCGTCGAGGCGCGGCAAGCCGAGCTGGACGCTCGATGCTCCGGCCGCGAGCATGATCTCGGCCGCGAGACCGAGTCCCACCGAAAGCCTGTGGCCGTCGAGACGATTGAGCCGGTAGGTGATGGCGATCTGTCCCTTTACAAGGGGTACGACGCGACCGCGCGATGTATCCGACACGTACAAACCGAGCGTGGCGACGCGCCTGAAGGCGGCGAGCGCCTCCATCGCGTCGGCGCCGATTCCCGAGACGGATCCCGCGCCGAGGCTCGGGGTCGCGGTCGTCGCCTCGAGCATGACGTCGTGTGTGTCGAACAGAGTGTCTACGTAGTAACTCTGGAGCGTTCCCTTCCAGTTGTACAGATCGTGATCGAACAGGGCCGCTACGCCGGTCGCGGGATGAATGCGGAGGTTGTGTCCGGTTTGGCCCGCGCGGTCTCGGATCTCGCTGCGAATCAACAGGGCCGGGGTATGGATCGCGCCGGCGCACACGACGACGTGGTCCGCATCGACGCGAAGGCGACCCCTGCGCCTACCGTCGAGGGACAGGAGACTCGCCTCGACGCCGGTCGCTCGGCTCCCTTCGGTCACGATTCGGTCGACGCGGCAGCGCTCGTAGATACGCGCCCCCGCCCTCTGGGCGCGCGGCAGATAGGAGACGTGCATCGCCTGTTTGGCCCCGGTGGGACAGCCGAACGCGCACTGGCCGCACCCGTGGCAGTCGGTGATGTTCCGCAACAGCGGGCCACCGCTGAGACCCAGCGCGACCGCGCCGCGGTGAGCGGCTTCGCCGTTGGGACCGAGCAACTCCCACGGCACCGGACGAACGTTCAGGAAGTCCTCGATGGACTCGTAGAACGGCGCGATCTCGTCCGGGCCCCGGCCTTCGAGCCCGAACTCCGAGCGCCAGCGCGCCAGGACGCGATCCGGAGCCCGAAAGCACGTCCCGGAGTTGACGACGGTCGTGCCGCCGACGACCTTTCCGAGCGGCAAAGGGATCGGGGGTGATCCGAGCGCGACGGTCATGCCGTCGTCGCGGCAGAAGCGCTGGAAACGATGCCACGGGGGCCCGGTGAAATCCTCCTCGGCCGAGACCCGGCAACCCTCTTCGAGCACGACCACGTCGAGATCCGACTCGGCGAGCGTCGCGGCGACGACTGCCCCGCCGGCGCCGGATCCGATCACCACGACATCGGCGTGCTCCCTGTGCCCGTCGCCGATTTCGGGCCACCCCACCGTCTCGAGGGCCGCATCAGGCACGTCGGCAAAAGACCTCCGATCGAGCAGGCGCAACGGGATCGCGCCGCTTCGGATCGCGTTCCCCGATCGGTGATAGTCGGCCGGCTCTGGTGATCCCGTTGGCTCCTCTTTTCGGCACCGGTAGTCGTAGCCGAGGGCCTCCTCGATCTCGGGCGTCGACGCCCACTCGAAGTAGAGAAGCTGCTTGAGGGCGACGACGTGGTTGCGACGCAGAGCCCACCGCGACCGATACCCGCGCGCGACCCAGCGAGCACGCTCCTTGTGATCGAGCGATGTGAACCGCTTGAGATGCCGCGATAAAAGGGGCGACAAATCCCACGCCCGCAAGAGCCACCGGACGCGGGTTCGCGTCTGTGGCTCCCACGTCGCCGTTCGCTCATCGATGCGACGGGCGAGATCGGTGAGCTCGTGGCCAGGGAGGCCGTGGCCCTCGGGGAGCATGGCTTCGCCGAGCGCGGCGAGCACCCTTTGATCTCGTCGCGCCCTGCGACCGGAGCGGTGGCTAAAAGCAACAAGCTTCATCTACAGCAGCTTCCATCTGCGCGCCATGCGGAATTGGATGAAGACGATCGCGGCGGTGATCAAGAACATGGTCAGCGTGACGGCGGATGCGTATCCAAAGCGGAAATACCTAAAGGCGTTCTCATAGACGAACAAAGGCAGGTAGGTCGTCGCGTAGCGGGGCCCGCCTTCGGTTACCACGAGGGCGGGCACGAAGTTCGTCTGCAGCGTGAACACGACGTCTCGCAGCACCAGGAGAGCGAGGATCGGGGCCATGACCGGAAGGGTCAGGCGAGTGAGCGTGAACCAGGGGCGGGCGCCGTCCACCGCAGCGGCCTCGTAGAGGCTCTGCGGGATGGCGCGACGGGCCGCGAGCGCGACCACGAACGCCTCGCCGATCTGAAACGCACCCATCACGGCGATGCCGACGCGAGCCGCCCACGGATCGGTTAGCCACTCAGGCGAGGAGAGCCCGATCGACGAGAACCCCAGGCTGAGGGGGCCGAAGAACGGATTGAAGATCCACAACCACAGCAGCGCGTAGGCGACATCGGGGACGACGGTGGGAAGGTACGCGGCGACGCGCGCGGCACCCAGACCCGTCCCTCGACGATGCAGCAGCAGGGCGAAACCCACCGCTGCGCCCAATCTCAGCGGTACCGCGATCGCGATGTACACGAGAGAGTTCCCGAGGGACCGCCAGAACGCGTCGTCGCCGACCAGTCGGACGAAATTGTCCAGACCGGTAAAGCTGGGATCATCGAGTCCGGCGAATTCCGAGAACGCCAGCGCGATGGCTCCCACGGCGGGAATCGCGATCAATAGGGCGAGCCCGACGAGATAGGGAGAAGCGAGAATCCTTGAATCGGAGCGCATGGTTCTCATCCGAGCGCTCGTCCCGCGTCGTCGAACCGATAGACATCGGGCGCGCCGATGTCCAGACCGACATCCTCTCCCTCAGAGGGCGCCGAGTCGCGCCCGACCCGCACGAAGAAGCGCTGATCACGGACATCGACGTGGACGATCGATTCACCCCCGATGGGTTCGACCGCTCGCACTCGGCCCGACAAAGACGCGTGGTCCGGTGTCACGAGACGGATCTTCTCCGGCCGAACGCCAAGGGTGGTCGCGCCGTGACCGGAATCGAGTAGGTCTGCGGGAAAGAGGTTCATCGGCGGGTTTCCCAAGAAGCCGGCAACGAAAGTCGTAGCGGGACGATCGTAGAGAAGGATCGGCCGATCCACCTGCTCCAGACGGCCTGCGCGCAGGACCGCGACTCGATCTCCCATCGTCATCGCCTCGACCTGGTCATGGGTGACGTAGATCGTGGTGGTGTCGAGCTCACGCTGAAGCCCACGGATATCTGCGCGCGCGTGCATCCGTAGCTCGGCGTCGAGGTTCGAAAGGGGTTCGTCCATCAGAAACGCAGCCGGCTCGCGCACGATGGCGCGGGCGAGTGCCACGCGTTGCTTCTCGCCGCCCGCCAACTCGTTCGGTCTGCGATGGAGAATGTCTTCGATCTCGAGCATGGCGGTCACGCGCGTTATCCGTTCGTCGATCTCCTCACGCCCGGTCCGGCGCGCTCTGAGACCGAAGCTGATGTTGTCGCGCACGGAGATGTGTGGATACAGAGCTAGCTCCTGAAACACCATCGCGACGTCTCGTTCCCCCGGCATCGCTCGAGTGACATCGCGACCGTCGACAAGCACCCGCCCCTCGTCGACCTCTTCCAGTCCTGCAACGCAGCGGAGCAGGGTGCTCTTGCCCGACCCGGA
>JBOGXF010000029.1:0-8507 GCA_050694275.1 Actinomycetota bacterium | reverse complement strand
CAGCAAGAGGCGCTCCTGGCCGCGACCGAAAAGGTCTTCGAGGAACGCGAGCGAGAACGCAAACGAATCGCGGAAGACATCCATGACTCCAGCCTGCAAATGCTGGCCGCCGCGACCTATGGGACCGGAAACGCGCTCGACCTTCTCGCCGCGGGAGAAGACGAAAAGGCTCGCAAGGCGATCACTTCGGCTCGCGAAGCGCTCGATGGTGGAATCAACAACCTACGGGAATCGCTCGTCGACCTCCGCAAGTCGTCGATCGAAGCGGGCGGGCTCATGGAGACCATCCGCAAGTTCGCCGATCAGCTCTCGACGCTCTGGCGCGCCGAGGTCGTCATCGAAGGCGAGATCAGAAGCGAGCCGCCCGTGCCCGTCGCGCTGGCTGCCTTCCAGATTCTCCAAGAAGGGCTCACGAATGCCCTCAAGCACTCGAACAGCACCACCGTGACCATAAAAATCGTCGAAGAGGATGCAATGGTGCATATCGTCGTCCAAGATGAGGGGACCGGGTTCGATCCGGCGGCAGAGACAGGAGCAGATCACGTGGGCATGAGACTGATGAAAGAGCGCGCTGCAAGCGTCGGCGGACGCATCGAGCTCGATTCGCGGCCCGGCAGCGGCACCCGCCTCGAGGCGATTCTCCCGGGCGGCATCTCACAGTGACCCTCAAAGTGTTGATCGCAGAGGACCACACGCTCGTGTCCGAGGGACTCGAGGTCATGCTGTCGATGGTCGAGGGAATCCAGCTCGTGGGAGTGGTCGACACTGGTGACGCGGCGATCGAGCAGGCCCTCAAAGAAGGTGTCGATGTCGTCCTCATGGACGTCAACCTCGGCGTTGAAGTAAACGGCATCGAGGCGACGCGGCGGATAAAGGAGGAAAGACCAGAGACCAAGATCCTGATCCTGTCGATGTTCACCGATCCCGGCACGGTCACCGAGGCAGTCAAGGCGGGCGCCGACGGATACCTCTCGAAGGGGTCATCGCGTGAGGCGGTCGCCCAGGCGATCAGCGACGTCGTCGAGGGACGCTCGGTGCTCGACCCCAACGTTACCGAGGGCGTGTTCGGCCGCATCGGGGGCCGGGACCCGAGGGCGCTGACCGACCGCGAGCTCGAGGTACTCCAGCAGCTCACCCACGGCAAGTCCACGCGCGAGGTCGCCGAGCACATCCATGTGTCTGAGGAGACGGTCAAGACCTACCTAAAGCAGATCTTCAGAAAGCTCAACGTGCGCGATCGCACCGAGGCGGTCGCGGAAGCCTTCAGGAAAGGCCTGGTGCACTAAGACGCTTGCTCGGCATACGCGCGAGCGATCAATCGATTCAATGCGTCAAGGGTCGCGCGCGCAATGGCGTCGTACTCATCGACACGGACCATGGCCGATCCTACGAGGCAACTCCCTTCCACGTTCAGGATGACCGACACGAGGCGGTCGGTGCCCAAGGGCAAGATCTGTACGCTTTCCAGCTCGACCTGCACGTCGAGTATCCGCCGAACCCCATCCAGCGTCGCCGAGGCCATCGAGCGGTGCTCGAATCGCCGACCGACCGGCGCTTCGTCCTCTCCGACGAGCACATCTCCCCCGAGCTCCAGAGCAACTCGTGCCGTGAACCGCTCGTCCGAGCGATGGGTGTTCACCGAAGACAGCTTCCGCCGATGAATCCCGTTTCGCACCTCCCCCACGCGCAGGACCTGAACGGCATCGGGCGCGACCTGCCCGCCGTGCCGCCGCACCATACCGACGACATCGTCGATGACGTTCGGTGTCGAACGCTCCGGAATGGCGAGCACACGAATGGATTCGATCCCGGCGAGGTGGGCCACCACTCGAGCACCCCGGATCCCCGGAAGTTCGGCAAGGGCGCGTTCGAGGATGGATGCATCGACCTGATCCGCGTCCAACCGGATGGACTCCCTGCCGGTCTCATGCTTTCCCTGATTCATGTCCGCCTTCATGTGCTCACCCTGATTGGTTGGACGGTAATCTTCGCCGGCCAAGTCCCATTTCCTGCCAGAAGATCGCGCGACGGGAATTGCCCTGTCAGCCGCGGCGTGGCCGTGGCTCCCCATCCGGCCTGATCCGCCCGGCGCAGGACAAAAGGACTAACCACTCCATAGCGGATGAAGGGGATGATTTTGTCAAGGGCTCGGGTCTCTCATGCTTTGGGCCGGTCCGAGACTAGTGCCGTCCGCGCATCCGGCCTATCCGGGGTGGTCACTTCGAGTACAAGCACATCGCTCCTCTGGTCTATTGAGCTGGGGGGGACCCCGAGACAGAATGAGTCACGTCGGATGAGCTCTGATCCGTGAAAGAGCTTCGAGCAAAGGCTTCTTCTCATCCCCGTCGAACCAGGATGACAAATGATACCCACGATCCGCAATCAATCGCAGAGCAAAGTGATGAGCCAACCAAACGGAGCGACGGCGCGTACATTGACCGGGTCGAGGTAGGCAGCCCAGCCTTGTCATCGACCTCGGTACGGACCACTACGAGCACGCCGTCGGAGGCTCTCAAAGCAGCCGTCCTCGTCGCCGAAGACGATCCGGAGGTGCGCCGCTTCCTGGAGATGAACCTCCTGCTCGAGGGGTATGACGTCTCCCTCGCCGCCGACGGTGAATCCGCCTATCAGCTTGCCATCCGGAGGCGACCAGATCTGATCCTGCTCGATGTGATGCTTCCCGTTAGAGACGGGATCGAGGTCTGTCGATTGCTGCGCGGTCACCCTCACACTGCGAGCGTTCCGATCATCCTCGTGACCGGCCGCACTCTCGTGGGAGACAAGGTCGAGGGCCTGGCCGCCGGGGCCGACGACTACGTCTCGAAGCCGTTCAACCCGAGCGAGCTGCTGGCGCGAGTTCGTACGAGCATCTATCGCACTCGGATGATGAGATCCGCCAGTCCGCTTACCAACCTTCCCGGCAATGCTTCCCTACAAGAGGAGCTCGAACGGGTCATCCGAGAGCAGCGCCCATTTGCGGTCCTCTACATGGATCTCGACCATTTCAAGGCCTACAACGACTATTACGGATTCTCGCGGGGAGATGAGGTGCTGAAGCTTGCGGCCGCATGCCTTCAGGATGCGGTTGCCCGGTACAGTGCGGGCACCTTTATCGGTCATGTGGGTGGAGATGACTTCGTCGCCATCGTGCCTCCTGCCTTTGCAGAAGCCATCGCCGCCGAGGCGATCTCCTTGTGGGACAGCACCATACCGACCATGTATGACGTGGCCGACCTCGGCCGAGGTCACATCGAGGTAACCGACCGACAGGATCGGGTCCATCGATTCCCCATCATGACCGTGTCTGTCGGAATCGTCAGCAGCCTCCAACGTGAACTGAACAACCCCGGTCGGGCATCTGAGATCGCGACGGAGATGAAGGCGGTTTCCAAACGGGATACCCACTCCTCGTATGCGATAGATCGGCGCACCGACTAGAGCCCGGAGCAGGCTTTCGCGTGAGTGACTTCAGGGGAAGGGTGTCCTGCTGGCGTACAGCCGAGGGGGCCGGAACCAGTCGCTCCGGCCCCCCCACCTGACCGATGGCCTCCTACCGAGAAGTGCCTCTCGTCCGTCGCACCAACAGCGCTCCGAGCGCGATCAAGGACACGGCGGTCCAGAGCAGATTGGGCACTCCAGACTGTCCCGTGACGGGGAGTCTGCTCACGCCTACGGCGGGCGGCTGGGGCTGAGGCGGGGTCACGTCGCGGACGATGATGGTCGGCGCCACCACATCCGGGATTTCGGGGAAGCTCGGTTGTTGCCCCGGTGGTCCCGGTGGTCCCGGCGGCCCGGGTGGCCCCGGCGGGGGTGGGGCCAGGGGGACGACGGGGCAGCCGGTGTGCGCCGGGTTTTCCTTGCCGACTCCCTGGTTCCGATCACATTCGTAGCCTGCATTTAGGTCGGTCCCGTCGGGAAACTGCCCGGGCGGGTTCTTGTCGTCGGCGTTGCCCACGCATCCAGCACAGGGTTGACCCACGCGCCTCCCGTTGCCCACGCCGTTGCCGGGCTCGTGCTCGGGTTCGCACGTGTTGTCGTAAGGGCCGCTCTGGTTGGCACCGTGCCCGGTATCGCTGTGATGGCTCGGATCGCACTGATTCTTCTGATCGCTTGGGTTGGCGGCGCTGGACCCGGAACCAGAGCCTTGACTCGTTCCATCCGATCTAGAGCCCTGAGATTGACCATCCGATTCGGACCCTTGAGCTTGATTATCCGATCCTCCGGATGAATGGTCCCCTTGCTTGGCGCCTCTGCCTCGAGATGATCCTTTCCTGCTATCGGAATCGTCGGACGGGTTGGATTCCTGTGAATGGTTGCCGCCACCTTGCTCGTGGCCGTCCTTGTGATGGGCGAAAGCCACATTGACGAAAAGGAGCAGCAGGACGGCGACGAGGGAACCGAGGAACAGCGCCCGGATGGTGTTTCGGAGGAACATCAGCGACCTCCCCAAGGATCGAGCGGAGCCTGTGTGCAGACGCGGAAGAGAGCCACAGCGGTCCGAGCAGATGTCGGGACCCCGCGGCCGGATCTGGTCGAAAGTAAGGAGCGGGCACTGGGTACGAGCCGGCGAGGTGCATCATTCGGTGCTCCCGAGCGGGCTGAGTTCGGGCAGGGACCCGCATATTGACGCGACGGACTCCCGCCCGGTCGAAGCGGTCAATTAAGACCGGATGGCCGGTCCTTGCGTCCGCTTATCTCTCGGAAGAGTTGAAGCCTCGCTCGGCTGGTGACTCGGTGTAAACGCCAACGTGTTTCTTCGCTGTCCCAAATATACCGGAATACACCTTTGATAAACAGCGCGAAACAGCTTTTCATGGAGCGGGGGCTTGGCATCCCTTGGTGCTCTACTCGGGGTCGAAGGACGCCACGACCGTGTAGTCGCCACTCGGAACGCGATAAGAAAAGTCGGCGGTGATCGAGCCGTTCGGATTGAGGACCACGTCGAAACGCTCCGATTCGAGGCGGGCCACGAGCCCGGAAGGGTCGAAGATCTCCTGAATCAGGCGACCCTCGACCGCGATGCGCTCGTCCGGCGAGTGGTTCGTGAGGGTCAGCGTGACCTGGACGTTGCCGTCCGGAGCAATGTTGCCGACCGCGAGCGATGACTGGACCTCGGCGGTCAACCCGGGGGTCACCCGCAGAGACGACCCCGCCTGCTCGATCTCGCCGTCGTCGTCGTTCCAGCGGTAGGTGAGCGTGTTGGTCCCCTCTACCGGCCCGAGGGTCCGTACCGGCAAATCGTTGGCGGTGATCTCGACCACCTCGACCCGCCGCACGAACTCAACCTCGGGGACGACCGGTGCCGCTGGGGCCGCGGTGGTCGGGGGCTCTTGAGCTTCGTCCGGTTCCTCTCCGAGGTCCGCGTCTTCGTCCGGCCCGCCTTCGTCGCCCTCCGGGGTTTCGTCGCCGCCCTGCTCTGGCGGCTCCTGCGTCTCGAAGTCCTCGCGCTCAATCCTGGTGCCCTTGACCTCGGCGTCGTCTTCGGACTGAGGTTGGTCCGACGTGCATGCGCTCATCGTCAGCGCGATCACGATGAGCACCGCGATCGGCCTTCTCCTGCGACGCAAGGCGCCGAGCAGCCCCCATCCAATGAGGATCAAGAGACCCCCCGCCAGGACGAGACGGTCGGAGTCCGCGCCGGTAACGGGAAGGGGCGCGGCCGCCCCCTGGACCCCCGCGCGGGGGACCGCCACCGTGACGACCTCTCGTTTGGTCTCAGTGAACGCGGGATTGCTTGGTCGACGGTCGCGGACGCCGGCGACGTAGCTCTGCACCTCGTCGGTTGCGGCCGGAGCGCTCCGGACGATCACCTGCACTGAATTGGTCGCCGCAAGATCGCCGAGGGCGGTGACGCGTCCGGTCCAGGGAAGCTCGATCGTGGCCCCCGGCTCGAGCGGCGCAAGCACCCACACGACGTCTTCATCTTGTTCGTGACGGCCGAACTGCACCGCCTCGACGCCGTCCGGGAGGGGGACCGCGACAACATCGAGCTCGCGCGGCACGAGGTCGACCACGACGACGTCCTCGAGGGCACCGTTGCCCGGGTTCGACACGAGGACGGTGTAGTGGACCTGGTCGCCCATCTGAACGAGCGTCTCGCGCACGCGCGCGCTGATCTCGACGGCCCCGGAATCCGGCTCCGGCGACGGCGACGGCGTGGGAGTCGGAGACTCGGTGGGGGTGGGCGAGGCGGTGGGGGTGGGCGAGGCACTCGGCGAGGGCGACGGCTGCGCTTGTCCTGGAGAGCGTGACCGTCCTCGCCGGCGGCCGTGGTCTGGGTCGGCGTGCGCGGCGAGGCCGTCGGCCAGCAGGAATACGACGATCAAGAACGCCGCGCCGAGACGCAGACGGGACACCTGGGTGACCTCCCCTGAATTAGTCGGCAGGGCCGAGACCGGGTCTTGTGCCGGTCTCCGCCGAATTCGCACCAGCCACGCTCCGCTTGCCTCCGGCTCGCCGCCGGGAGGACTACCCTCGAACGCTAGTCCGATTCGTCCACTAAGTCAATGACTGTCAACTGTTGTTGCAAGAGTCAACTGACCGAGCTCTTCGGACAAAGACCCATGCTCTCCCTCGCGCTCGACGCGTGATCCCAATGCCATCGTGACCCAGAACGCGGGGGCGCCGGCCGGCATGCAGCCGTATTCTTCGCAGCCGTGGACTTCTCCTTCGAGCACTCGTTCGCCGCCCCTCCCGAAGCCGTCGCCGCGGTGCTCCTCGACCTCGATTTTCAGAGATCCCTCTCCGACGTCGGCGCACTCGAGGCCCGTGAGGTCCTGTCCCAGGTCGAACAGGAGGACGGAACGGTCGTGCGCCGGACCAGGAGTGTGCTCGGGATCGATCTCGGGGCCGCGCGCCCCTTCGTCGGCGACGCCGAGCCGGCGTGGGAGGAGGAGGCGATCTGGGACCCCGACGACCTGCGCTGGGACTGGGTGATTCATCCCGAGGTCGGCGCCGATCTGCTGGCCGCATCGGGGACGATCCGGATAGTCGGCGACGGAGGCGCGGCGCGGCGCGTGATCACCGGACGGGTGAAGGTCAAGGTCCCCCTCTACGGGGGCAGAGTCGAGGGGTGGATCGTGGACGGTCTCGGGCGCGCCTACGAAGAGGAAGCGGACCGCCTGTCCGCCTGGCTCGCTCGCGTTACCGGCCCGTAACACCGGCGAAACTCCCGAGAAATGCCCTCGCATTAGGGTGGGTCCGGCCATTCAGGAACGCGGTAACTATGAGGGAGGGTGCATGGCAGCTAGTCCATCCGATGCCCTGAAGCTCGGTCAGCAGAACGGCGCGCAGTTCGTCGATGTCCGGTTCTCAGACCTGCCGGGGCTGTTGCAGCACTTCTCGATGCCTTTCGAAGAATTCGGTGAGGAGGCCTTCGAGGAGGGCCTGGGGTTCGACGGATCGTCGATCCGCGGCTTCCAGGAGATCCAAGAATCCGACATGATCCTGGTTCCCGATCCCGAGACCGCAGTGATGGATCCGTTCGCGAAGTATCCAACGTTGCTGATCCACGCGTTCGTCAAGGACCCGCTCACCGCGGAGTTCTACACGCGTGATCCGCGCTACATCGCAAAGAAGGCCGAGGATTATCTCAAAGGAAGCGGGGTCGCCGATACCGCGTACTTCGGTCCGGAGCCTGAGTTCTACATCTTTGACTCCATCCGCTTCGACCAGAACCAGCACTCCGCTTATCACTTCATCGACGCGGTAGAGGGCGTGTGGAATTCGGGGGCCGAGGAGGGTGGCAACAACCTTGGGTACAAGCCTCGATACAAAGAGGGCTACTTCCCGGTTCCGCCGATGGACCACTACCAGGACCTTCGCTCCGAGATGGTGCTCACGCTGCGAGAGCTTGGGATCCCGGTCGAGGTGCATCACCACGAGGTCGGGACCGCCGGGCAGGCCGAGATCGACATGGGCTTCGCCCCGCTCCTTTCCATGGCCGACCGGCTGATGCTCTACAAGTACGTCGCCAAGAACGTGGCGTTCCGGCACGGTAAGACCGTCACGTTCATGCCGAAGCCGATCTTCCAGGACAACGGATCCGGGATGCACGTGCACCAGAGTCTGTGGAAGGACGACGAGCCATTGTTCTGGGACGAGCTCGGCTACGCACAGATCTCGGACACCGCGCGTTGGTACATCGGGGGGATACTCGAGCACGCGCCCGCGCTGCTCGCGTTATGCGCACCGACCACCAACTCGTACAAGAGGCTCGTGCCCGGCTACGAGGCCCCGGTGAACCTGTTGTACTCGCAGCGCAACCGCTCGGCGTGCGTCCGCATCCCCGTGTACTCGAAGTCGCCGAAGTCCAAGCGCATCGAGTTCCGTTGCCCCGATCCGTCGTGCAATCCCTACCTCGCGTTCTCGGCGATGCTCATGGCCGGGCTCGACGGGGTCAAGAACAAGATCGAGCCGCCCGAGCCGGTCGACAAGGACCTCTATGAGCTGCCGCCAGAGGAGCTTGCGGAGGTGCCGCAGGTGCCCGGAACTCTCGAGGCCGTACT
>JBOGXF010000028.1:0-4165 GCA_050694275.1 Actinomycetota bacterium | reverse complement strand
CGCGTGGCGATCTCACCCGCACCGCCGAGGAGTTGCGGGAAGTGGTCAGAACCGTCGCCCCGGAGATGTTTCCCGCACGTTATCCGTCGAGGGCGCCCACGACATCGGGACGGCTGCCGGAGACCTTTCCCTCCAACCGCCTGCAGATCGAGACGCGCAACAAGACAGTGACGGTGCTGGGCCGAGGCTGGGGCCACGGCGTGGGGATGTCGCAGTGGGGCGCACACGGGCTCGCGCGGGCCGGCGCGAGCTACGGCGAGGTGCTCGCGCATTACTACTCCGGCGTGACCATTGAGGATGTTCCGGACCCCGGCCCGATCGAGGTCGGGGTCGATTGGGGGCGCCGGTCGGTGCGGGTGGCGGGGTCCTTCCGGATCGAGGACGGGAGGGGACGGACTCTCGTCCGGCGCGCGCTCGGCACGTGGGGATTCGAGTGGGCGGGAACAGGGGCCGTAAGTATCGACCCTCCCAAGGGTTACGGTCTCCCGCTGCGCGTCGGGATCGTCGGCGCCCCCCAACAGCCGAGGGCGCCTTCATCACGATCGCGCTGTCGCGCCCCGCCAGGGTGAGAACGGTGACCGCAGCCGAGACCGGCGAGGACACGGCGGGAGCTAACGAGATCAAGGCGGCGGGCCGGCGCCGGCTCGTGTGGCTCGCCCCGCTCGAGCCGGGGCGCTACGAGGTGAGGGTCGTCGCCTCCACGGGGGCCGTGACCCGCTCGAGCGAGGCGATCGAGATCTCGGTGGTGGACCCGAGCGCCGCCGATGCCCCCGGCTCGGCCCCGGTCCCGGCGGCGGACCCCCGCCCCCCGCCCCCTCTCGGCCTGGTCGCGCTCGCCCTGCTTATCGCCGCCTTTGGGCTCGTTTTTCTCGTACGATTGAGAGGTGAAGCAGGCGACGACTCTGGAGGATCAGGTTAGGGAGGCGCTCGAGCTCATCCGCCCGGCGATCCAGCTCGACGGCGGGGATATCCGGCTCGAGAGCGTCGAGGGCGGCGTGGTGACCGTCCAGTTCTTCGGCACGTGCGAGACGTGTCCGATCTCACCGGTCACCCTCAAGCAGGGCGTGGAACGCATCCTGCATGAGCGGGTCCCAGGCGTATCCGAAGTCGTCGCAATCGAGGCCTAGTGCCCCAGCCGGCAACCACCGATTCCCTCGTCCAGCGCGCCGTAAACGGAGACCGGGTCGCGATCGCCCGCCTGATCTCGCTGGTGGAGGACGGGGGCGCGGACCTGGGGCGCGTCATGCAGGAGCTCTATCCGCGTACGGGAGACGCCTACTCGGTCGGGATCACCGGTGCGCCCGGGGCGGGCAAATCAACTCTGGTGGAGCGGCTCGTGGCGCGTCTCCGCACCGACGGAAGCAAGGTGGGCGTCCTTGCGATCGATCCATCGTCGCCCTTTTCCGGAGGGGCGCTCCTCGGCGACCGCGTGAGGATGCAAAGCCACGCAACCGATCCCGACGTCTTCATCCGATCGATGGCGACGCGAGGCCACCTCGGCGGAATCTCGCTGGCGACTCCGGAAGCCGTGCGCGTCCTCGACGCGGCGGGCAAGGACATCGTCATCATCGAAACCGTCGGCGTGGGCCAGGCCGAGGTCGAGATAACCGATGCCTGCGACACCACGGTCGTCGTGGTGACTCCGGGATGGGGTGATGCCGTGCAGGCCGCCAAGGCCGGCCTCATGGAGATCGCCGACGTCTTCGTGATCAACAAAGCCGACCGTCAAGGGGCGAGGGAGTCGGTGCGCGAGCTGCGCCAGATGCTCGAGATGTCCGACGCCGAGTGGAAGCCCGACATCGTGCAAACCGTCGCGACCAAAGACGAGGGCATCGACGAGCTCTGGAATGCGATAAGGGATCATCGCGCGTGGCAGGAGGAAAGGGGCCTCCTCGATGAACGACGACGGCGTCGCGTCGGTCGGGAGATCCGGGAGATCGTCGCGGAGCGTTTCCGGTCGCGAGTCGAGCATGAGGCCACCGACCTGCTCGAGAAGCTGACCGACGCAGTGCAGAAACGTGAGATCGATCCTTACGCCGCCGCCGACAGGCTCATCGCGTCACTTTGATCGGCGCGGGCGCTGGGTAGACTGACTCCATGGCCGATGAGCTCTACGAACGCTGGAAGGAGCTTTACGAGGGCGCGCGCAAGCGCGAGGACGTCGACTTCGACACGCTGTCGAGCGTCGAGGTCGATCCGCTCTACGGCGCCCCCGACGGCAGCGATCCCCGGCTGGGAGTTCCGGGCGAGTACCCCTTCACGCGGGGCATCTACGCGAGCGGCTACCGGGGTCGCCTGTGGACCATGCGTCAGTTCGCCGGGTTCGGAACCCCCGATCAGACCAACGCCCGCTACAAGTTCCTGATCGAGCACGGTCAGACCGGGCTCTCGGTCGCGTTCGACATGCCCACGCTGATGGGCCGCGATTCCGACGACACCCGGTCCGAGGGCGAGGTCGGACGCTGCGGCGTCGCGGTCGACTCGCTCGCCGACATGGAGATCCTCTTCCGCGGCATCGATCTCGAACAGATCACGACGTCGATGACGATCTCGGGGCCGGCCCCGATGCTCTTCGCGATGTACATCGCCGCGGCCAAGAAGCAGGGCGCCGACATCTCCAAGCTCGACGGCACGTGCCAGACCGACATCCTCAAGGAATACATCGCGCAGAAGGAGTGGCTGTTCCCGCCCGAGCCTCATCTCCGACTCACGGCCGACATGATGGAGTTCTGCGCCGAGAGCGCGCCGAAGTATCACCCGTTGTCGATCTCCGGCTACCACATCCGTGAGGCGGGCTCGACCGCGGCGCAGGAGCTCGCGTTCACGGTCGCGTCCGGTTTCGCCCACGTCGAGCTGGGGCAGCGCCGGGGGCTCGACATCGACGAGTTCGCGCCGGGGCTCTCCTTCTTCTTCAACTCCCACATCGACTTCTTCGAGGAGATCGCTAAGTTCCGCGCCGCCCGCCGCATCTGGGCCCGGTGGATGAAGGAGCGCTACGGGGCCAAGAAGGAACGCTCGTGGATGCTCAAGTTCCACACGCAGACGGCGGGCGTCTCGCTCACCGCGCAGCAGCCGTACAACAACGTCATCCGGACCACGACCGAGGCGCTCGCCGCGGTGCTCGGTGGGACCCAGTCCCTGCATACCAACTCGCTCGACGAGGTCCTCGCGCTGCCGACCGAAGAAGCCGTCGAGATCGCCCTGCGCACGCAGCAGGTGATCGCATACGAGACGGGTGCGACCAACGTGATCGATCCGCTCGGGGGATCGTGGTTCGTCGAATCTCTCACCGACCGCATCGAGGAGGAGGCCGAGGAGTACTTAGCTCGCATCGAAGAGCTCGGCGACGGCTCGATGCTCGATGGCATGCTCGCCGGGATCGAGGAGGGCTACTTCCAGAAGGAGATCGCCGACGCCGCTTTCAGATACCAGCAGCTCTTGGAACAGGGCAAGAAGGTCATCGTGTCGGTCAATCGCTTCACCGGAACGGTTCAACCGGATCCCAAGATGCTGGAGATCGGGCCCGAGATCGAAGAGCTCCAGAAGAAGACGCTCGCCGAGGTGCGCGCCAACCGTGACGACAAGGCCGCGCAAGACGCGATGGAGGCGCTCAGAGACATGGCCCGGGACACCTCGGAAACGAAGAACTCGGTTCCGGTCCTGGTCGAGGCCTCCGAGGCCTACGTGACGCTCGGCGAGATGTGCCGGGCCCTCAAGGACGTATGGGGCGAATACTCCGAACCGCCCATGTTCTAGAGCCTCCCTCGCCGAGTGGTCGCCACGCGCCCTAACAGGGCGTTCTACGACCACTCGACAAGAGATCAGTTGGGGAAGCGGGCCATCTTCTTGTTGGGGATGGGATCGAACGAGTAGTGCGACGTGCTCGCGACCGAACGGAACCAGCTCGAGCTCGCCTGCCACCTGAACGGATAGGGCCCCTTCATGTACGACCACAGGATCGTCATCACGATCTCGTTTCCTTCGACAAGGAACGTTCCCGGAAACTCTTGCGCTTGGTTGGCCTCGCCCTTGCCTCCCGCGTAGGCCTGCCACCCTTCGTGGGTCCCCTGCGCCCCGAACGCATAGGACCGCTTGTCGGACCTGTCCTTGAGCCCGAGTCCCACGACCATGAACGTCTTGTCGTCCGGCATCTCTTGCGGGATGT
>JBOGXF010000027.1:0-6460 GCA_050694275.1 Actinomycetota bacterium | reverse complement strand
CCACGCGAGAGGAGACACCAGCACGGCCCGCGTCGAGTGCGCGAGGAGATCCTCGGGGGAGCCGGGGAGCGCCTCGTCCAGCAGGCGCTCGTCGGTGGTGACGTCGTTGCTCGACTGGGTGCGGCGCATCTGCACCGCGAGGCTCTCGACCGGGAACTGTGTGCCCGAATCTGCGACCAACGGCTCGACGCCGGGGGCGTCCCACTCGGCCTGGATCTTTCCGAGGGGCTCGCTCGTGTCGTGGCTGGGGCCCATGAGCCGGACGAAGCAACGGTCCACTCCCGCGGCCCGGCCGAGCACCTCGACGGTCGCGGACACGACTTTCGAGACGTTGAGGGTGCGGCGCACGCGCGATCCGATATCGCGCAGCAAGAGAGTCCGTTCGGTCCGCTCCTTCTCGGCCGCGAACAAGCTGGCGTTGACGATGCCGACGGCGGCCATCGCGGCCATGGCCGAGACGACCTCTTCGTCCTCCTCGGTGAACGATTGCTGGTCGGGTGTCTTGGTCAGGTAGATGGCGCCCACGAGGTCGTCCCGCAGGATCATGGGAACCCCGAGGAAGGCTTTCATCGGGACATGCTTGTCGGGGAACCCGACCGATGCGGAGTGCTCCGAGATGGCGTCCAACCTTACGTTGACCCGGTCGGTGAGGACGAGGCCCAGAAGCCCCTTGCCCTCCGGATAGTGGGGCAGGCGGGCGACTTCCTCCTCGGTGAGACCGCGGTGGAGGAAGCGACTGATCTCGCCGTCTTCGGCGAGGGTCACGGCGGCGCCGTAGCGGGCCTCGGTGAGCTGCATGGAGCGCTCGACGATCGAGGTCAGGACGCGCTCGATGTCGAGCGTCTGGGTGAGCTGCACCCCGACCTCGAGGAAGGACTTGAGGAGGTCTCTTCGCACCCCGGCTCCCGGCTGGTTTGTCCCGCGTAGGCGTTCTAGTGTGCGCTCATCGATCGCATGCGGCAAGGAGGGTCCATTTTGTCCAAGATGGTGGTACACACGTCAAATGCCCCGGAGGCGGTCGGGCCGTATTCGCAGGCGATCGCCTCCCGGAACCTCGTGTTCTGCTCGGGGCAGATCGGGCTCGATCGCGACACCGGCGAGCTGGTAGGGGGAGCCATCGCGGACGAGACCCGGCGGTGCCTCGAGAACCTCTCGGCCGTGCTGGACGCGGCGGGCACGAGCATCGTCCACGTGCTCAAGGTGACTGCCTACCTCACCGACATGAACGATTTCCCGGAGTTCAACGACGCTTACGCGGAGTACTTTGCGGAGGATCCCCCGGCGCGCGCCACGGTCGGGGTCGCGTCCCTCCCGATGGGCGCCCGGGTCGAGGTCGAGTGCATCGCCCAGATCTAACGGCGATGCCGGCCGGACCCCTAGGGAAATCGATGGGGGCCGGGCGCGTCGCGCACCAGCTTGCCGGTGTACTTACGGGTCTTGGAGATGACCCAGTAGATCGCGCCGACGAGCCAGTGCAGCCTCAGCAGGTCGAGCGCCGCTCCCAACCAGCTCGTCCGTTCCAGCCGCCGAAGCAGCGCGACGCCGGCGCGCCCCGACATCAAGCGACCTCCGTCGGGCTCGAGCCATTGCCACGACGTGTGTAGGTCCTCGTCGGGAATGCGTTCGACGAACGGTTGCGCGTCGGGATCCTGAAAGGGAAGGAGCGCGATGCGTCCGGCCCGGTCGATTCTCGCGACGAGCCTCGCCGAGGCTCGACAGAACCTTCAGTCGCCGTCGTACAGCATGAGGGGACGAATCAGCTCCGGCGCTCCGACTACCATGCCGGGATGCTAACCGGTGGGTTTCGCTTCAGACCGCTCCGACTCGGGCTCGCCGACCACCCTGTCCCCGAAAACGATCGTGACCTCGCGCTCGGTCGGGGTTCCCGACACCGGTTCGAGCCCGGCCTCCTCGGGGGTGCTCGCGTCGAGACGGTTGACGTAGCGCTCGAGCCGGCTCATGAGAAACAGCCCGCCGAAGACTGCGAAGGGCCACAGAATGATCACGATCAACAGGAAGACTTGATAGGCGGACATCGACAACAGTCTCGCAGAGCATGACCCTCTCCGTCGCGGATGTCCGCGCTCATCTCGACCGGGATCGCCTGGTAGGCCGGCTGAGCGAGCTGGTGCAGGCGGCATCGGAGAACCCCCCGGGCAACGAGGCCGGCGCAGCGCGGCTGGCGGCCGGCTATTGCGAAGAGCTCGGCCTCGACGTGAGCGAGCACGAGGCCGATCCCGACCGACCGAGCATCCTTGCCCGCTGGACCGGAGACGGCGGCCCGACTCTCTGCTACTGCTCGCACATCGACGTCGTTCCCGCCGGCGATCCCGCTTTGTGGGAGGTCGATCCCTTTGCGGCCACGATTCGAGACGGGCGCCTTCTGGGACGCGGGTCGGCCGACGCAAAGGGCCCGATCGCGGCCGCGCTCGAGGCGGTCGCGGTGCTCCGGGCTCTCGGGGCACGCGTCTCGGGGACGCTCGAGCTCGCGCTCGTCTCCGACGAGGAAACGATGGGTTTCAAGGGTGCCGGCTTCCTCGTGGACGAGAAGATCTTGCGGCCGGACCTCGCCATCGTCGGTGAGCCGACCAGGCTCCGGGTGGTGCGGGCGCAGCGCGGCGCGTGCTGGTATCGCATCGTCACGAAAGGCGTGGCGGCGCACGGATCCGCTCCGGAGCAGGGCGTCAGCGCGATCCGCCACATGGCCGAGCTCGTGCAACATCTCGATGAGACCCTTCCCGACATCGAGCACGAGCTTCTCGGGGGGCCGAGCGTCAACGTCGGAACGATCCGGGGCGGCGAGAAAACGAACATCGTGCCCGCCTCGTGCGTGATCGAGGTGGACCGCAGGACCGTTCCCGGTGAGACCGAGGAGTCCGTCCGCGCCTCTATCGAAGACGCGATCGAGCTGTGCCGCGCCCGCTTTCCGGACGTCGACGTGCACGTCGCGCTCGAGTTCGCGAGCCGTCCCTTCGAGGTTCCGGAAGGGGCACGTGTCGTGACCGAGGTCGCCGGCGCAGTGACCGACGCCGTCGGCGCGCCGGCCGCACTCGCCGGGTTCCGCGGCGCATCCGACGCTCGGTTCCTGGCGGAGGCGGGAGCCGAGGTCGTGGTGTGCGGTCCGGGCGACATCGGTATCGCGCACACCGCGCGTGAGTACATCGACCTCGACGAGCTCGAGTGCGGCGCGGTCGCCTATGCGCTCGCGTTCGCCCGCCTTCTCTCCGCCGGGCACTAGTCTGGAGTGCTCATGGGCGAGGAGTTTTCCTGGGCGCAGGTCATCTCGAAGCTCTTGGCGCGGCGCAACCTGAGTGAGGACGAGGCGGCCGCCGCGATGTCGGAGATCATGGAGGGGGCCGCGACCCCGGCCCAGATCGCCGGGTTCGTGATCTCCCTGCGGGCCAAGGGGGAGAGCGTCGAAGAGGTCGTGGGATTGGTAACCACGATGCGTTCGTACGCGCAGAAGGTCGAGGTCTCCGGTGACGTGCTCGACACCTGCGGCACCGGAGGCGATCGGCTGGGCACGTTCAACGTCTCGACCGCGGCGGCGCTCGTGTGCGCGGGGGCGGGCGCGCGCGTCGCCAAGCACGGCAACCGGGCGGCGTCCTCTCGCTGCGGCTCGGCCGACGTCCTCGAGACCCTCGGGGTGCGGATCGACTTGCCCCCCGAAGGGGTGTCCCGCTGCATCGCCGAGGCCGGGATCGGCTTCTGCTTCGCGCCCGTGTTCCACCCCGCCATGCGGCACGCCGCGTCACCCCGGCGCGAGCTCGGGGTGGCGACGATCTTCAACTTCCTCGGCCCCCTCACCAATCCCGCCGGAGCCACCCGCCAGGCCCTTGGGGTATCGGATCCGCGCATGCTCGAGCCGATGGTCGAGACGCTCGGGCGGCTCGGATCGACTCACGTCATCGCGTTCCACGGGGACGGAGGCATCGATGAGCTCGCGACGTCGGGTCCGTCGCAGATCGTCGAGCTGCGCGGCGCCGAGTTGCGCGGCACCGAGTTGAAGAAGTGGACGTTCGATCCCGCCGACGTCGGTGTCGCCCGGGCATCCATCGGGGACATCGCCGGCGGGAGCGCGGAGGAGAACGCAGCCACGATCCGGTCGGTGCTCGCCAAAAAGGCGGGACCCGAGCGGGACATCGTCGTGCTCAACTCCGCCGCCGGGCTCGTCGCGGGGGGACTCGCCGCCGATCTGCACGAGGGGGTGGAGCTCGCCGCTCAGACGATCGATTCGGGGCGGGCGGCGGAGGCGCTCGACGGACTCGTCGAGGTCTCCAACTCGGCCTGACCGCCGCACCGGGGTGCTAGGGATGGGCGAGGCAATGAGTGCAAAGGTCTCGGCGCCGCGACAGCAGCGCCGATGGGTTTGTGCTCAGTTAGAGTCCTCGCGATGGCCACGGGCATCCCTCGCCCGACGAACGGGACGACAGAAGAGCGGCGCCTCGAGGAGCTGGAGCGGACCCTTGAAAGTCTCAGGGACGACTCCGAGGTCGCGCACGTCCTGCTCGGGCTCGCCTCTGCCCTCGCCGAGGTCCGCACGGTCGAGGAGACCCTCGAACGCACGGTCAAGTTCGTCCCGGAGGTGTTCGCGGCGGATCGTTGCTTCGCGGCGACATGGGACGCGCAGGCGAGCCGGTTCCGGATCCGCGCCCACTTCGGCTTCGACGATCGCGGGGCGGAACTGCTCGACCGGCTGGCAGAGGAGCCGGCGGGGCCCGCGTTCCTTCACGAGACCCTCGAAGGACGCAGGCCGCTTCTGGTGGCGGACGCGGCCGAGGACGAGCTCTCGTCCGAGGAGCGCGCCGCACGCCGGATCGGCGCCTACGTCGGCATCCCGCTGATCCGGCTCGGCGAGGAGTTCGGCGTGCTCGGGGTCGAGTTTGCGTCACCGCGGGCTCTCGGAGCCCGGGAGGAGGCGCTGGCGCGCGGGGTGGGGCGCCAGGTCGGAGTCGCCGTGTCGAACGCTCGGCGCTTCAACCAGTTGAACGATCTTCGATCGGCCGGACTCAGGATCGGATCTCATCTCCGCCTCCAGCGCGTGGTCGCGGAGCTCGCCGCGGCGTCGGCCGAGCTCACATCGGCATCCTCGGCCGCGGTCTACTTCCTCGACTCGGGACAGGGCTCTCTTGCCGTGACCGGGGGCCACTCCCTCCCGGCCTCTCTGGCCCGCGGACTGGCGCGCATCGACCTCGATCGCGAGCCGTGGAGCCGCCTGCTCGCCGACGGCTACACGCTGGTCGAGGACCTCGGCGCCGTCGAGGGGCTGAGCGGGGTCGAGGCCAGCGCCGCGCTCGCGGTGATCCCTTCCCCCGAAGGTGAAGTCATCGGCGCGGTCGCCGCATTCTTCGACCGGCCGGTCGTCCTCGACAGAGATGTCGTCGAGGCCTTTCGGGTGCTCACCGTCCAGGGAGGCAACGCCCTCGAAAACGCCCGCCGCTTCGAGCGTCAGCGGAGAGTGGCGCGGAGCCTCGTGTCGGGCATCGCTTCGACCGACATGCCGGCGTTCAGGGGCTGCACCGTGGGAGCCGTCTACGAGCCCGCAAGCGAAGAGTCGGATGTGGGAGGCGATTACTTCGACGCGTTCGAGACGAACGATGGGAACATCGTGATGGTGGTGGGCGATGTCTCCGGTAAAGGCGCGGAGGCCGCGGCTCAGACGGCGATAGCGAAGTACATGCTGCGCGCCTTCGCCATGAGGAATGCGGGTCCGTCCTCGGCCCTCTTTCATCTCAACAACGCCCTGGTGCGGACCTTTACCGAGGATCGGTTCACGACCCTCGTGTATCTCCTTTTCGATCCCGATGAGCGAGTGGGCCAGCTCGCCGTTGCCGGTCACCCGCTTCCGCTCGTCTACCGCGCCGAGTCCCGGATGGTCGAGACGGCCGCGGTCGAGGGTGGCATCCTCGGTGCGTTCAGCGACCAACAGTACGAGCAAAAGACGCTGGAGCTGTCGGCGGGGGATGTGTTCCTTGCGTACACGGACGGATTGGTGGAGACGCGCGCGAACGACGAGCTCTACGGCATCGAACGAGTGCGCGACTCGTTTCTGAGACATGCCGCGCGTCCAGGCGCAGGGCCCCAGGATGTCGCCCAGGGCATCTACGCCGACGCGCACGACTTCGGCTCGATGTTCGACGACACGGTGGTATTCGCCATGAATCGCACGGAGGCATGAACACCTACCGCTGCGAAGCCTGTGGGAACAAGACGCGCTTTGACGTCTTCGAGAGCAAACGCGTTCGTGCGTTCCATCACTACTCGCTCGGGGGGGAACTGACCGTCGAGGAGGAAGAGATCCTCGATCACTCGGTCGACAAGGTCGTCTGCAGGTGGTGCGGCTCGGCCGACGCGATCGTCGGCGAACGTCCGGTGTCGGGGGAGTCTGCGTGAGCGGCCCCCTCGGCGGGGTCCGGGTGCTCGATCTCACGAGGCTTCTTCCCGGAGGCTACGCCACGCT
>JBOGXF010000026.1:0-4606 GCA_050694275.1 Actinomycetota bacterium | reverse complement strand
TCGGTGTCGCTGATGTGGCTCACCGTGTTCGTCGAGTTATGCGTGAGCCAGATGCCGGTGCGGCCGACCGCGACGTCGAACGGCCGGCCCGTGAGCGGCAGAGCTGCGCCGACCTGTTCGCCGGTGCCGTCGTCGAACCGGGTGAGAAGCCCGGAGCCGGCGATGTCGTCGTCGAGACCGCCGGTGACCGCCCACACCAGGCCGCGATAGATCGCGATGCCCGTGTAGGAACCGCCCACCTCGTGCTCGGCCAGGACCGACCCGCGCTGATCGACCGTGAGCACGAGACCGGTGTTCGACGAGATCCAGAGATTCTCGTCTCCGACCGCGAGATCGACATTGGTTCGGGCGGTGCCCAGATCGCCCGCGGCTCCTGTGATCGGGAAGCCGAAGTCGGTCCCGGTGGGATCGCTTCGGTATATTTCCGGACGCCCCATGCGCCTGCCGAGAGTCCACGGGGTCCCGTCGTTCTCGACCGACACGTCGGAGGCGAGCCTCGCCCCGGTCGACTGGTCGACCTCGTCCGAATCCGGGTCGATGCGGAACAGCGCTCCTTCTTCTGAGGCCACCACCCACACCGCGTCTCCGCCGTAAGCGATGTCGAGGTGCTGTCCGGGCTCGGCGACGTCGATCGGCGTCTGCACAACGCCCTCGATCCCATCGGGGAACTCCACCTTGGTGACGATGCCGCGATCGGGATCGCTGACCCACACCGCGTCCTCTCCTACCGCGACGTCGTCGGGCGATCCACCGACGTCGACCGTCTCGGCGACCTTGTTGAACGCCTGATTGATCCGCATCACGGTGCCGTCGCCCGAGTTGGCGACCCACACGCCGGCTTCCCCGATGTCGATGCCGCTCGGGGCGTCGCCGACCGGGATGCTCTTGGTCACGGCGAGAAAGCGCGAGGTGACGTCCAGGGCCGGGCGGCGCACGGCCGGGCCGGGCGCCTGTGCGACGTAAAGGATGACCGCGACCGCAGTCGCCGCCGCGACGGCACCGCCGAACGACACTCTGAACAGCCGGCGGCGCCGGCGCTTGAGGAAGCGTTGCCGCGCCGCGGCCGGGTCGGCCGGGCCGTAGGTGTCGCCGACGGACTTGAGGGAGTCGCTCAGGAGACGTTCGAGATCGTTCATTCCGCCACCTCGGTCATTACCGGGCCGAGGGCAAGTCCGAGCTTGGCCCGCGCCTTGCTGAGCTGCGACTTGACCGTTCCGACCGAGCATTGGAGGGCCTCGGCGATGTCGGCCTCGGGGAGATCCTCGAAGTAACGCAGGATGACCGCGGCGCGCTGACGCTCGGGGAGCGCCTGGACCGCCTTCCACACGAGGCGGCTGGTCTCGTGGCGTTCGGGATCCCACGCCGGGGTCGTGACCTGCTCGCGCGAGTGGAGGGTGGCGTTGACCCGGGATTCGATCGCCTTGCGCCGGATCCTCGACCGGCACAGGTTGACCACCGCCCGCCTGAGATAGGCATCGACGCGGGCCCGGTCGCGGATACGCCACCATCCCGAGAACGTCTTCAAGAAAGCCTCCATGACGAGCTCCTCGGCGATCGCAGCGTCCCCGAGGATGACGTAGGCGAGCCGGCACATCGGCCCGTAGTGCTGGTCGAACAGGGCGGCGATGGCCCGATCCCGCTCGATCTCGGAGCGCTCCATCACCCTGCCACCCGCGACCATGGCCTGTGCTCCCACGTATGCCTCCACGACAGGGAACAGACGAGCAAGCGGGGGGCCGGGTTGCCCCGGAAGGGGTGTGTCACATGATCAGTCTAGGGAAGCGGTCGCAGATTACGAAGGAGGATCTAGCTGCTTCCTCGTAATCTCGCCACCACGGCACACGAGCGCGCAGATGTTAGCCATGCGGTGCCGGATCGTGTAGGAGGAAGGCATTACCGACTTGGAGCCGTTCGCAAAGCTCGTGCCGCTCGATCACGGATTAGTCGTGGTGTCGACGAGCCGAGCCAACGGGACGATCCAGTCGTCGGTCGTGAACGCCGGAGTCCTCGACCACCCGATCTCGGGCAAGCCGGTCGTCGCGTTCGTGGCGGCCGGGTCGTCCAAGCGCCTCGTCAACTTGCGCGCCCGTCCCCGCGCCACCGTCGTGATCCGGGCCGGCTGGCAGTGGGCCGCTGTGGAGGGACCCGTCGAACTCGCCGGGCCCGACGCTCCGCTCGACGGGATCGACGGCGAACGCCGGCGTCTGCTGCTTCGCGAGATCTTCACCGCCGCGGGCGGGAACCACGACGACTTCGACGAGTACGACCGGGTCATGGCCGAGGAGCGTCGGGTCGCCGTCTTCGTCGAGCCCGAGCGCGTGTACGGCCGTCCGACCTAATACCTGCGGACTAAGGCCTACACCCTCTGCGGCTCCTCGGCCGAGGTCGAATTAACGTGTCGGGTGGAGGAGGGGTTACCCGGCGGCCACTGCAGTGGCCAGGTCTTGGCCTCACTTGTCAATTCACGACGTCGAATCGATCAGGCCGGCCGCGAGGTACTGATTGAGGGTCGCGGGGCCGCCGGCGATGGCCACGTTGCGGTCGCCGGCCGCGGCGTCGTGCCTGCTCTAGCGCCGACTCGATCCCGTCCGTGACGAAGGTGTAGGTGGTGCCCCCCTCCATCACAAGCGGCTTACGCGGGTGATGCGTAAGGACAAAAACCGGCGCGTGATACGGCGGGCCCTCGCCCCACCAGCCCTTCCAGTCGAGATCCCACTCGCCTCGACCTCGGACACATTGTCCTCGCGTCCCTCGAACATCCATTCATGGACGCGCTCGACATCGCCGTCGCCGAAGGGTTTCTCGAGGGTTTGGTTCGGGCCCGCGGCGAAGCCATCGACCGACACACCGATATGTCACACGTAACCTCGCTCATAGGATCGCCTTCCTTTCGGTCAGGTCACTACAACGGCAGCCACCCAACGGAAATCTCCATCCCATTCTCGTCCGAAAGACCCGGCACGACAGCCCGATGGCAGGGGGGATCAGCCGGCGGGAGCCACTCGAAGCCCCGCCTCTGTAGCCGCTCTTCGGAGATCGACGTCCCAGGTGGCCAGGATCAAAGTCGCATCGTTGAGGGCAGAAGCAGAGGCGAGATGAACCGAGTCAAATCCTCTAAGTGCGTGCGCTTCAGCCAGATCGCCCGCTGCTCTTGAGATCTCATCATCGAGCTCGACAATGTCGAACTGATCCCAACGCGCCTCCAGCCGCGACCTCACCATCTTCATCTCCGCAGGAGTTACCCGACCACCTCGCGACGCGGCCGCCAGAGCTGCCCTCGCCTCTGCATATGTCACGCGGGATCCCGTTACTCGATCGGCAGCGTCCCAGAGTTCGAGAGTCTCAGCAGACCCGTCTTCGTCAACGATCAGCTTGAAGAAGGCTGACGTTTCGAAATAGACATTCAACGCCGCTGTTCTTTGACCAGATCTGAGATAGCACCCTTGGTCTTGACGAGATCGCGCGGGCGGATCTTCGTCTTGGGCTGGCGAGCAGGGGTCACGATGCCCTTTTCGATGAGTCTCTCAAGGGCCGGACTTTCCTCTATACGGGTGAGCCGGGCTACTGGCTTCCCCCGCTCCGTAATCAAGACGTCCTGGCCTCTTTTGGCTCTACCGAGCCACTTGCTGAGGTTGTCCCTCAACTCGCGTACACCCACTTCCACGCTCGCCTCCAAATGTGGCGCCTTCTTATCCCAAGAACGGTACACAACGGAAGAAGGAATGGCAAGTGTCAAAAGCGTTCACACGCGTTCGTAGCGCAGGTAAACGACACGCGAGCCGAAGGTCCGCGTCTCCGCGAGATTCAGGTGAACACTTTGATCGAGCGACGGAAAGAACTGCTTCCCTCCGCCGACGACCACGGGGTTGACGAACAGCCGGAAGTCGTCGACCAGCCCGAGTTTGATCGCCTCAGCCGCCAGGTCGGCTCCGCCGATCGCCACGTCCTTCCCGGATCGTTCCTGCAGCTCGGCAACCTCTTCGGCGATGCTGCCCTGGGCCAGGCGCGTATTGCCCACCACTTCGTGGACTGTGTCGGAGAACACGACCTTGGGCAACGCCTTCCAGATCTCTGCGAACTCAAGCGCGTAGTCGGTTGCTGCGGGGTCCTCTTGCGCCGTCTCCCAGTACTTCATCGTCTCGTACAGCCGCCGGCCGAGAAGATGGCCGCCGAGCGCGCGGACCCGCTCGTTGTGGAAGCGGTGCAGCTCCTCGTCTGGAGCCGTCCAGTCGAAGTTGCCGTCGGGCCCGGCGATGACGCCGTCCAGCGACACACTCATCGAATAGATCAATCTCGGCACGATCGTTCCTCCTTCGCCCGTCGGTGGGAGACAAGTACTCGCTCACAACACTCGCGCGTCTATGGTGAACCGATGACATCAGTCAAGCAGATCCAAGTCACCTTCGACTGCGCAGAACCTGAGCGTATCGCTCGTTTCTGGTGCGAGGTGTTGGGGTACGTCGTACCGCCACCACCGGAGGGGTTTGCTTCTTGGGATGATTTCGATCGCGCGCTGCCGCCTGAGGATCAGGGTTCAGCGTTCGCTTGCATCGATCCCTCAGGTGCGAGCCCGCGACTGTTCTTCCAGCGCGTTCCCGAAGGCAAG
>JBOGXF010000025.1:0-16420 GCA_050694275.1 Actinomycetota bacterium | reverse complement strand
CGTGCCCTACGACCAGGCCGTGGTCGACGTGAAGTCCTACCCGGTCTTCGACGCGCGCGGTAAGCGGCTCGGCTCGGCGCGGTGGCGCGTGATTCAGAACACCGGCAATTGCTGCGAGAACTACCTCTCGACGACACAACACGGCGAGCTGCTCGACTTCGGCGGTACGTATCTCCGGTTCTCCGAGGACATGGGCAGGACGTGGTTCCAGGTGCGTCCCATCGAGCCGCTCGTGAACGGCGAGGGCGCGGTGTCGGTCGCGCCCAACGGGGACATCATCGGCATGACGTGGGATCCGTACTCGGGTGATCACATCGTGACCTTCAAGTACGACGTCGAGCAGGAGGCGTGGCTCTACTCCGAGACCAAGCTCCATACGCCGTTCTTCGATCGCCCGTGGCTCGCGGTCGTGAGGGGGCCATTCGACTTCAGAGGAGTGGAAGCGCCTTACATCTCGATCCTGATGTCGAATTTCTCTTTCTATCGAGAGATCTTCTACGTGAGCATCGACGGGCTCAACTACTTCATTCCATCCGTCAGAGATCTCGACCAGCTCCGTTCCTCGCCCGTGAGTCGCTGGCTCGACCTGCCGCGCGACGACTGGGCCGACCTCGGTCAGCCCCTCACCGAGTCCGGCATCACGCCGCTCCCCAAGGGCGGGGCGCTCGCGGCCGAGATCGGACCGCTGGGCTCGGGGTCGAGCTTCGCCATACTCGAGTCCCCCGAGCCGACGTGGGCCTCGTACGAGACGCCCAAGGGGCAGCTCGACGAGGGCCGGCTGCTGGCGGACTCGAAGGGTCGCCTCCACCACGTGGTAGCCGAGCGCGGCGAGAAGTCATTCGTCTATTCACTGTCGTCGAACGGGGGCCGCAGCTTCGACAAGGTGCGCGTCGATCTGCCCAGACGCCACGAGATCGAAGACTTCGATTACACGGCGCACGGGGGCCGCGGCATCACCGCGATCGCGATTCACTCCCACAACACCGACAAGGACGTCGACCAGGATCTCCTGTACAGATTCTCGACGCGGGGCGGGCACCCGAAGCTCACCCGCGTGTACTTCGTCGGGGACGGGGACGAAACCGTGGGCTCCGGCTTCGGGGCGAGCATCCGGTTCGATTTCGCAACGACCACGATCATGCCGGACGGGACGATCGCGACCTCGTTCGTGGACAAGTCCCACGGGGACCCGGCGATCGCGCTCCTGCTCGACTGAGCCCGTTCCCAAGGTTGCGCGTTTGAGGCTCCCCAGAGGCCTGAGATGCGCAACCTTGGACTAGACGAGGTCCACCAAGGCGGGAAGCACCTCTCCTATCGGCTCGCGCAGGACCGCGTCGGCGCGGGCGTCGTACGGGGTCTGCTCGCCGTTGATCACGACCAGGCGCGCCCCGGCCCCCAGGGCGATCTGCGGCAGATACGCGACCGGGTATACGACCAGCGAGGTACCGACGGCGATGAACAAGTCGCAGCTCGCCGCCGCTCGCTCCGCGCGCTCCATGTCCTGGGCGACGAGGCTCTGGCCGAACGAGATCGTCGCCGATTTGAGAATCCCTCCACACGTCCGGCACTCCGGGTCGACTTCGCCTGCGCGCACCCGCTCGAGCGCCCGCTCCATGGGCGCGCGCTCGCCGCATGCCATGCACGTCACGTCGCGCAGGGTGCCGTGAATCTCGACGAGGATTTCCTCCGAGGTCCCCGCCATCTGATGGAGCCCGTCGATGTTCTGGGTGACGAGCGCATGCAGATGCCCCTTCCGCTCGAGCTCGGCGAGCGCGACGTGACCGGAATTCGGCCGAGCCGACCACACGGGGTGGTTCAGGCGCGCCTGCCACGCCTCTATTCGGACGTCCCGATCGCTCATGTAGGTCTGAAGGGTCGAGAGACGCTCCGCTTTCGGATCGGTCGTCCACACGCCCTGAGGGCCGCGAAAGTCCGGGATGCCCGACTCCGTCGAGATGCCGGCCCCAGTCAATGCGGTGACTCGATCCGCCGCGCCTATCCAACTCGCGATGCTCGCCGGCTCGGTGGTTACTTCTCGCATCTCGACCGCGTACCCTACGGCATGACCTCATCCGGCCCGGGGGCCGCGAGCCGTGCGTTCGAGGAGCGACAACAGCGCTTCGCCGAGCGCCTGCGCGGCCGGGGGAGTCCCGGGCTCGTCGGGGGAACCATCGTGGTCGTACCCTCGATCACCTTTCCCTCGTCGGAGCTGAGAAAGATCGTCGGCATCCAGTATTACGAGGAACGAATGCTGTTCGCCTTGCTGTGGTTGCGCGATCCATCCACACGCATCCTGTTCGCGACATCGGTCCCAATCGACCGAGAGATCATCGACTATTACCTGTCGTTTCTCGACTCCGAGCAGGGCGTGCGCGAGCGCGCCGACTTCGTGGCGGTTGGTGATCACGAGAGACTCGCGCTCACCTCGAAGCTGCTGACTTACCCCGAAGCGATCGCCAAGCTGCGCGCCGGCATGGTCGGCGAGGATGACGCGTACATGCTGCCGTTCAACGTCACCTCCCTCGAGCAGGAGCTGGCCGACCGGCTTGACATCCCCATCTACGGGCCGAGCCCGGCCTTGATCCCGCTGGGATCGAAGAGCGGATCGCGCCGGGTCGCTCGGGCCGCGGGGGTGGCGGTGCTCGACGGCGCCGAGGATCTCCGCTCGCTGGCCGAGCTCGAAGCCGAGCTCCTGCGTTTGCGGTCCCGCCGCCCCCCAGTGGAGGCCGCGGTGATCAAGCTCAACAACGGTTTTTCGGGCCAGGGCAACGCGATCCTTCGCCTCGACGAGTTCGTGAGCCCACTCGATCGCTCCCCGACCGTCTTCTGCGCCCAGGAGGAGTCGTGGTCCTCCTACGCCGAGAAGATCGCGGCCGAGGGCGCGATCGTCGAAGAGCTCGTGCACGGGCCCGATGTCGCCTCCCCGAGCGTTCAGCTGAGGATCGTCCCCGGGCACGACGTCGAGGTCATCTCGACCCACGATCAGATTCTCGGAGGGCCGGACGACCAGGTCTATCTCGGATGCCGGTTCCCGGCCGAGCCTTCCTATCGGGCCGCGATCAATGATTGCGCTCGCCACGTCGGCCGGGTGCTGGCGGACGAAGGCGTCATCGGCTTGCTCGGCATCGACTTCGTCGTGACCGGGGACCGGCGCGTGTATCTCAGCGAGATCAACCTGCGTGCCGGGGGGACCACGCACCCCTTCTTCATGGCGCAGCTCGTCACCGGCGGGCGCTACGACCACGAGACGGGGGAGCTCGTTGCCGGGGGCCGCGCCAAACACTATGTCGCTACCGACAACCTCAAGTCGGTCCGTTACGTCGGGCTGCGACCGGCCCAGGTCATCGACGCGCTCGAGGGGGCCAGGCTGGCCTACTCGCCCTCGAGCAAGACCGGTGTGACGGTGCATCTCCTCGGCGCGATGAAGGAGTACGGCAAGCTCGGAGTCCTGTGCATCGCCGATTCCGGCGACGACGCCCAGTCTCTCTACGACGAAACCGTCGCCGCCCTCGACGCCCTCCGTCCCCTCTAACGTTTTGAATGCCGGGACGACCCAAAAGCGGTCGTTTCGCGACACAAAACGTGGTCGGCCTGGTAACTGCCGGAAATCTACCCGAGCCGGGAAGCGGGCAAAGTCTCAGCGCGTGGGGTCTTCGGGCGCGATCTTGGTTCCGGCGCGATGCGCGGCGAGGCCCGAGAGGGCCTCGAGCACAACACGGTGGGCGGCCATCGCCGTGATCTGCGCGTGGTCGTATGGGGGCGAGACCTCGACCACCTCCATTCCGGCGAGCCCCCTTTCGAGCGTCAGCCGGCGCACCGCGCGCAATAGCTCGCGGGTGGTCATCCCGCCCGGCTCCGGCGTTCCCGTGCCGGGCGCGTAGGCGGGGTCGAGCGCGTCGATGTCGATCGACAGGAACAGGTGCGAGGCGTCGGCGATCTCGTAGAGGACCGCGTTCAACACCGCATCGATTCCATGGTCGACGATTTCGTCCATGCGGTGCCATCGCACGCCGGCCGAGCGCATCCAGTCGAACTCCTTGCGGCCCGGCCAGTAGCCCCGCAGCCCGATCTGGATCAGACGATGACCCGGGATGACGTCGCGATCGACGAGATTACGAAACGGAGTGCCGTGCGACCACTCGACTCCGAACAACTCGGTAGCGGTATCCGTGTGCGTGTCGAACTGCACGACCGCGAGCGTCCCCGGCTCGTGCGCGGCCGCCACCGCCGAGATGTCGGGGAACGCGATCGAGTGATCGCCGCCGAGCACGATGGGAACCGCGCCGGCCTCGACGACGGCCGCCACCGAGGCGCGGATCGCGGCATGACTGCGCTCGGCGTCCCCGGGCGCGACCGCGGCGTCGCCGAAGTCGACCACCCGGAGCTCGTCGAACGGATTGACGCCCAGATCGAGGTGCCACAGGTCGCTCCCGCCGAGGTCGGTTGCCTGGCGGATCTCGCGGGGGCCGAAGCGCGCCCCGGGTCGGTGGGTAACCATGTCGTCCATCGGCGCGCCGACTATCGTGACGTCGGCCCCCGCAAGCTCGGCCGCGTCGAGCACGAGCGGGACCTTCTGAAAGGTGACGCCGCCGGCGTAGGCCGGCTCCCCGGGACGGTGGATCTCCATGAGTCCGATTCTCCCAGCGGCCAGGAGGCGGGCCGCTAATTCTGGCGCCGATGTGCCGGGGGGCGGGGCACCTGTGGCCGCGCAAAAACGACAGGTGTCACGCCCGCCCGAAGGTCTTTTCCACGGCAAAGGGGACAATCCGGCCCTAACTAGTTCCTTCTAGCGATGCCAGAAATCCCCAGGTCGGGCTATGAACAAGAGAGCTTTCATGTCCGAGAGTACAGAGGTAAGCGGCTTTGCGGCGGCCGCTGCTCGATAGGCCTGACTGGGGAGGGGTAATGCTCGCACTGAAGGGACCCGTACTTTCGGACCGCCGGGTTCAGCGCGTTGCCTGCGCCGCGCTCGCTGCCTGTCTTCTCAGCCTGACCCTGGCTTCGTCTGCACCGGCCTCCGCGCGCGCCGTGGAGCGCTTCGTCTCGGTGATCGTTCAGAGCCTCGGCGGCTCGGACGAGGCCCGGTCGGCGGTCGAGTCGGTCGGAGGCGAGGTCACTCTCGATCTCCCGATCGTGAACGGTGTTTCCGCGCGTGTGCCACAGAGCTCAGTCGATCAACTCGAGCGGTCGCCCCTGCTGCGAATCAGCGAGGACGAGAACGTCGCGTTCCACAAGGCGTTCGACGGTTCCAAGACCGCGCACCAGCTCACCAAAGTGACGAACTCGAGCAAGCTGGTGGAGAACGGGATCGACGGGTCGGGTGTGACCGTGGCCTTGCTCGACACCGGCGTCTACAACCATCCTGATCTTGCCGGGCGAGTGATCGCGTGCAAAGACTTCTCGCACGAGCAAGGGACCGAAGCCGAATGTGCCGACACGTTCGGCCACGGCACCTTCATGGCCGGCCAGATCGCCGGCAACGGCGCATCCTCCGGAGGCAAGTACATTGGGTCGGCACCGGCAGCGAACATCGTCTCGGTCAAGCTCGCCGGATTCGACGGCTCGACCGACGTGAGCCATGTCCTCGCCGGGATCCAGTGGGCGGTCGCGCACAAGGACACTTACGGCATCGACGTCATGAGCCTGTCGCTCGGAACCAACTCGGCGCAGGATTATCGTCTCTCGCCGCTCAACTTCGCGGTCGAGAAGGCGTGGCAGTCGGGCATCGTCGTGGTTGTCTCCGCCGGCAACACCGGTCCGGACGGCAAGACCATCAGCAAGCCCGGTGACGACCCATGGGTCATCACCGTTGGGGCCGAGAACCACGAGGGGACGGTCGACATCAAGGACGACATGGTGCCGGTGTTCTCGGGCCGTGGCCCGACCCGCTCGAACGGCCTCGCCAAGCCCGACATCGTCGCCCCGGGTGTGCATACCGTGTCGCTGCGCTCGCCGGGCAGCGCCGTCGATCAGAAGTTCTGCGAGACCGCGTGCGTGGGCGATTCCTACTTCAAGGGCACCGGCACGTCGATGGCGACCGCCTACATGTCGGGCATCGTCGCTCAATTGCTCGAGGCCAACCCCGGCCTGAACCCGAATCAGGTGAAGCACCGCCTGATGTCGACCGCCCGGCAGATCTCCGAGACCGACACGACCGCCGTCGGAGCCGGCCTCGTCGACGCGCACGCCGCCGCCACAAGCACCTCGACGCAAGAGGCGAACCAGGGCCTCGAGTCCTCGACCGGCCTGGGCCTCCTGACCGGCGCCCGCGGCTCGCTCGGCATCGAGGTCACCACGCCGTTCGGCTCGGTGGGGTTGACGGGAGAGTTCACGGCTCAGTGGGACGAGGACCTCGTCTCCCTTACCAACCCGCTTGGCCTTGTGACGTTCGACGCGACCAACTGGAACGCGACCAACTGGAACGCCACCAACTGGAACGCGACCAACTGGAACACCGCCGGCTGGGCCGGTACCAACTGGAACGGCACCAACTGGAACGGCACCAACTGGAACGGGACGAACTGGAACAACTCGGACTGGGACGCGACCAACTGGAACGCGACCAATTGGAACGAGCTCGATTGGGACGCGACTAACTGGAACGCGACGAACTGGAACAGTGCGTGGTACGCGGTCGCTTGGGGGTAGTTGGCGATTCTTTGAGAAAGGTAGGGCGCCTCTGATGAGGCGCCCTATTCTTTCAGGATGACGAGTCCAGTGCAGAACCTTTTCTCGATGCCCAAACGCTTCCTCATCATCTTCGTGCCTGTCCAGGCGACATTTGTTGTACTGGCGATTTACGCGGCATCGCAACCTTCCCAGCTCTCACACGATTTGTTCGCGTGGGGACTTCTAACCCTTCTCCTCGCGTTCACAGAACATAGCGCTTTGTCGTTTCATGAAGAGCGAGCCGAATTCAGCTTGAGCGCCGCCGAAGCCGTTCTCTTTGTGATGATAGTGACCCTCTCGCTCCCCCAGGTTGTGATGGGAACGGTAACTGCTCATCTCTTAGCAAGAGGACGCCACTGGCGCAAATCGATACCCAAAGAGATGTTCAACATCGCTCAGTACAGCTTGGCGGCGGCCGCCGGTGCGGGGCTGTTTTCCATCCTTGGAGACGGGACGAGCGCTTTCACGATCAGGAACGCCGCGGCGGGTGCCGCTGGAGTCATCGCCTTCGCTTTTCTGACTCACACGTTTGTTGCATTCGCCGTCGCTTTAGTGGAGAAGAAAAGGTTCACTGAACTCACTCAATCGGTGGGAGCAGCAACGCTGATCAATCTGATCGGCAGCATCATCCTCGGTCTTCTTCTAGCAGCTTCCTACTCAGCCGCCATTTGGACCGTTGTCCTGTTTCCACTACCGCTCATCGGACTGTTCCTGGGCTACCGGGCCGTGCTTCGGCAGAGGCGAGAAAGACAACGAGTCGACCATATCCATGCCGCCACGCAAGCGCTCGCGGCGAGCCCCGATCTCAGCGAGGCTCTCGTTGGATTCTTGAGCGCCGTCGCGGACGTGGTTTCGGCTACAGATGCCAGGGTGATTTTCCAACGCGGCGACCAGATCACCTGGACCGGGGTTCGCTTGGGTGAGATCACCGCGGTGATGGAAGAAGTCCCGGGTGGACCAATGCTCGACTTGCTGGATCGTTTCAAGGCGGGGGATGGATCGATCAACATCCGAGATGACGAAGACGAACCTCTTCGCGGATTCCTTGAGGCTCTGGAAGCTCGCAGCCTCCTTGCGGCTCCGCTTGTCGATCAATCCCGGGTGGTCGGGTGTTTGGTCGCTCTCGACCGACTGGGCGCGGAAGAATTCGGCGAGGCAGAGACTCGGTTGCTCGAAGCCCTGGTTCACGAGCTCGTGATAACGCTCGACTCTTACCGGCTGTTCTCAGAGGTCACCGAGGAACGTGAGCGCTTTCACCGCATCTTCGAGGGCTCCAGAGAGGGCATCTGCCTCGTCGATACCAACGGGATCGTCAAGGCCTGGAACCCGGCCCTCGAGAAGATCACCGGCTACGCCGAGGCCGAGCTCATCGGGCAGCCCTGTTGCGACAAGGTCCTCGTGCGCGACTCGGCGCAGCGCCGGATCGAGATCGACGACATCATCAGGGCCGCGCCTGAGGACGAGTTCGAGCTCGTCACCAAACAGGGCCCCCCGCGATGGATCTCGGTTCTCAGCGGCCCGACCGAAACCGCCGGCGAACGCGGTTGGGTCATGTTGGTACGCGACCGCACCGGGGAGCACGCGGCCGAGGAGGCGAAATCGGACTTCCTCGCGACCATCTCGCACGAGCTGCGCACCCCGCTCACGACGATCAAGGGCTCGCTCCAGGTTCTCGGGCGCGATCCCTCGCGACTTCCACCCGATACCGCCGAGCAGATGATCGACGTCTTGCGCCGTGGCGCCGACCGGCTCGAGCGGCTGGTGCTGAACCTGCTCTTCGTGTCGCAGGTCGAGATCGGGGGCGTCAGGCTGATCTCGGACGAGCTCGCGCTTGCCGACGTTGTCACCGATGTTGTGGACCGAGTCGCGGAGGATTCCGGCAGGGTGCACTTCGTCTTCCCTCCCGAGGATCCGATCGTGCGGGGCGACCGGGAGAAGCTCGCCCAGGCGCTCGAGCACCTCGTCGACAACGCGCAGAAGTACGGGGGCCCGACGGGAACCATCGTCGTCCGGTGCGTGCGCGAGGACGGTTACGCGCGGGTGTCGGTTACGGATGAGGGCCCCGGCATCCCCAAGGCCGACCAGGAGCGCATCTTCGAGCGCTTCGTGCGGCTCGGAAACATCCTCACCCGCGAGACCCAGGGGGCCGGCGTCGGGCTCTTCATCGCACGACGCTCGATCGAGGGCATGGGCGGATCGATCTGGGTCGAGAGCGAGGGCGGCAAGGGCGCGACCTTCCACATCCGGATCCCGCTCGCGCACCCGGCTTCGGTCGCCGACGAGGCGACCGGCGCCTAACCCGCCTTCCAAGGTTGCGCGTCTGGCGACCCGTACGGGCGTGAAATGCGCAACCTTGGGGATCCGCGGGTGCGATATCCTGTGGTGCCGGGCGCCCCCTTAGCTCAGACGGCAGAGCGTCTCCATGGTAAGGAGAAGGTCCACGGTTCGATTCCGTGAGGGGGCTCGCGGAACACCTGTCCGCTTCCCGAGGTTGGTCCCAAAGGGAGCGTGGCGGCGTAGCTCAGGGGCAGAGCAGGCGGCTCATAATCGCCGAGTCGGTGGTTCGAGTCCACCCGCCGCTACCAATCACCCGCCGCCGAGTGCGCAGAATTGGCTGCCGGACGACCATTTTTGCCACTCGGCGGATTGGGGCCTGGCGCTCAACTTTGCCGTCCCGGATACCGAAAACACAGTTGGGAGGTATCCGGTATGACCAATCGCTATTGTCCGAAATGCGCATCCGAGGTCGAAGACACGGGTGGCTACTGCCTGCTCGGTCATCGGCTGAGCCTGGTGGCGCCTACCGCCTCGCTACGCGAGCTTCGGGCCGAGGTCGACCGGGCGTTCGAGGACGCTCGGGTCGCCGTCGCGAGCACCCTGGGCTCGCCCTCCGACGCCCCCGGACAGGTCCCGGCGACGCCTCCACCCCCGCCCTCTCAGGCCGCCCGGCCGCACCCCCCGGCCACGCCGGCAGCGGCTCCGCCGGCCGTGCCCTCGGTGTGGCACGAGCTCTCGGGCGAGCGGGCCCACGCCGGCCCCGACCCGATCGTCGCCTTCGCCCCCGCCGCCCGCATGGACTGGGGGCCGGACCGAAAGAACCCGCTCAAGCGCCTGAGGACCAGGCCCGAGCGGCGCGACGCTGCCGTTCAGAACTAAACACCCTCGTATACTGACCCGGCTCTATATCCGACCCTTGAGGTGACCATTGGCTTCAGATCGCCGCGTCCACGTGACGCTCGAGTGTCCCGAGTGCAAGCGGCGCAACTACATCACCGAGAAGAACCGGCACAACAGCCGGGACCGGCTCGAGATGAAGAAGTACTGCCGCTGGTGCTCCCGGCACACCCTCCACAAAGAGACCCGCTAGTCCCTCGCGCCGCGGGTAGCCTCAACGCATGAGAGTCGGCGTCATCGGTACCGGTCACGTGGGGCTGCTGACGTGCGTCAGCCTGGCCGCGTTCGGCCACGACGTCGTCGGCACCGACTCGGACGCCGAGAAGCTCGCCCGGCTCGAGGCCGGCACGAGCCCGTTCTTCGAGCCCGGCCTCCAAGAGCTCCTCACCGAGCAGACCCGGGCCGAGCGTCTGCGCTTCTCCCCCGACGCGTCCGGGACGGTGCGGGAGGCCGATGTCGTATTCATCTGCGTCGGCACCCCTGCGCGGGCCACCGGCGAAGCGAACCTCGTCGCGGTTGAACGGGCCGCGACCGACGTCGCCCTCAGCGCCACCGGCCCGCTCATCGTCGTCGAGAAGTCGACCGTGCCGGCCGGGACGGCCAACCGGGTCCGGCGCACCCTGTTGCGCGCCCGTTCGGACCTCAACGGGCTCGAGGTCGCGTCGAACCCCGAGTTCCTGCGAGAGGGGCGCGCGGTCGAGGACTCGCTCAAGCCCGAGCGGATCCTGGTGGGCGCGGAGTCCGAAGACGCCTTCGAGGCGATGCGCGCGCTCTACAAGCCCTTGACGGATCAAGGCGTCCCCCTGATCGAAACCGACATCGCCACCGCCGAGCTCGCCAAGCACGCGTGCAACGCATTTCTTGCCCTCAAGATCTCTTTTGCCAACGCGCTCGCGCGGATGTGCGAACGTGCCGATGCCGACGTCACCGCGGTCGCCGACGTCATGGGATCGGATCCCCGCATCGGTCGTGACTTCCTTAATGCGGGGCTCGGCTACGGCGGGTACTGCTTTCCCAAGGACCTCGTCGCGTTCGAGCGTCTTGCGGCGCGGCTCGGGTACGACTTCCCGCTCCTCAAAGAGGTCGCTCGCATCAACGAGGAGGCCGTGCGTGCCGCGGTCGACAAGGTGCGCGACGCGCTGTGGAACCTCGAGGACAAGCGGATCGCCCTCTTCGGGCTGGCGTTCAAGGCAGGGACCGACGATGTCAGGTTCGCGCCGGCCCTCACGCTCGCCCGCATCCTCCTCGAAGAGGGTGCCGATGTCGTCGGCTACGACCCACAGGCGGGCGCGAACGCAAAGGCCGACCTTCCCGATCTCGCGGTCGCCGGCGATCCCTACGAGGCCGCGTCCGACGCCCACTGCGTCGTGCTGTGTACCGAATGGGAGGACTTTCGCGCGCTCGACCTCGACCGGCTCAAGTCGGTGATGGCCTACCCAGTCGTGGTCGACGGCCGGAACCTGCTAAAGCCGGCCGAGATGGCGGCGAGCGGCTTCACCTATTACCCGACCGGCCGACCCCCGGTTAGTTAGATGCCCAAGGCGGTCGTCACCGGGGGCGCGGGGTTCCTGGGCTCGCATCTCTGCGAGCGGCTGGTCGCGGAGGGCTGGGACGTCATCGCTCTGGATTCCTTCTTGACCGGAAGCGCATCCAACCTCGCCGCGATTCACGCGCACGAGCGGTTCTCCTTCGAGGAGTACAACGTCACGAACTATCTGTTCGTGGAAGGCTCGGTCGACTGGGTGCTGCACTTCGCGTCGCCGGCGTCGCCGCGCGACTATCTCGAGCACCCGATCCACACGCTCAAGGTCGGCGCGCTCGGGAGTCTCCGCGCCCTCGGCCTCGCCAAGGCGAAGGGGGCCGGGTTCATGCTCGCGTCGACCTCGGAGGTCTACGGCGATCCCAAGGTGCACCCCCAGCCCGAGGATTACTGGGGCAACGTCAACCCGGTCGGGCCGAGAGGGGTCTACGACGAGGCCAAGCGCTACGCCGAGGCGATGGCTATGGCATACCACCGCGCCCACGGGGTGCCGGTTCGGATCGCTCGTATCCACAACACCTACGGGCCGCGTATGCGAAGGCGCGATGGGCGCGCCGTTCCCAACTTCATCGATCAGTCTCTGAACGGGGTGCCACTGACCGTCCACGGCGACGGCTCGCAGACCCGGTCGCTGTGCTACGTCGACGATCTCATCGACGGCATCTTCCGGCTGCTGGTCTCGGACGAGACCGGCCCGATGAACATCGGCAACCCGCACGAGGTCTCGGTGCTCGAGCTCGCCAAGCTCGTGCTGACGCTCGCCGAGAGCGACTCGGAGATCATCTTCGAGGAGCGGCCGGTGGACGATCCCGAGGTCCGCTGTCCCGACATCTCGCTCGCGAAGGACCGTCTCGGCTGGGAGCCTCGGGTTCCGCTCGAAGAAGGGCTCCGCCGCACGATCGAATGGGCCCGTGACACCTGGCCCTGAGGACGGCCGGTTTCCCGCGCCCTTATGAGCGGCGACGCATGGCTCACGCTTGTGGTGGTCCTGCTCACCGTGGGCGGGCTCGTAACCGAGCGGGTCTCGGCTCCCCTCGCCATCATCGGCGCGGTCACCGTTCTTCTGGTCGCCGGCGTCATCGACGCGGATCAGGCGCTGTCGGGATTCTCCAACCCTGCCCCGTTCACGGTCGCCGCGCTCTACGTGCTCGCCGGCGCGGCCGAGGCGACGGGGGCCCTCGAGGTCATCACCGCGCGCATCCTGCGCGGGGTGGCCCCGGGCGAGGCCGGAGACCGGCGCGCTCTCTTTCGCGTCGTCGTACCCACCGCGGGCGCATCCGCGTTCCTGAACAACACACCGATCGTCGGGATGGTGGCACCCGGAGTGCTCGCCTGGGCGCGGCGGACGGGACGGGATCCGTCCCAGTTCCTCATGCCCGTGAGCTTTGCCGCGATCCTGGGAGGGCTCATGACCGTCATCGGCACGTCGACGAACCTTGTGGTGTCGGGCCTGCTGGAGGACTCGGGCCACGACCCGATCGGCCTGTTCGAGATCTCCGCGGTCGGGCTCCCGCTCGCGGCCGGGGGCGTGATCCTCATGTGGCTTGCCGCGTTTCGCTTCCTTCCCGTGCGCCGCACGCCGGAGCAGGACCTCGCAGACCTCCGCGAGTTCACCGTCGAGATGATCGTCAGCCCCAACAGCTCGCTTGCGGGCCGCACGATTGCGGACGCAAACTTGCGCAACCTCGAGGGCGTCTTCCTCGTGGAGATCGAGCGCGGGGGGCGACGCATGGCTCCCGTGGCGCCCGATGAGGTCCTGGTCGACGGCGACCGGCTCACCTTCGCCGGCAACGTGGGACGCGTCCTCGATCTCCAACGCATCCCGGGCCTGGCTTCGGCCGAGGAGCCGCATTTCGACTATGCGGGCGGCGGTCTCGGTCGTCGGCTGTACGAAGCGGTCATCGCCGAGGACTCGCCCTTGTCGGGCAGGACCCTCAAGGACGTGAGTTTCCGCGCGCGTTACGGCGCCGCGGTCCTGGCGATCCACCGAGCCGGAGGGCGCATCCCGGGAAAGCTCGGCTCGGTCGTGTTGCGACCGGGCGACGTCCTGCTCGTCCTGTCCGATCCGCAATTCCGCCCGCGCTGGGCGGGCCGCGGGGACTTTCTCATCATCGCCTCGCTCGACGGCGACGCGCCCCCGCGAAAGGAAAAGGCGCCGGTGGTCGGAATCGTCATGGTCGCCCTTCTCGCCTTGGTGGGGACCAACGTGCTGGACATCCTCGAGGCCTCTCTGCTCGCCGCGTTCGTGCTGGTCGTGCTGGGGGTCTTGTCGGCCAACGAGGCTCGCAACTCGGTCGACGTGAACGTCATAGTCGTCATTGCCGGAAGCTTCGGTGTTGGCGCCGCGATCTCTCAGAGCGGACTGGCCGATCAGCTCGCGAGCGCGTTGATCGAGCCGTTCGAGGGTCTCGGGGGCCGGGGCCTCATCCTCGGCGTAATGCTCGCCACGCTCGTGCTCACCGAGCTGATCACCAACAATGCGGCCGCGGTCTTGATGTTTCCCATCGCGATCTCGATCGCGTCGCAGGCGGGACTCGATCCGAGAGGCTTCGCCATCGCCGTGGCCATCGGAGCCTCGGCATCTTTTCTCACTCCCATCGGCTATCAGACCAACACCATGGTGTACGGGATGGGTGGGTATCGCTTCGGCGACTTCGCGAGGCTGGGGTGGCCGCTGACCATCGTCGTCGTCGGACTGTCCGTCCTGCTGATACCCGCGATATGGCCGTTGACGTAGACGCGCGAAATATGGTTCTCCTCACCTTTCTGTGGGTAGCTGGACGGTGATCCCGCCGCAGCAGAGGTAGATCATCGAGATGAGAGCCGCCGCGGAATGGTGGCCGTAGCCGCGGTGGTTTATGAGGCGGATCTTGCTGTTCAGTCCCTCGAGCTTCGAGTTCGATAATCCGAGCTCAACCGCGGCGAGGATCCGATCGCGGTTGGCTCTGATGGTCTTGGAGAGTTTGACGAACGCGGGGATGCGCGAGCGACACGCCCACGCCAGCCACCAGTCGAGATGCAACGGCGCGTCTTGGGGTCGCCGGAGACGGTAGAGGTCGCGCAGGGCTTCTTTGAGCTGCCAGCAGCGGTAGAGCACAGACCGTTCGCGGCTCAGCTGATGGAGCACCTCGAGCTGCGCGTCGTTGAGATCATCGGGGTCTTTAAGCAATGCCCACCGGGTGTGCTTGACCCACCGGGGCTTCGTGGGTGTCGGCGGTGATCCCTTGCGCGGTCGGCCCACCGTCCGCTTGGGCTTGGGGTTGGCAATTCGTTCGCGGTTCCACGCCCACCGTCGGGCGCTGTCGATCGCGCTGTTGGCAAGAGCCACTACGTGGAAGGGGTCGACGCACTGGGTGACGTGCGGGACCTCCTCGGTCGTCGCCTGCGCGTAGGCGAGTCCCATGTCGAGTGACACCGCCTGGAGCCTGGCCTTTCTCTGCTCCCCGAGCTCGTCGTAAAAGGCCTTGAGCGTCTCGGTGTTTCTGCCCTCGGCGGCCCACACCACGGCTCCGTCGCGGTCGTGGTCGGCGACCACGGTGAGGTAGCGATGTCCCTTGCGATAGGCGACGTCGTCGACGCCGATGTGGAAGAGGTCGTTCAGGCGAGAGTCATCGATGTGATCGTCAACGACGCGCACCACGATGTTGGCGACCGCCTCCCACGACACGCGCAGCAAGCGAGCAATGGTCGTCTTGTCGACACGTTGGGCAAGGAACGCGACGACGTCTTCGAAGTCGCGGGTGTGGCGCGCTGCGGGTCGTGCCCAGGGCACACTCTCGGTTCTCACCCGCGCGCAGCGCGGGCAGTCAAGGCGACGGATCTCTGCTTGGAGCATCAGCTTGCAGGACCCGAGGTCGAGGTGACGCCACCGTCGCACGGACGAGTCGTAGACCGCCCGGCTCTTGAATCCGCACGGGCACGTTAACTGCCTGAAGCGCCGACGCAGAATCACGACCACGCCCTCAGGAGTGAAGCTCACCCCAGCCACGCCGGCCCCAGGGATCGCCAACATCTTGTTGAATGCAGTGGTGGCGCGCACGCGTCCTCCTTGGTCTCGGTTGCTGTCGCAAGCTCCGAAACCTATGGGAGTGACGTGTGTGCGCCGCTCTCTACGAGGTGGACGTTTCGCGTTCTCTCGATCGACCTATCCGGTTGGTGCTTCACCAGGGCATTCGTGCTCAAGCCTGCGAAAAGCTACCCATGGAAACCCGAGGAGTCCCAGAAAACGACCGACCTAATGCTTCGCGAGCTCCTCGAAGTGTTTGATGACCTCTTCCTGCGGCGGCGACTGTCTGATCGCCTCCACGAATACGAGATCGACGTGCGGACATCCGGAGTCGGCCATCGACCGGACCGCGGCGTCGATGTCGTAGCTCGTTCTGCGTAACTCGACGTCGGGACCCAAGAGAGCCCAGTACGCACCGGGCTTCTCCTCGTACGGCAGCCCTACGCTGCCGGCGTTCACCACCCTGTGACCATTGCGCTCGATATCGAACTGCATGTGGGTGTGACCGCAAACGATCGTTGCTTCCTTCACATCTGAGAGCGCTTCGCTCATCCGGTCGGCAGGTGTCGCGACGGTCAGCATCTCTTCGTCGCTACGCGGCGAGCCGTGGCAGAACAGCGTCGGTCCCAGGCCTTCCACGTTGACGATCGCGCGCTCTCGGAACGTCGTCATCCAGGTCAGGCGTTCGTCGCCCAGCTCGTCCGCGCACCAGAGATTGATGTCCGCGACGTCGGAGGCGAGACCGTCGTTCTCGTCGGCCCGCTCGATCACCTCTCGGTCCACGTTCCCACGGATGAAAGTCGCGGTCTCGAGTTCCCGCAGACGGTCGACGGTGTCACGCGGGAGCGGCCCCCACGCGACGTCCCCACCGACGACGATGAGGTCGATATCAAGACGAGAGATCTCGGCGAGCACGGCGTCGAGGGCGGGCAGGTTCCCGTGCACGTCGTAGAGCGCGGCGACGCGGCGGGGCCGGGGCGGTTTCGGTGGCGACATCACTCGAGCGTAGGGCCCGAGAAGCCGGACGCGCG
>JBOGXF010000024.1:0-22899 GCA_050694275.1 Actinomycetota bacterium | reverse complement strand
CTGCGTACGATCGCCAAGAACGCATCCGGGATTCGGCTTGTGGCATTGCTTCCTCAGTTCGTGATGCTCGCGTTCGCCGAGATGATCGGGTTCATCGTGCTCCGCCAGCCTCGGGAGATCGTGCATCTCGCGCGCGCTCTCGTCTGGAACCTCCTGCACTTTCCCCAGACGTTGACGGAACGGAACCGTGTGCAGCGAGTACGCAGGGTGCCCGACCGCAAGCTGAACCGGCTGACCGTCAGACAAGCCACCCGGGTGCGCTTCTACGTCACGCATCAAGCCGATCGGCTCGAGCAGGCGTGGGGCCGGCGCACGGAGATCGTCGCCCGGCAGGGGAGCGTCGTGAAGGCCTTCGCCGAGCGGGCGCGGGGGTGGCCTCTCGCCGCGGCCGGGCTGACTCTGGCAGGGCTCGCCCTCGGCCTCCGCCACTTCCTGTGGGCCCCCGCCGAGACGTCGTTCGGCGAGCTCCTGCCCTTTCCCGATCACGCATTCGGCATGTGGGGATCTTTCTTCTCGTCATGGCAGACAAGCGCGCTCGGAAGCCCCGGTCCCAACCCTCCCGCCGACCTGTTGCTCGGGATCTTTCCAATCGCGGCTTTCGGGGCCGAGAGCGCGGCGCAGAAACTCCTGGTCGTGGCCCTCGCGGCCGGCGCGTTCGTGGGGGCCGTTCGCCTCGTCGCTCCGCTCGTCGATCGTCCCGCGCGTTACGTTGCGGGATTCGTCTATCTGCTCGGGGGTGTCGGATACGCGGGCCTACGCGCCGGGAGTGTGGCCACCCTGGTGTTCGGAGCGGCCGCGCCCTTCGCCCTTACGTCCCTGCTTCGCGTCACCGGATGGGTGCGCCCTCCCGCATGGAGCTTCAATCGTGAGGCGGCGCGGCTTATCCTGACCGTCGCAATCAGCGCCGCGTTCGTGCCGGGATCGCTCCTCATCTATCTCGTCGTCGCGTTCACCCTGGCGGCCGGGCGCGCGGCCCTGCACGGCTCACCATCCGGCATGTTGCGAGCGCTCGCCGGTTGCACGCTCTCGATCCTTGGGTCGTGGGCCCTACTCCTTCCCTGGAGCGCGACGTGGTTTGCGGCGGGAAGCCCGCTCGCACGGCTTACCGGGGACCAGACGTGGGAGGCGTACGCCGCGACCTTCTCCGGTTCCTCAATGGCAAGCACCCTTCTGGGCCAGACCCCCGACGCTCCCGTCCTGTTCGGCCTCGCCCTGCCCCTGTTCGGCGTGGTCGCGGTCGCGACCTCGGCGGGACAGCGGCGCCGGATCGCGCTCGGGCTGTGGTCGATCGTGATCGTGCTCGGGCTCGGCGTGGCGGCGATCGCGGGCGGACTGCTGCGGCCGATCGTCGCGAGTCCCTCCGAGGCGGGAGTCCTGCCCGCGCTCGCTTTCGCCGCCCTCGCGGGTATCGCAGTGGGCGCGTTCAGGCTCGACCTCCCTCGCCGGGGGCTCGGTCGCATCCACGTCCTGACCATTGGCGGATTGGCTCTCGCGGCGTTCCTCGTCGCGGCCGGCGTGGTTCCCTCGCTGTGGCGTGGCGAGTGGGCGCCGGGAGGGGCGGCGGGGCGGTTGAACAGCCAGACGCAAGCGCAGATCCAGTCGTTGCTCGAGGTCGAAGCGCTCGAGGGGAGACCGTTCCGAACGCTGTGGATCGAGGACGGCTGGTCTCCCGGCCCCCCCACCCCGGCCCGTCCCCTGGAGGACTACCTCGTCAGCGACCCTCACGGGCTCGCCATGAACGATCTGTTCGCGCTCGACACGGGTCGCGGCGAGCAAGACCTCGAGGACGTCATCGCGTCGGTTGAGGAGGGCGCGACCGACGGTGGGGGCAGCCTTCTGGCCGCCTTCAACATTCGCTTCGTCGTGCTCGAGCCCGGTGCCGGCGCTCAAGCCTGGCTCGATCAGCGCGACCTCGCCCTCACTCGCACGGAGCCCAGCTTTCTGTTGCTCGAGAACTCGGCCTCGCTGGCGCGCGCCGGCACCTATTCGCGCATCCCCTCGTACGTCCTCGCGGTGGCCGAGGCTGATCCCGCGCTGACCACCGAGGACAGTTCGGTGCTACGCAGGCCCGCGTCACGCGTGTCTCCGTCGCGCTTTGTGGCGGAGAACGTATCGGGGCCCGGAGAGGTCTTTCTGGCGGAGACGTTTCATCCCGGCTGGACGGCGACGCTGAACGATGTGCCGCTGTCGCCTATCGACGGGGGGTGGGCCAACGCCTTCGTCATTCCCGACGAGGAGGCGGGCACGCTCGAGGTCTCTTTCGCCCGACAAATGACGGATGTGGCTTTGTTGTTTGTCGTCGCCCTCGCGTGGATCGCGACTGTCGGCGCCGCGTTCTCGCGCCGTCAGTCCGGCCCGACGCCTCGTCCCGGAGTCACGCGATGACCGAGAGGAGGCGCGAACTCGTGTTCGGGGCCGTGGTGCTGGGACTTCTCGTCGCCGGCCTCGGCGTCGATGTCGCCGGCAACCCGGTCGCGGCCCCCGAGGAGATCGTCGAATCTCGCCCCGAGACCTTCGAGGAGCGCGCGCTCTTCTGCCCGCCCTCGCTCAAGGGGAGCCGGACCCGCCTCGTGCTCGGAACGCCTTCGGACGCATCGGTGCCGGTCACCATTCAGCCCACCATCCCCGATCCCGTCGAGATCCCGGGACGAGGGGTCCTGTTTCATTCCGCGGACGACGGTGGACCGCGCACCGTCGTCGGCTTCGGCGCACCCGTCGCCGCCGGCGTGATAACTCGCTTCACCGGCCCGATCCAGGGAATCGGGGCGGCCAGGTGCGCCCGTCAGGCGAGCGACTCTTGGTACTTCGCACAAGGAACGAGTGCGATCGGCTTCGACGAACGGCTGCTGGTCTACAACCCGTTTCCCGACGAGGCGGTCGTGCGCGTGACCTTCTATACAGACAAGGGGACCATCTCGCGTGCCAACCTCTCCGACCTCGCCGTCCCGGCAGGACGCGCAACCAAGATCAAGGTCAACGACTTCGTCTTCAGGCGACGCGTGCTGGGGGCGCGGGTCACCGCGGTGCGCGGACGCGTGGTCGCGTGGAGAGCCCTTTTCTCCGAGCCCGAGAACCGATCGCCCGGGGTCGATTTCTCGATCGGTGCCCGCGGGCCCGAGGAGGTGTGGTACTTCCCCGAGGGTGCGGTCGGGCCGGGGGTCGTCGAGCGAATTGCGGTGCTCAATCCGTCGGACAGCGAGGCGACCGTGAACATCAGCCTCGTCACCGGCCAAGAGGTGGTCCAACCGCGCGCCCTGTCCAACTTCGTCGTCCCGGCCGGGACCACGCAGTCCCTGCAACTGCCCGGGCGGTTGCGGGGGAGCAAGGGCAAGGTGGTTCGGGCGAGCGCGATCGTGCGGTCGACCAACGGCGTGCCCATCGTTACCGAGCGCACGGTGGGCTACGACGCCGCGGGAGTCAACGGAACCGCGTCGACCGTGGGCGCCCCGGCCTCCGCCGAGAGCTGGTTCGTCGGCCCCGCGACGATGCGGGCCGATACCGACTCCGTGATCGTGATGAACCCCGGGTCAGACGATGCGACGGTGTCGATATCGCTTGTGCGTGAAGAGGGGGACGCCGTCGAGCCCGCCGCCCTTGAGGACATCGAGGTGCCGGCGGGTCTGCGCGTGCAGATCTCGATCCTCGAGTGGACCGAGGGCAAGCCCATGTCCGCGCTGCTCGAGGCGTCGGGCCCGGTCGTAGCCGAGCGGTTCTCCTACTCGAAGAAGGCGAAGGACGTCGCCGCAACGATCGGCACCCCGCTCACCCCGATCTCACCGGAGTAGTCGATCGCCCTTCTCTCGCCGCTCGTGCTGCGGCGCGCGTGACGGCGACGAACTTCTCGAAGATCTGTAGCTGCAGGTCGTCCATCGGCGTCATCGCTTCGGGGTGCCACTGCACCGCCACCACCCAGCGCGCCGAGGTCAGCTCGAATGCCTCGAGCGTGTCGTCCTCGGCCCACGCCACTTCTCGCAGTCCCGGGGCGACGCGGCCGATGCCCTGGTGATGGTGTGAGTTGACGTTGGCGTTTCGCACGCCGAGCATCTCGCCGAGGAGACTGTCATCCTCGATGCGGATCTTGTGGGCTGGCTCCGCACGCGGCCTGTCGCGGTCGTGGTCGAGCCGATCCTGATCGTCGGCGAGGTGCTGGGTGAGGGTCCCGCCGAGGTGGACGTTCAGGAGCTGCATGCCCTTGCAGATCGCGAGCACGGGGAGGTCGCGTTCGAGCGCCGCCTTCAGGAGCGTGAGCTCGAACCGGTCCCGCTGGTGGCTGATGTTCTTGGTGCGGGGATGAGGCGGCTCGCCGTACCACGCGGGATCGATGTCGCCGCCCCCCGGCAGCATGAGCCCGGCGGCGCCGTCGAGGGCGGCGGGGTCGTGCTGGTCGAGTCCGCCGACGACCTCCAGGCCCTCGTGGACCTCGGCCCGGGGGTCGAGGTCGAAGGTCGACAGCACCCGGGGCCGGCCCCCGGCGAGGGTCACCGACTGGACGTAGGGGAGGGGCAGCTTGGCGTAGCCGGTCTTGCGATCCCACTGGCCGACCACGGCTATGTAGCCTGCTTCTGTGTCTGCCTCGGTAGTGTCCCGGTTCAGCGTTCGACCCCTTCCCTGGAGATGGCTATGACCGATGGTATGCGCTTCGAAACCCTGGCGATCCGCGCCGGGCAGAATCCCGACCCGGCGACGGGGGCCGTGGTTGTCCCCATCTATCAGACATCGACCTTCGTCCAGCAAGCTGTAGGCGAGCACAAGGGATACGAGTACGCGAGGACCGACAACCCGACCAGGCGGGCGCTCGAGACCTGTCTCGCCGCTCTCGAGGGAGCCCGCCACGGGATCGCCTTCGGCTCCGGGATGGCCGCGACCGCGACCCTGGCGACGACGCTCAAGAGCGGCGACCTCGTGGTCATCCCCGACGACGTGTACGGAGGAACGTTTCGGCTCTTCGACAAGGTCACGCGCGATCTCGGCCTCGAATACGTCGCGGTCGACATGACCGATCTCGATGCGGTCCGCGCGGCCACGAAGAACAAGGCCGCGTTGTTGTTTGCCGAGACACCGACCAACCCGAAGCTCAAGATCCTCGACCTCGCTGCGCTGGCCGACATCGCGCGCGAATCGGACGCGCTGTTCGTCGTCGACAACACGTTCGCCACTCCTTACATACAACGGCCGCTCGAGTTCGGAGCCGACGCGGTCGTGTACTCCGCGACGAAATATCTTGGAGGACATTCCGATCTCGTCATGGGCGCGATCACGACGTCCGACGATGACCTCGCGGAAAAGCTGCGCTTCCGTCAGAACGCGATCGGCGCGGTTCCCGGCCCGTTCGATTGCTGGCTCACCCTGCGGGGGCTCAAGACGCTCGCGATCAGGATGCGCGCGCACTGTGTCGGCGCGGCGCAAGTCGCCGAATTCCTGTCGAGGCACGACGCGGTCACGCGCGTCTACTTCCCGGGATTCCCCGACTTTCCCGGCCACGACATCGCGACGAGGCAGATGGCCGCGTCGGGCGAACCGCTGTTCGGCGGGATGGTCTCTTTCGAGGTCGACACCGAAGAGCGCGCTCTCAAGGTGTGCGAACGAAGCGTGTTGTTCTTCCTCGGCGAGTCGCTCGGCGGGGTCGAGTCGCTCATCGAACATCCCGCTCGGATGACGCACGCGAGCCTCGAAGGCTCCGGGATGGAGGTTGCCGACACCCTCGTCCGGCTCTCGGTCGGCATCGAACACCCCGACGACCTCGTCGCCGACCTCGATCGCGCCCTGGTGTAGCCGGTTTACCGGGTTGCGATTGACAGGTTGCACGACTTCGCGAAAGACTTGCTCGTCGCTCGGTTTGACTCACTTAAAAGAGGTGATCTCGCTTTGCTAGAACCTCTCTCCCCCCAAGCCATCGAGAGCACCGAGTTCCCCGTTGCCGTGCGCGGATACAGCCGCGAGGAGGTCGACGCGTTTTTGCGCGATCTCGCGCAGCAGCAGCGCGCGCTGACCGAGGAGTTGGCGAAAGCCAAGCAGGAGTCCGAGAAGACTTATCTCGCGCTCGGCGAAGAGATCGGTGGGCTCTTGCAGCACGCCAAGGATCTCTCCGACGACATGATCAAGAAGGGGGAGGAGGAAGCGGCCCGCCTGAACGAGGAAGCGCGCCGCGCCGCCGAGCGGACCAAGAGCAACGCGCGCGATCGTTCGGTCGAGATCATCAGAGCGGCGGAGAAAGACGCCGCGGATTGTGTCGCCGACGCCGAGCAGAAGATCGCCGAGTTGCGAGAAGCAGAAGCGGAAGCTCGAGACCAGCTCCAGTCGTTGCGCGCGCTCGCGGAGTCGTTGAACAATCAGATCCTAGAGGTCGAGAACAAAGAGCCGATCTCGAGACAACCGGCCGGCATCACACCGGCCGACATCGCGGAGACAGACGAGGAGCTTCGCGGCGAGACCGCGCTCGAGCCCGATCCAGCGCCGGCGACCCCAACCAGTTAGCGCATCCGCGCCGATGAGCACCGACGTCGAAAGCGACCTCTCAGAGCGTCAGTTCGTTGCGCTCGGCGAAGAGGTGGGGCGACTCCTCCAGCACGCGAAAGATGTCGCCGACGAGATCACCGCGCGGGCGGACGCCCGCGCATCGAGAATCGTCGAGGACGCAGAGAGCGCGGCACGCGCCGTGCGCGAGGAGGCCGAACGTTTCAGGGAGCGGATCGAGCACGAGGCGCGTGAGATCAGAGATGAGGCACGCAAGACCGCGCGGCAGATGCGCGACCGGGCCGAGAAGATCGTGGAGGACGCGCGCCAGGAGGCGTCGGCAACCACGGTGGATGCTCGCTTTGCGGCCAAGGAGATGAAAGAGGCCGCCCAGGCCCGGGCGTCGGAGATCGTCGCCGATGCCGAGCGGCAGGCGGGGCGACACATCAGGGAAGGCGAGCAGAAGGTCCGCCAGCTACGGGAGATCGAGACCAAGCTGCACCAGCGCATCGGCGAGCTCGACGGCAAGCTAGAAGAGGTCAGCCGCCGCCTTCAATCGCCGAGCTGATCACCTCTGCGGCCTCCTCGGCGTCCGACTCCCGTACGAGCAGGGAGAACTGCCCGAGCCCGCCCACCGCCACCGGATAGCCGGCGGTCGAGGGCCCCCCGACGATGACCGCTTCGATGTCGCTGCCGGCGAGGATCGAGCGCAGCATCTCGGCACGCCCGAGACCTCCGCCGCCGGAGTAGATCTCGACCAGTTCCTCGTCTTCTTTTCTGCTCATCCGCCCGATCCTCGCGCCTGGGGGCAGGAACGTCGCCCCTTCGGCCCGAACCTTCCACCATGGCGAACGCTCGGAAGCTCTTCTCCTCGATGCTCGTGACGGCCCTCGTGGCTGGGCCCGCGCTCTCCGCGCGGGCCGATCCTCCCCCGACCGATGGCGGGGAGGATGCATCCTTCTTGGTCGGGGCGGCCAAGCGTGACATCACACCCGAGGGCGAGGTCAATCTCGGCGGTTTCGGATTGGGTGATGGAAGCGTTCTCCCGCGCGAGCTGGTGGGCCCCGGTCGCAAGGGCGCAAGCGAAGGCGAGCGCATCTTCGCGCGCGCCCTCGTCGTGGCCCAAGGTGAGCAGATGCTCGCGTTCGTCATCACCGAGAACATCGGGATGTTCGTCAAGTACCAGGACGGACCGGGCCTCATCGACATCGCTAGATCGATCGAACAGGCGACCGGCGGGGCGATAGTCGCGGAGCACGTCTTTGCCGCGGGGAACCACTCGCACTCGGCCCCCGACACGCTCGGCGCGTGGGGCGGGGTCGACACCGCATATCTGCAATTGATCCACGATCAGTCGGTCGCCGCGGTGGTCGAGGCGTACGAGAATCGCCAACCGGCCGAGATCGTCGTCGGCGTCGCCGACGGTCGCCGCAAGTTTCCGGGAACTCAGGGGACCTACGACCTCATCGACAACCAGGTCTGTCTGGAAACCGCGTCCAACAGCTTCGAGGGCGACAACAACGGCTGCACTCCACGACAAGAATCGGTCGATTCCGACGTGCGCGTGCTTCAGGCGCGCGCGCTCGTCCCCGCGTCGACCGGCGCCGAGCACTCGGTGCGCGGATGCGAGGGCCCGGGGCAACACGAGGGCCGGACGTGCGCCACGACCGGCGAGGTCATCGCATCGTTCGTTACCTACGCCGCTCACCCCACGCTCGGCGGCGCCTCAGGTCTGCACGGTGACTGGCCCGAGTACCTGTCGGCCGCGCTCGAGGCGACCTACGGTGGGGTCGGCATCGGCTGGCCGGGAACCATCGGCAGGGTGCAGCCCGAACGCAACTGGGAGAACCGCAAGCGCGACTACACCGCCAACCTCATGACCTTGGTCGACGAGGCCCTCGCCGGCGGCGCGCCGGTCACCGACACGACGGTGACCGCGTCGAAGGCCTTCATCCGCTCGGAGGTAACAAACGTCGGCCTCGCCGGTCTGCTGCACGCGGGCGACGTCATCGGAGCGCCGCTCATGCGCAGTCGCGAGGACCCGTGGCTCGTCGGCGACATCATCCAAACCGTCGTGGGCGGGGCACGCATCGGCGACGTCGCGTTCCTCGGCGTGCCGGGCGAGGCCTATCCTCAGATCGCGCTCGAGGCCGCGGCCGCGATCGAGGGCGAACGGACGCTCTTCACGCTCGGCCTCGCCGATGACATGCTCGGCTACCTCATCTCGCACAGCGAGGACTATCCGGTCATCGCCGCGCTCACGCCCGTCAACGACAACGCGCTGTTCAATATCACGCCCAGGATCGGCGACCACGTTATGTGCACCGGGATCCGGATGTCGCGGGAGGTCGGCTTCCCCACCACGGTGACGCCGGTGACGGCGCGCTGCCCGGCCTTCGACCTCGAGGACGCCGTTACCGGCAGCGACTACTGAGACATTCAGTACTTGTCGTGTCTGACCACCCCAGAGGTGGTCGATCGCGACAAAATTGCTCAGCGGCGCGACTGGTGCGCGAGGAACTCGAGCAGGTCGGCCCTCGTCAGGACCCCGGTCGGCGTCCCCCCGTCGGCGACCACGATCGCCTCGGCCCCCCGCGAAAGATCCGCGAACATCTCTTCGACCCCGGCCGAGGTCTGCACCACCGGCAGCGGTGGGTCCATCGCCTCGATGACGTCGCGCTCGATCGCCTCGCGGTCGCGGAACACGCGGTCGAGCAGCCCGCGCTCGTTGATCGACCCGACGAGATCGGAAACGTCGGTCGGCTCCTCGATCTTCGATACGGGGATCTGCGAGATGCCGTAGCTCTGCAGGACCTCGATCGCCTTCCCGACGCGCTCGTGGGCCCACACTGCGACGAGGTCGGGGATCGCGGCTCCTACTCGCCGCTTCTCGGTGAGAACCTCACCGATGCGGGCCCTCGTTCCCGGCCGCTCCAGGAAGCCGTGCTCGACCATCCACGACTCGTTAAAGATCTTGGACAGGTAGTTGCGACCGGAGTCGGGGAGCAGGACCACGACGAGGTCGTCCGGCCCGAGCGCTTTGCCGACCTCGAGGGCGGCCCACACCGCGGTTCCGCACGATCCGCCGACGAGCAGCCCCTCCTCTTTGGTGATGCGGCGCGCGGTGAGGAACGAGTCCCGGTCCGAAACGCGCACCCAGCGATCGATGACGTCGCGGTCGAGGGTCTCGGGCCATGACTCCTTGCCGATGCCCTCGACGAGATAGGGATGATCGTCCCCGGTGAAGATCGACCCCTCGGGGTCGACCCCGACGATCTGCACCTCGGGATTCTGCTCCTTCAGGTATCGACCGGCGCCCGTCACCGTCCCGCCGGTTCCCACGCCGACGACGAAGTGGGTGATCTTGCCGTCGGTCTGTTCCCATATCTCGGGGCCGGTGGTGTCGTAGTGCGACTGAGGGTTGGCCATGTTGTGGTACTGGTTCGGCTGGAACGCGCCGGGGATCTCCTCGGTGAGCCGATCGGCGACCCGATAGTAGGACTCGGGCGATTCGGGGGGCACCGCGGTCGGGGTGATCACCACCTCGGCCCCATAGGCGCGCAAGAGCGAGATCTTCTCGTGACTCATCTTGTCCGGCATCGTGAAGATGCAGCGGTAGCCCTTGAGCGCGGCGGCCATAGCGAGGCCGACGCCGGTGTTGCCCGAGGTCGGCTCGACGATCGTGCCGCCGGGCCGGAGCAGGCCATCGGCTTCGGCCGCCTCGATCATGGTTAGCCCGATCCGGTCCTTGACGCTTCCGCCCGGGTTGAACATCTCGAGCTTGGCCAGGAGCGTGCAGTCGAGTTCCTTGCCGATCGATCTGAAGCTCAGAAGGGGGGTTTTGCCGATGAGATCGAGGAGAGACTCGTAGACGTCCATGGCCGCCATCGTCAACCACCCCCGGCCCGGGTGCAACCTGAGGCCGCCGGCGGGCGTCTTAACGATGGAGACCCGGGAAGTTTTCGGGGCTTTTCCTCGTTCTGCTTCTCTTGAGAGCCGCTTCGCATTTACCATGTGACCGGCTGCGACGCACCGAAAGGCCGACATGAGCGACACCAACGACATTGTGTCCCGCCGCCGCTTCTGGAGCGGGCGGCGGCTTGCCCTCGTCCTCGCCGTCCTGGTCGGTCTCATGGCGCTCGGCGCCGGCGGCGCCGCCTACGCCACCTACCAGTACTCGCAGAAATACGCCGGGCGCATCCTTCCCGGGACCTCGGTCGCCGGGATGCCGGTTGGGGGGATGACGACCGACGAGGCCCTCGAGGTCGTGCGCGAGGCGATTGAGCCCCAGCTCAACCGCACGATCACGCTGAGCTGGAAGGACAAGACGTGGAAGGTCACCCCCAAGGAGCTCGGCGCGAAGAACGACGCCGAGACCGCGGTCGCGGCCGCGTTGCGGGTCAGCGCCGACGCCTCCTTCTTCGACAAGATGCGCATGCGTCTCTTCGACGAGGATCTCGACTACAGCCGCGAGGTGGCGATCACGTATCCGCGTCAGGGAGCACGCGGCTTCGTCAAGGGGATCGCCTCGAGCCTCGACCGTGACGCGAGGGACGCCGCGATCGACTCCTCCACCGGTTGGGTCGAGATCAGCTCCTCCCGTACCGGGCGCGAGGTCAAAGCAAAGAAGGGTCTCAGGGCCCTCATGCGCTCGCTGCCCACAGGAAAGTCGCAGGTCGAGCTGCCGGTCCGGATGATCGAGCCCGAGGTCACAGGAGACGACTTCGATGAGATCCTGCTCGTCAGGATCGGCGAGAACCGCCTCTACATGTACGAGGGCGGGAAGATCACGAGGTCGTGGCCGGTCGCCACCGGTCAGCCCGAGTACATGACACCCACGGGAGTCTTCGAGATCGAGCTCAAGCGCTTCGAGCCGACGTGGGTCAACCCCGACCCAGAGGGTTGGGGCGCGAGCCTGCCCGAGGTCATTCCCGCGGGCCCCAGCAATCCCCTCGGCCTGCGCGCCCTCAACTGGTCGGCGCCGCTCATCCGCTTCCACGGCACCACGGCGACCTACTCGCTCGGCTACAACGCGTCGCACGGTTGCGTCCGCTTGTCCAACGCCGACGCCATCGAGCTCTACGACCTCGTCGATGTCGGGACTCCGATCGTGTCCGTGATCGCCGGCGAGCTCAAGCCTCTGTATGCCTCGTCGGACCCCGATCCCACCGTGGTCGACGAGGCGGCGGGCGAGCGCGTCGGCTCGGGTGACAACGGGTCGGGCGGGGATTCGTCCAATAGCGACGGCAAGAAAAAGGACAACTAGCTGGCGCCGTCCCGACCTCGGCCGCCCCGCTTCGGCGAAGAGGGCAAGGAGCTCTCCTACAGCAGCTACCTGAAGGTCCCCGATCTGCTCTCGCTGCAGAACCTTCTTTCCCATCCCCCCGCGCACGACGAGCTCCTTTTCATCGTCGTCCATCAGGTCTACGAGCTCTGGTTCAAGGAGATCGTCTTCGAGCTCGCCACGATCCGCGACCGGATGCTGGCCGAAGACGATCACCGGGCCCGCCGGTTGCTGGAACGGGTCCACCGGATCGAACGAGTGCTGATCGAGCAGATCCCGGTGCTCGAATCCATGACTCCACAGGACTTCCTCGAGTTCCGGACCGAGCTCGCCCCCGCGTCGGGGTTCCAGAGCGTGCAGTTCCGCGAGATCGAGTTCATTTCGGGGCTCAAGGAGCGCGGTTATCTGAATCGGCTCGCGGCGACCGATGAGGAGCGCGCCCGCCTCGAGCGCCGGCTCGAGGAGCCGAGCCTGTGGGATGCCTTCGGCGAGCTCTTGTCGACTCGGGGCCTCCCCATGCCGCCCGACGATGAGGACGTCCGCCGCGACAGCCTCTTGCGCATGGCGCGCGAGCGGCGCGCGTTCGGCGGCCTCTTCGAGTTATCCGAGGCCCTGCTCACTCACGACGAGCTGTTCGCGCAGTGGCGCTACCGGCACGTGCTCATGGTCGAGCGGCAGATCGGGTCCAAGACGGGGACGGGCGGATCGACCGGGGCGTCCTATCTCAGGGGCACGCTCGACAAGAGGTTCTATCCGGAGCTGTGGGACCTCCGCAGCTATCTGTAGGTCGCGAAGAAACCCAGAGAAGCGCGAAGAAAAAGACCCGATGCCTATTGCGGGCGACCACCAGCCCCATCTACGATGCACTTGTACGGCGCAGAGGTGAGTAGGTCTAGGCCGAAAGCCACTGCGCCGTACGCTTTTTTGTGCCCTTCATGGCGCCGAGTGCTCACCACGCGACCTGTGAGGTCGCCTCACGAGCACTCGCCCCTTGGCCCGCCCTACAGGCGGGCGAGGAACTCCGAGATTGCGACGTTGACCTGCCCCATCTCCTCGACGAGGCAGCCGTGGCCCGTCTCGAACATGTGCAGCTCGGCCCCCGGGATGGCGTGCGCGATCTCCTCCGAGGCGAAACCCGGCACCATGACGTCCTGCTTGCCGCCGAGCACCAGAGTCGGACAGTCGATGCTCGACAGCTCGTCGAGGACGTCGTGCTTGTCGAGCGCGTCGAGCTGCGCGAGAAGCACCTCGGGCGAGGTCATCGGCTCGTCCCCGGCGAGAAAGCCGCGCACGATGAGATCGACCGTCTCCCGGCCGAGCTCGAAGAAGGCCGGGGTGAACATCCTTAGCACCGCGCCGTCGATGAAGGTGTCGAGCGGGCTCTCGGTGCGCAGGATCGCCCGGGTGAGCTCGTGCTGGCGGCGCATGAACTCGATCGGCCGGGCGAACGTCACCGCGAGGATCAGCGCGTCGGCGATCTCGGGGTGGTCGAGCACGAGGCGCTGGGCGATCGCTCCTCCCATCGACGCTCCGAAGACCACCGTCCGGTCGATATCGAGGTGACCGAGCAGCCGGTAGGCATCGTCGGACATCTGGTCGATGGTCGAGGCCCCATCGCCGCTCGACCGGCCCACGCCGCGGTTGTCGAAGGTGATGAAGCTGTGGGTCGGGGTCACGGCCGGGATCTGCGCCGCCCACAGGCGCTGGTCGGCACCGAACCCCATGATCCCGAGGACCGAGGGGCCCTCGCCGTGCCGGTCGTAGTACAGCGAAACGTCTCCGAGATCGGCCGTAGGCATGGGCGCATACTAAGCACAAGCTCGCGGCGTGGCCGCATCCGGTGTTCGCCACGCAATTTGGGACGAACAGGAGTAAGCGCCCGAACGCCGAACACATCTCCCAGGGGACGCCACAGCAAGGGGGACCGATGACTGGGAGAAGAATGGTTCGGATCGCCGCAATCGTTTCGTCGGCGGTCGTTCTCGCCGGTGCGTTCGCGACCCCGGCCGCGGCGCGCAAGGGTTGCGGCAAGTTCAAGCCGTCCGAGCCCGCGTCGGCGTCGGGCCAGACCGGCGAGGCGCTCGAGGCGAAGATCGTCAAGGTTACCGACAAGGCGACCGAGAAGAAGCCGATCACGATCGAGTTCCATCAGGACTCCGGCGCCTGGCACCCGGACGGATCGGAGCCGATGGTGGACAACTCGACGTTCTTCAACTTCCAGGTCGTCTCCAAGAAGAAGCTCGCGCTGCTGAATCTCCGCGCCGACTGGGGCTACCCGACCGCAAGCGATCTCGACTACTACCTGTTCGACGGGACCGGCAACGAGATCGGGTCGTCGACCGCGTTCAATCCGTTGCCGGCGGTCAACCAGTCGACCGGGCGGCGAGGGGTTCGAGTTCATCGAGGGCATGCCGGCGCCTCGCTGCGACGGCTTCACGCTCGAGAGCCGGCCGTACTTCAGCCCCACCGGGGAGGACGTCACGCTCACCGTGTGGCTCGGCTGATCGGGAGAGTGGTCTCCCTTCCGCGCAGGGCGTAAACTAGGGGCATGACCAGGGCAATCGTTGCCGGAGTCATCACCATTCTCGTGGTTCTCGCCGCCGCGTCGGGCGCCGTCGCCCAGCAACGCGACCCGTTCGAGCCCCTCGTCGAGCCGGGGGCCGGGGGCGAGGCACCGGCGGGCGAAACCGGGACGCAGCCCGGTCCGCAGCCGGCCGAGCCCGGGGCCGACCGTCTCGCCGATACCGGCGGGGAGACCGCGCCGTGGCTCGCGGTCGCTTACGCGCTCGCCGCGATCGGGGCCGGCGCCGTGGTCCTTTCGCGCACGCTGAGACCGACGCTGGCTCGGCCCCCGCGTCGCGCCGAGCGATAGCTCACTCTTCGGCGCCTACGGATCTCTGCGTGTCGGCAGAGATTCTGAATGATCACTCCTACGCTCCATTCGGTAACCTGCCGGTCGGGGAAATCCTCAGGAGCCGCCCTCGGTAGGAGGTGGAGCGATGGCAGCAGGACAGGAGACGCCGGTCTCCGAAGCTCAGATCGCTGTTCACTGGCGTGAGGAGGATTACTACTTTCCCCCGGCGAAGTTCATCGCGCAGGCCAACGCGGCCGACCCGAGCATCTTCGAGCGATTCAGCGAGGAGCGCTTCCCCGAGTGCTTCAAGGAATACGCGGACTTGCTCGACTGGGATGCCTACTGGCACACGACGCTCGACACCAGCAACCCGCCGTTCTGGAAGTGGTTCGTCGGCGGTCGGCTGAACGCGTCCCACAACTGCATCGACCGCCACCTGGTTTCCGGCCACAACAAGGCGGCGCTCATCTGGGTGCCCGAGCCCGAGACCGAGGACACTAAGGCGATCACCTACCAGGAGCTCTACGCGCGGGTCAATGAGTTCGCCGCTCTGCTCCAGGACTTCGGTGCCCTCACGGTCGGCGATCGGGCGACCTTCCATCTACCGATGGTTCCCGAGCTGCCCGTTTCGATGCTTGCGTGCGCCCGTCTCGGCGTTATCCATTCCGAGGTGTTCGGGGGCTTCAGCGGTGCAGCCTGCGGCGAGCGGATCGCCGACTCCCAAAGTCACATCCTGGTCACGATGGACGGCTACTATCGCAACGGCGAGCTGATCGACCACAAGGCCAAGGCCGACGAGGCGTTGAAAAGGGCTCGTGAGCTCGGCTTCGATGTCGACAAGGTCCTGGTGTGGCGACGGCACCCCGGCGAGTACGCATCGGAGAGCCCCATGGAACCCGGCCGCGACTTCTTCGTGGACGAGCTCTTGAAGGACTACCGTGGAGCGGTGGTCGAGCCGGTGTCCATGCCGGCCGAGGCCCCCCTGTTCCTCATGTACACCAGCGGTACGACCGGGCAACCAAAGGGGGCCCAGCACAGCACGGGGGGATACCTCGCCTATGTCGCCGGTACGTCGAAGTACTACCAGGACATCCACCCCGAAGACACGTACTGGTGCTTCGCCGACATCGGCTGGATCACCGGGCACTCCTACATCGTGTACGGCCCCTTGGCGCTCGGCACGACGAGTGTGATGTACGAGGGGGTTCCGACATACCCGGATCCCGGCCGACCCTGGCGCATCGCCGAACGGCTCGGGGTGAACATCTTCCACACCGCGCCTACGACGATCCGCATGCTCCGTAAGCTCGGTCCCGACGAGCCGAAGAAGTACAACTACCGCTTCAAGCACATGACGACGGTGGGCGAGCCGATCGAGCCCGATGTCTGGCGCTGGTACCACGACGTCGTGGGCAAGGGCGAGGCGGTCATCGTCGATACCTGGTGGCAGACCGAGAACGGGGGCTTCCTCGGCAGCACCCTGCCCGCGCTGCAGCCGATGAAGCCCGGAAGCTGTGGCCCGGGAGTGCTCGGGATCTATCCCGTGATCTATGACGAAGACGGCAACGTCGTTGAGACCGGAAGCAGCAGCGCGGGCAACATCTGCATCCGCAATCCATGGCCCGGCATCTTCCAAACGATCTGGGGCCAGCCCGAGCGTTTCGTGAAGGTCTACTACGAGAAGTACTGCCGCAACCAGGAGAGCAAGGATTGGCGCGACTGGCCCTACTTCGCGGGCGACGGTGCCGTCCAGGCGGCCGACGGCTACTTCCGGATTCTCGGTCGGGTCGATGACGTGATCAACGTCGCCGGGCACCGGCTCGGGACCAAGGAGCTCGAGTCCGCGAGCATCATGGTTGAGGAGGTGGCGGAGGCCGCCGCCGTCCCGGTGATGGACGAGCTTCGGGGCCGGGCGGTAGAGATGTACGTCGCGCTGAAGCCGGGGTTCTCCCCCGGCCCTGATATCGAGGAGAAGGTCGCCAAGTCGATCGAGACCGAGATCGGCAAGATCGCGCGACCCAAGAACATCTGGATCGTGTCAGACATGCCTAAGACCCGGTCGGGCAAGATCATGCGCCGGGTCATCGCGGGCATCTCCAACTTCGCCGATGTCGGGGACGTCACCACGCTGGCCAACCCCGAGATCGTCGACGACATCCGACGCCACGTCCAGGCCGAGAAGGTAGCTCGCGGCGAGGTTCCCCGCGAGCTATCAAAACAGGAGACCGAGGAGATCAAGGCGTTCGGTCGCGCTGAGTAGTCGGGCCTGAGCCGGCGTCAGAAGTGCGACCGGCCGGGGCGAATAGTCCGTTCTGTGACTAGTTATCCTGAGGGGCGCGAAAATCACCCTGAAGGGCCATGTTGCTCGTCTTCCAGTCGAGGGCATGATGTAGCGAACAAAGTTCGGCTACGGAGGCCGCATGCAGTGCCCACAATGCCAGGGTAAAGATTGCATTCAGATCGAGATTCGCCTCAAGGAGGATGACTCGGTCCAGTTCTTCTCATGCCGCCGTTGCGAGGCCAAGTGGTGGCAGCGTGATGGGGACACGATCGCTCTCGACGACGTCCTGAACCTCGCGGCGCAAAAGAAATCCAAGTAGCACTTTCTGCCGGGGAGGAACGAAGAGGCAGCCTGGAGCCGTCTCTTCTCGCGTTCGGGCCCTCAGGCAGTCGAAGCCGGCGTCCGGTCCGAGAAAGGCGAGCGCTCGGGAGCCTGAACGCCGCCGACCGGCAACAGGTGCCAGTTGAGGGGGTCGTGCCGGTTACGCCACTTGCGCCGAGATCGCTCTCATCGCATCGCGACGTTTATCGGTTCTGGGCCCCCGAGCGCCCGCACATCGATCTTCGCACGGAATTATCCTCCTGCTCGACCTGCTTGGGCTAGGGCCTTGGCGGGCTATCTTGCCGACGCCCCGCCCACCCACCTATCTTGCCGACGCCCCGCCCACCCACTATCTTGCCGGCGCCCCGCCCACCCACCCGGCCGAGGCGCCGGGATCCGGGCCCCCCGGGGGGTCGATCCAGAGGCGTCCCAGCCGGCGCCGGTAGGCGATGCGGAAGGATTCCTCGAACCCGGCCTTCGTCACGGCCCTGAGCGACGGTGGATTGCCCCCCTCGACCGCGACCCACACCCGCCCGACGCCCCGGGGCCCGAGCCAGGCCGCGATCTCGCCCAGGGCGAAGGGATACACGCCCCGGCCCCGCGCCTCTGCCCGGGTGAACGACTCGTATACGTATGCCTCTCCTTGGGGGGGCCGGAGGTAGGCGCGCAGCTCTCGCGTCCACGCGCCGCGGGTGGTCATCCAGGTGGCGTGCACCATGAAGTCGCCGTCCTTCACCACGAAGCAGCGGGTCGACTCCGATCGGCGCGCGGCGAAGGTGCGCGCCGAATCCGTGCCGATGTCTCGGGCATAGGCGACGGCGTCGGTTTCGCTCGCCTCGCGAAACTCGAGTCCCGACGCGGATGGTCGCGGCCCGTCGGGCGAGCGGGCCAGCACGATCAGCTCGTCTTCGGAGCGGATCGCCTTGGCGGCGCGGTCGAACAGCAGCGCGCCCACCTCGCCCGGCCCTCGGGCCTTGATCCGGTTGATCCCCTTCAGCAGAAGGTGGGCCGGGCCGGAACGGCGGTCGGGCATCCGGGCGCAGCTAGCTACCGGCTAGCGGCTGCGGGCGTGGACCCGGCTGCGGCGCTCGATCTCGGTGAGCCCGCCCCAGATCCCGTACGGCTCCTTCGTGGCGAGGGCGTACTCGAGACACTCCTCCTTGACGCAGCAGTCGAAGCAGATCCGCTTGGCCTCGTCCTCACGAGCCCTGCGTTCCGCCGGCGTCTCGGAGTCGTCGAGGCCGAAGAAAAGCACCGCCGGGTAGTTGAGGCATGCGGCGCGCTCCCGCCAGGAGGTGTCGGTGACCGGGCTTTCCTTGATGAGCATGCGGCAAAGGATATTCCAGCCCGAGCCCCATACGTCAACGGGGCCCCGATAGGATTCCGGCTCGTGAGCAGGGATCTCGGGCCGATCTTCAAGGCATACGACATCCGGGGCGTGTATCCGGAGGAGCTGGACGAGGACGCCGCCCGGTGCATCGGCGCGGCCTTCTGTGAGTTCACCGGGGCCGGGCGGGTCGTTCTGGGGCGGGATATGAGGACCTCGTCCCAGGGCCTCGCCGAGGCGTTCGCACGGGGGGCGGGCCACGCGGGGGCCGAGGTCCTAGACGTCGGGTTGGTGTCGACCGACGCCCTCTATTTCGCGTCCGGTCGCCTCGACTTGCCCGGTGCGATGATCACCGCCTCCCACAACCCTCCTCGCTACAACGGATTCAAGCCGTGCCGGCGGGGGGCCGCCCCGATCGGATCGGAGTCGGGTCTCGCCGAGATCCGTGCCCGCGCGGAGGAGATCGAGGTTCCCCCGGACGCGCCCATGGCGATCGACGAAACCGACGTCCTCGACGACTACGCCGAGCACTGCCGCGCACTCGTAGATTTCGACGCGCTGCGCCCGCTCAAGGTCGCGGTGGACGCAGGCAACGGCATGGCGGGGAGGACGGTCCCGATCGTGTTCGCACCGCTCCCGTTCCAGGTCGTTCCTCTTTTCTTCGAGCTCGACGGAACGTTTCCCAACCACCCCGCGAGCCCCATCGAGCCGGAGAACCTCGTCGATCTCCAAAAGGCGGTGCTCGACAAGGGCTGCGACGTAGGCATCGCGTTCGACGGGGACGCCGACCGCATGTTTCTCGTCGATGAGCGGGCGCAGGTCATCTCCGGCTCCATCACGACTGCGCTCGTCGCCGAGCGACTGCTGAAGAAGAATCCGGGCGAGACGATCCTGTACAACCTCATCTGTTCGTGGACGGTGCCCGAGGTGATCGAGGAGAACGGGGGCCGACCGGTTCGCACCAGGGTCGGGCACTCCTTCATCAAGGACATCATGGCCGAGACGGGAGCGATCTTCGGGGGAGAACACTCCGGTCACTACTACTTCCGCAACAACTTCCGCGCCGACTCCGGGATGATCGCCGCGCTCTTGGTGCTCGAGGCGCTCTCGCTGACCGACCAGCCCTTGTCGCGCGCACTTGAACCGTATCGGCGATACGAGGCATCGGGCGAGATCAATTCCGAGGTCACCGACCAGCAGCGAACGCTCGAACTGCTCGCGGATGTCTATTCCGACGGCAAGCAGGATCTCACCGACGGGCTTACCGTCGAGTACGACGACTGGTGGTTCAACTGCCGCCCGTCCAACACCGAGCCGTTGCTGAGGTTGAACCTCGAGGCCAGGACCGCCTTGTTGATGGAGGAGAAACGCGACGAAGTCGTAGCGGTGATCAGAGGAGAAGGCCGATGACGATCGATCAGAGACTGCTGGACATCCTCGCCTGCCCGAACTGCCGCGGCGAGGTCGAGTACCTGGAGGACGAAGACATCATCGTGTGCCGGGGGGAGTGCGGTTATCGCTACCCGGTGCGGGACGGCATCCCCGTCATGATGATCGACGAGGCGATCAAACCGTGATCGACCTCGACGATCTCGACATCATCGCGAAGCTCGACTCCGAGAACGTGCTCGAAGCGGTCGAGCGTTTCGCCGACCAGTGCCGCGAGGGGTGGGAGATCGGCCGGCTCGCCAAGGGCCTCCCCGAGGGCGAGGGCGTGGATTCCGTGGTCGTGCTCGGCATGGGCGGCTCGGGCGTGTCCGGCGACGTGGCTCAGGCGGTCGTCGAGCCCCGGCTCCCCGTTCCGTTCAGGACGATCAAGAGCTACGGACCGCTGCCCGAATGGGTCGGGCGCAACACGCTTCTGTTCGCAGTGTCCTACTCCGGCAGCACCGAGGAGACCGTGGCCGCGCTCGAGGAGGCCCACGCGCGCGGGGCGCGCGCGGTGACGATCTCGTCCGGCGGCCCCCTCGGCGAGATGGCCGCGAGCTACGGGCTGGCGCACGTCGCGATTCCGTCCGGGCAGCAGCCGCGGGCGTCGCTCGGCTACCTCACCATGCCGGTGCTTGCGGTCCTGGTCGAGACCGGGTTGGTGCCAGACCTTCAGAGTGACGTCGACGAGACGGTAGACGTCCTCGCCGGGATTGCCGCGCGCTGTCACCGTAAGATCCCGGCCCCCGAAAATCCCGCCAAGGATCTTGCTCGCCGGATCGTCGGGCGCATCCCGGTCGTCTACGGAGGTCACGGCATCGGCGCCGTCGCGGCCTACCGCTTCAAGTGCGATCTCAACGAGTACGGGAAGGCGCCTGCGTTCTTCAACGAGCTTCCCGAGCTCGACCACAACGAGATCGTCGGTTGGGACAAGCTGTCAGATCTCACAAGCCGCAACTTCGTCGCGATACTGCTGCGTGATCCCGACGAGCACGAACGTATCGATTTCCGTTTCGAGATCACGCGCCGGCTGATCGAACGGAACCTCGCCGAGATCGCCGAGGTGACCGCGGAAGGGACCTCGCCGCTCGCTCGGCTACTCTCGCTCGTGTTCGTCACCCAGCTCGCGGCCATCTACGTGGGACTCGCCTACGAAGTCGATCCCGGCCCCGTCGAGGTGATCCAGGCGCTCAAGGCCGAGCTCAAGGGAAGGCAGGGGTAGGAGAAATGGCGATAGACGCAGACATCCTCGATCCGGCTCTCGCGGGGGAAGGCCAGCTCAGGATCGAGTGGGCCGAGCGGCTCATGCCGGTGCTCGCCCGGATCCGAGAGCGATTCGCTAAGGAACTCCCGCTCGAGGGCATCACGATCGCCGCGTGCTTGCACGTGACGACCGAGACCGCCAACCTCATGCGAACGCTCAAGGCGGGGGGCGCCGAGGTGGGTCTCTGTGCCTCGAACCCGCTCTCGACCCAGGACGCCACCGCGGCAAGCCTCGTCAACAACTACGAGATCTCCACGTTTGCCATCCGTGGCGTGGACGAGTCGCTGTACTACTCACACATCAAGGCCGTGCTCGACCGCAAGCCGATGATCACGATGGACGATGGCGGCGATCTCGTGACCATGCTGCACCAGCAGCGACAGGATCAGCTCGTCGAGATCATCGGGGGCACCGAGGAGACAACGACCGGAGTCATCCGGTTGCGAGCGATGGAGGCGAAGGGCGTCCTCGGCTACCCGGTGGTGAGCGTCAACAATGCCAAGACCAAGCACCTCTTCGACAACCGCTACGGGACAGGGCAGAGCGCGATCGACGGCATCCTGCGCGCCACCAACGTCCTACTCGCGGGCCGCACGGTCGTCGTGTGCGGCTACGGCATGTGCGGCCGCGGAGTCGCCAATCGGGCGCGTGGTATGGGGGCCGATGTTGTAGTCACCGAGGTCGACCCGCTCGCCGCGCTCGAGGCCAGGATGGACGGCTTCCGCGTAATGACCGGGCTCGAAGCCGCCCGCCAGGGCGACGTGTTCGTGACCGTCACCGGGAACAAGCACGTCTTGGGGGCCGAGCACTTCGAGCTGATGAAGGACGGCGCGATCCTCGCCAACGCCGGGCACTTCAATATCGAGCTCGACCTCGCCGCGCTGGGCGCGATGGCGTCCGGCCGCAGACGGGTTCGCCAGGAGGTCGAGGAGTACGCCCTGCCGGGCGACCGCAGGCTCTACGTGCTCTCCGAAGGGCGCCTCGTCAATCTCGCTGCCGCCGAGGGGCATCCCGCGTCGGTGATGGATATGTCGTTTGCCAACCAGGCGCTCACGTGCGAGTGGCTGGTGAAGAACGCGAGGACGCTCGAGAAGAAGGTCTACGACGTCCCCGGCGAGATCGATCGCGAGGTCGCGCGCCTCAAGCTGGAGAGCCTCGGGGTGCGCATCGACGACCTCACGGCCGAGCAGCGCGACTATCTCGAGGGATGGGAAGAGGGCACCTAGCGTAGCCGCCCCACCTACCCTCACCCAACCGCTCGTTTGGCCGTTAAGCACATGTGATGTGGTTTTCGGCCAAAAGACCGCGAGCCGCGAAAATTTCTCGCCGGGCAGTGAAGTAGGTCACAGCGCGCCTCACGGATCCGAGATGAACTCGCCAGATGCTCGCTGTGGATGCCCGCATCGCCGTTCTCGCCGCCGGTCAGTTTGGTGTCGTTTCCCGGCAGCAGCTCCTGGCCCAGGGGATGACCGCGCGCATGATCAATTTCCGCGTGTCAAAGCGCTTGTTGCTCCCGATCCATAGGGGGGTCTACGCGCTTCCATCGGTACCTCTTTCGTGGTGGTAGCGGCCATCAGGAACTCCACGGAGGCGGCCATTAAAACTCCCCAACCGCGGCCACGAGAAATCCCCACGCGCGGCCACGAAACCTCCTCGCGAGAGTTTAGGCCAGCGGCTCCACCCCCTT
>JBOGXF010000023.1:0-11014 GCA_050694275.1 Actinomycetota bacterium | reverse complement strand
GCGCCTCTTCTGGGCGGGGGTCGCCCGCAGGGTGATGCGGGCTGTGCGGTGCACGGTCTCTGTCATGAAGGCACCGTAGCGGGAGGGTGCGACAATTATCGAACGTCCGTTCCCCTCTCCGGGCAGTCGCAACCCAGGAATTCGTGAGCGTATTTATGAAATGGAGTACTAAGGCGAGGCGTTCCCATCGCTCGGCTTGAGCGCCGGGGAAAGCTTGGCCAGCAGGCTGCGAGGCCTCTGGTGTGAGGCTAAGGCCAGCGTCTCGATGTCCCCGGACCGCAGGCTGATCAAGTCGGTGAGATAGTCCTCCCTCTGCAGCCTGACCTTGTGGACGAAGTCGGCGATGGCCCTCGCCTCGTGAACCTCGAGCAGAGGCAGACGGTTGAGATCGATCACGACCTCCCGACGTCCCTCCGGCGCGAGCCGGGCCCGCAACTCGGCGAGCAGCCGGTCGGCCGGGATCCCGTACGCCTCGGCCAGGTCGCAGAACCGTTCGAGTGAGATCGAACGCTCTCCCCGCTCGTAGCCGCCCACGGCGGACGGCTTGAACCTTCCTCGTGACTCCCGCTCGAGGTCGTCAAGAGTCATGCCGCGTTGCTTGCGCGCGCGCCGCAGCACTTCCCCTAGAGCATTAGAGAATCGATCAGTCATCAGGGAGCCTCGGTCAGAGCAGGCTCAATCGTAAGTGGGAGGGAGACGAGCAACCCCTGGGAATGCGCCGTAAGTTTTCTACGTCCGCCGGCAACCACTGTCCGCGGCGATCCACAGTCTGTGGATCGCCGGCAAAGGCGGGGCTCCGGCCGAGAAAGGTGACCGAAGCCGCAGGTAATACAAGCAACGCGTAGAAAAATCTACCAAGAACCGAAGTCAAAAAAGGGCCACGTTCTGCGTAAAAGTATGTTTACAACCGCGCTGCGTGGGCCTAGTCTACCTGCATCCCCCATCCGGGGGAGGGGAACCACCCGATAGGGGGAGCGGTTGCAGCAACTCAGGATCCAGCCCGCCGCCGGCGATACCAGGGAAGACCCGAGCCTGCCCCTGGACCTCGAGATCCTCCGAGGCATCTGCCACGCGTTCGGCTCCAGCCCCGACCTCGGCGAGGCATCCCAGGCGCTCACGCGGTGGGTCCAGGCGGCGGTGCGGGACGAGCCGACTGCGATAGGGATCTTCGTGCCGGATCCCCGGGGGCGCCTGAGCCAGATGGATGGACAGGCCGGCGGCGGTCGTGCCCTGGCGCGGCCCCGCGAGGCAGCCTTTGAGGGCCGCAAGCCCCGCTTCCTTCACCTCGACAACCCCGAGCGCGGGGTCGCGATGCTCCCTCTCGTGTGCCGCGGTGAGGCCGTGGGCCTGATCGAGGTCATCGGTCCCCCGGCGGCCGTGCTGCGGGCGTGGAGCACCCTCGAGGCGGTCGCCAGTCAGTTCGCCATCGTGGTCAAGAACATCGGCGATCGGGACGCCGCAAGACACGAGCTCTCGATGCTGGAAAGGGTCACGGGCCTCATGCAGGAGCTCGTGAAGGTAGACCGGTCCGAGGATGCCGTGCGTGTCGTGATGGGCGCCTGTCATCGGTGGGGCTACCAATCTGCCGCGTGGCTGTCCGACGGCCACTCCGCCGATCTGCGATTCGTGGGCGTCCGCGGCCTGGGATCCGAGGGCCGCGTGGCGCTGCGGTCGCGGATGAGAGTCATCGATCGAGTCGACATCTCTAGCCACCGCGGTCGACAGCGCGTGGCCGGTCGCTTTGCCTCAGTCGTCGGAGCCAAAGACGTCGCGGTGATCGGCACCACAGACGCGGTCTTGCTCCTGGCCGGCGTCCCGAGATCGGCGCGTCCATCGCTCGAGACCCTCGAGACTCTGCTCGACGATGTCCTGGCCCACGTCGGGGTCGTGTCCTTCGCCCACAAACGGCACCAGAACCTCGATCTCCGGCTCGCGTGGACCGCTCACGAGATCCGGCAACCACTCGTCTCCGTGCGGCTGTTCGTGGATCGCCTCTTACAGATGCCGGGGCACAACGAGAAAGAACGGAACTGGCTGGTCGGTTCGCTCGACGAGCTCGAGCGGCTGATTGTGCTCGTAGAAGACGTGCTTCGCTCGTCCGCCGGAGACGAGGGCAGGAACAAGGCCGCGGTCGATATCGTGACTCTGACGGAGGAATTGGTGCGGTCCCGAGGCTCCGAGCAAGACCGCGTCCGTATCGATGCGCCGGGCCCAATGACCGTTGTCGGCGACAAGGAACAGCTTGGCGCAGCGATAAGAAACCTCATCGACAACTCGCTCTGCTACTCGCCGGAGGAGGTGGTGGTATCCGTGGGCCGCACCGACGGTGACGTCGTCGTGTCGGTGAAGGATTGCGGCCCGGGCATCCCGCGCCGTGAGCAGCGGCGTATTTTCGACCCCTTCGCGCGGGGAGAGATGGGCCGACTCGTCAGAAACGGCACTGGTTTGGGTCTGTTCATCGCCCGACGGATTGCCGAGGCTCACGGCGGTGCGATCTGGCTCGAATCCAACGGTAAGGGCGCGACCTTCAAGATCCGCCTTCCGGCCGAGAAGGCCTGACCCTTAATCCTTTCGGCGTAGTCGGAATACGCAGTCGGTCGCGTGCCAGGTGGTACCCGCCTGCATAGGTTCGCATCTCCCCATCCGATAAAAGCGCGCGAGGTCTTTAGGTGGATGACGAAGGCGGCAAGATCACCATCCTTCTTGCCGATGGCCACTCCCTGTTCCGCGAGGCTGTGCGCGCGGTTCTGGAAACCGAAGTCGACCTCAAGGTGGTGGCCGAGGCGGGAGACGGTCTCAGCGCCATCGTCGAAGCCGAACGCACCTGTCCGCGAGTGGCTCTGATAGACGCGTACCTGCCCAACTGCAATGGGATCAGAGCGACGGCGCTCATCACAGAGCGCGTCCCGGATTGCCGGATCGTGGTGCTCGCCGGAGAAGAGGATCAGAAGCTGCTCGTCGACGCCGTTGAAGCTGGTGCGGCCGGTTTCTTGACCAGGGAATCCCCTCTGGTCGATCTGATCGAGGCCGCACGAGCTATCAACCGGGGCGAAACGCTCATACCCAAGCACATGCTCGGAGCGCTGCTCGGGCGACTCATCAGACGGCGCAGGGAACAGGATCAGGCGTTCCGGTCGATCGCCAAGCTGACGCGGCGAGAGAAGGAAGTGCTGGCCCTTCTGGCCGACGGTGCAGACAACGAAAGCATCGCTGAGGCCCTGGTCATCAGCCCCCAAACCGCCAGGACACACATACAGAACATCCTCGGCAAGCTCGGCGTGCACTCGCGCCTCGAGGCCGCCGCATTCGTCGTCCAGAACGGGATCCTCGACGAGCTGGAGGTGGCAGGCAACCCATGATCGCGGGAAAGACATGCCCGGTTCGGAGGGCCGACATCTGGTTGCGTCGGGTGGCGGGCGAGAGCGCGCTCGTCGATCCCGATACGGGCGCGGTCCACCTCATGAACGACACTGCTCTCGCCATCTGGGATCTGTGCGACGGCAATACGGTGCCCGACGAGATGATTACCGCCATCTGCGATCTCTGCGGCATGCATCGCGACGTCGTGGCGGAGGACGTGCATCGCATCCTGACAGACTTCGCGGTTGCCGGGGTCATCACCTGGGCCCCCGACGAGGAAGATGCTCGTGCCTAACAGACGGCAGGCGATCCTTCCCGTGACCCAACTCAACAGAGGAGAACACCGACCGTGCCCGTCATGAAGCCCAGGGTCCGCGACGATCTCGCCGTGGTCGAGCTCGACGGCGAGGCCGTCGTCTACGACGAGGATGGAGGCCAGTTGCATCATCTCAACCCGACGGCGACCGTGATCTTTCAGATGTGCGACGGGACCGCCACCGTCAAGGAGTTCAGCGCCGACATAGCAGAGGCCTACGGCCTGACGGCCACAGAGATCGAGCGACAGGTGCGCGCGCTGCTGCGGGAGTTCCGAAAGTCGGGCCTGCTCGAGAGGAAGACACAGTCCAATGGCGCGAAGTAAAGTCGATCGGCGCCGGCAGGCGCGCGCGCAGAAACCGCGCAACACCTGAACGGACAAATTGGACCACCTCGGGTGGGTGGTTAGCCGGTCTTACGAGGTAGAGGATTTCCGCTTCGCGATCCGAACTACGTCGGCCGTCTTCGGGGAATGGCTGCACGAGACTCTCTCCGCCTATCGCACGCGCAAGAAGGCGGATCCTCTGTACTCGGTCGTGGTCGCCGATCCGACCAAGCGCAAGGATCGAGCGATCAAGGACTTCCACGTCTTGTATCGCGGCACGACGGTGCAGGCACGCGCCCTCTCCCTTGCGACGGTCGCCCAGACCCTGCTCGCCGAAGTCGAGTCACTGGGCTATCGGAACCGCGACGACGCGGTCTACGCCGCGGCCGCACCGATCGCAGCCAACGGATCGGTCGCGCTCGTCCCCGCGGGGATGGTGCAGTACCTGGCAGGCACCGGACGACAGGTCGCCCGCGCCGGGCTGACTCTGCCCTACGTGTCGGCGGTGGCACTGGACCCGCACACCGGGGCGGTCCTCCCCTCAAACGGGCCGACCGGCGTTCCCGAGGACGCCGTGGCTCGGCTCGCCGACATCGGTCTCGATGGCGTCCCGAGCGACCGCTTGCCGATCCGGGAGCCGCTGCGACCCAACTTCGTGATGACGATGGGGACCGCGGGGCCCGAAGCCGTCGAGCCCATGTCCCGCGGGAGGGCCGCGTACACGCTCGCATCCTCCGTCCTGAACCTCGAGAAGGTGGGCAGCAGCGCCCTCGAAACCCTGAGCAAGGTCGTATCCGACGCCGACTGTTACGCGGTCGGGGGCGAGGCGAAAGAGGTACTGCGAGCGGTAGCCGGACTCCTTTCATCCTCCGGGTCCTGAAAAAGCCTCAAAACAGTACCAAAGCTACGTCGGTGGGCTCGTCACGAGCTATCTTTCAGCCGGCTTTGGCGAAGTCCCAAACCGGCACCGCCTCCTGTCTCGAGGGGGGTGCGGCGAGCAGGCGATCGATCGCCCTCGTCTCAACCGTCAGGTACTGCTCGTGGCACTGGTCGCACACCCCGGCGGGCACTCCCTCGATGATGCGCACGCGCCCGTCCCTGTCCGGCAGCGCGAGACTGACGAGCTGTTCCGAGACAGTGCCCCCACACAGATCGCACCGCTCCGGATAGGTCTCGCGCTCCTCTTGCGCTGGGAATCTCACGCCATTCATCATCTCACCCCCTCGTTCTGTCATCTCGCCATCCGAGGCTCCGGCCGATAGACCGTGACGAGGCGAGGCCGCTTGCTCAAGTCCACTTCGAACTCTTCGACATTAACCACGAGGTGTAGAGGCTCGTCCGCAGGCATGTATCCAAGCAACACCTTGGTCGTCCCCTGTGGACGGCTGCGGTCCTCCTCAACTACCTCTACGGCGCCCCCGGCGGCGATGAGTACCAAAGCTACGGCGGGAGGCTGATGCTGCCAATATCGCCCACCCTTAATGTCAAATTCCTACCGAGTGCGCAAGAAAGGGTGGCATGGCGGAGAAGCCCGGGCACGGCTCGTTGACGCGGCGGCAAACGCTCAAGCGTGGGGCCGCCCTGGGCGGCGCGTTGCTGTGGGCGACGCCGGCCGTGCAGTCGCTCACGATGAAGCCCGCCTACGCGCAGGTGACCCCGCGCGTGCCGGTCGAGGGCCCCTCTTTCATCGCGATGAACGTGGTGTGCCTTGGGGATCCGTTCGTGATCAAGCTGGAATGCAACGGGACGTGCGCGTGGGAGGACGATCCAGGCAAGTTCCCCTCGTGCGATTTCGACCCCGAGGGTGAGAAGGCCGATGGCGGCGCCGATCTGGACTTCACCTTCACGGGCCCGGACCCGGTGACCGGATGCGTCACCGTCCTCGTGCCTTCTGACTGTGAAGTAGAGGAGTCCGTGATCAAGGGCGGCAACTGCTGTGTCGCCGGGGACACCGGAACCGGTGCCCTGGAGTTCTGCCCCTGCTGAGGTCGCACTTCCCGAGCATTTCCTACGTAGTCCGCGGTAGCGAAGATGCGCTCCCGACCCGATGAGGAGCGCGCTCCCTCTGCGTAGGTTGCCCGCAGTAGATCAGACAGCGGGCAACTTTAGACGGTCGAATCCGGAGGTGGCTGAGTGCGACCCCGCGCGCTGCTTGTAGCGCACCCCGAGGCCATGGCGGCCGAGGCGCTCGCGGCCGCGCTCGAGCGTCACGCCGCCCTCGCACCGGTCGCCGTGGTCACCTCCGCGCCGGCCGCCGAAGCCTGCGCCGAGCGCGTCGACGCGGCGGTGCTCGATCGGCGCCTTCGCGGGTGCAGGGAGCTCGCCCGCACGCTGCGCCGGCGAGGGGTGCGCGTCGTCGTGATCGGAGAGACAGACGAGGACGACTACGGCGTGTCGGTGGCGCCGGGGTCGTCGGTGTCGGAGCTGGCCGCCGCGCTCGCCCCGGGGACCGTCGCACGGACCCTCCATCGTCGTCCCCTTACGCATAGAGAGCATCAGGTGCTGACCCTCGCCGGGCGCGGCTTTGCCGCGAAGCACATCGCACGGCACCTCGGGATCAGCTCCAAGACCGTCGAGCAGCACAAGAGCCGGGCGTTCCGCAAGCTCGGGGTCCCCAACCAGGCTGCGGCGATCTCGCTCATCGCCTCCACATCGCACAACGGCTCCCTGACATCGAGATCCCAACCGGCGAGGTGACGTGGATCCCGTCGAGTACCTGAGGACGCTCAAGCGTCGCTGGCCGATCATCGCCGCCGCTGTGGCGATCGCCGCGGCGGTCGGGGGCGCGACCGCCACGGTAGTCGCGCCGGTAGGCAGCTCCGGCTCGACCGATACCTCCTACGACGCCACAGCCCTGCTCTTCAACACGAACGCGTCGTCCGCTACGACGGGCCTGATTTCGCTCCCTTCCCAAGACATCTCGACACTGGCGAAGACCGGCGAGGTGCCGATCAGGGTGGCCGAAAGGCTCGACTTCGAAATCAGCCCGGCGGAGCTAGCCGGCAGCGTTGAGGTCATCCGTCCCGAGGGCAGCGGGCTGCTGCAGATCACTGCGACATCGACGAAGGCCAACCGAGCGGAGGCACTCGCCAACGCTTTCGCCAGCGAACTCCCCGCGTGGCTCAGCGAACGCGAGAAAACGTTCAAGCTGGGAGCGGCGAAAGCGCTTGCCAAGAACCTTGAGTCACTGCAGCGGGAAATCGTCGCCGTCGAGGGTCAGGTCGCCGCGGCTCGGGGCGACCCGCTGCTCGTGGCGCAGCGGGACGCGCTGGTGGCTCATCGTCTGACGCTCGCGGAGCAGTACCAACAGTTGCGGATTTCAGCGGCCCTTCCGGCCGGATACCAGGTCGTGCAGCAGGCGTCGGCAACCCCGAGCGTGACCACGACGGACACGACCTTCCAGCCGCCCGACAGCCGACCCGAACGCACCCTGCTCGCGGCTCTCCTCGGGCTGGCTTTCGGCATCGGGATCGCGCTCATAGTCGATCGCCTCGACACCCGCATCCACACGAGGGATGACGCCGAGGAGCACTTCGCTCGCCCGGTGCTGGCCGAGATCCCCGAGATCTCCCGCAGGGAGCGCAAGCGCTTCGCGATCCCCGCGAGCCGGGCCCGGTCGCGTGCCGCGGATGCGTTCCGGCTGCTCGCGACCGCGATGGCACGGCCGTCCGCAGACGGCGCCGGCAACGGGCACAGCCCGGAACTCCTCGCTCCAGTTGCGATGGATAAGCTCTCTTCGGTCTCGCCGGATTCTCCCCGCCCCAGGGCCCAGCCGTCGCGGCACGCGGCCGGCCTCGAGTCGCTCGATGGGCTGCCGCGAACGATCCTGGTGACGAGCGCCGGGCCGGGAGAAGGGAAGACCACGACCGTGGTCAACCTCGCCGCGGTCTTGGCCGAGATGGGAAGGCGCGTGCTGGTCGTCTCGTGCGACTTCCAGCGGCCACGACTTCACGACTTCCTTCACGTCTCCAACGACACCGGGCTGTCCGACGCCATCCAGTCGGCCGACGGAGGTCCCGTGCTCGAGGGCCGGGTAACGACGATCTCGCTCGGGGACTTCTCCATCGACGTCGTCCCCAGCGGTCCGTCACCGGACAAGCCCGGGGAGCTGTTGAGCTCGGCGAACATGAGAAGGGCGATCGCCGAGGCGCGCCAGCTTGCCGATGTCGTGATCCTCGACTCCGCGCCGCTACTGTCGACCAGCGACGCCGCCCTGCTGTTCGGAGACGTCGACTCCGTTCTCGTCGTCGCACGTGCCGGGCACACGCGCGCCGCGCATGCGGAGCGCGCGATCGAGCTCCTGACCCGGCTCGGCGCGCGGGTCCCCGGCGTCGCCCTCAATTGCTCCGGAGACACCGCATCCTCAAAGTACCGGTACTACACGGGCTCATCCGGGCGCGGTAGGGGTTTTTCCCGTCTGGTGCGTCACCGCAGCGGCGTCTAGTTTGTTGACTGGAGGAAGTGCGTGCTCGATTCGCCCCGAGAAGTGATCCGGTGTCTCATCACCTACACCGATTGGATGCAGCCCCCCACCACTTCGGTGATGAAGGTCGGGGCCGCTCGGTTGGACAAGAACTTCGGTGACGGACTGAAGGAGGGGCTGCTCGACACCGTCGAGGAGCGCGCGGAGCTGAGCTACCGGACCTCACGCCTGTGCGAGATGGATCGTCGTGTTCTGTTCATGTGGTACGTGCAACAGATGCACGTGGACGACGTCTCCGATGAGCTCGGCATATCTCGCAGGCAATGCTTCCGCCGTCGCAAGCGGGCGATCGACAAGATCGTCGATATGGGCCGCGCCGACGAAGCGGCCTAAGCCCAGCAACTTCTAATTCGTCGTTCGGAGGTATTCCATGAAGGGCACGGCGTCACTACGACGCAAGATCCTGGCGCGCAAGGCCGTGGTCGGCATCATCGGCCAGGGCTACGTCGGACTCACCCTCGCGTGCGAGGCGGCCGCGGCCGGTTTCAAGGTAGTCGGGCTCGACATCGACGCGCGCCGGATCGAGGACCTCCAAGCGGGGATTTTATCGGTGCCCGGGGTGGGCGAAGACGTCTTCTCCGCGGGCGTGACGACGGACGCGATCACCTTCACGACGGATGCGGCCGCCCTGTCGGATTGCGACATCGTGGTCATCTGCGTGCCCACGCCGGTGCGCGACCACACCCCCGACCTCTCGTACGTCGAGAGCGCGGCCGCGCAGACGGCCGAGCAGCTCAAGGCGGGAAACCTGGTGATCCTTGAGTCCACCACGTATCCCGGGACCACCGAGCAACTCGTGCGGCCCCTGCTCGCGACCTCCGGGCTGACGGCGGGCCGCGATTTTCTCCTCGCCTACTCGCCCGAGCGCATCGACCCTGGCAATCCCGAGTACGGGATGAAGAACACGCCCAAGATCGTGGGCGGCATCTCGCAGGAGGCGACGGGCGCCGCCGCGTTGTTCTACGGGCAGTTCGTCGACAAGGTGTTCGTGGTCTCGTCGAGCCGCGCCGCCGAGCTCGCGAAGCTGTTGGAGAACACTTTCCGCCACGTCAACGTGGCGCTCGTCAACGAGATGGCGATGCTGTGCCACGAGGTGGACATCGACGTGTGGGAGGTCATCGAGGCAACCGCGACCAAGCCGTTCGGGTTCATGCCGTTCTTCCCCGGCCCGGGAGTGGGCGGACACTGCATCCCGCTCGATCCCGCATATCTCGCATGGCAGGTGCGAAGGGATGCCGGCCACCAGTTCCGGATCCTCGAACAAGCCCAGGACATCAACGCGCAGATGCCCACCTACGTTGCCGCCCGCATCGGCGATGCGCTCAACGACGCCGGCAAGGCCGTAAAGGGCGCTCGCATCTTCATCCTCGGGGTGTCCTACAAGCCCGACGTCGGGGACGTGCGCGAGTCGCCCGCGATCAAGGTCGCGCAACTGCTGTTCAAGCGGGGCGCCAAGGTCACGTTCCATGACCCATACGTCGACGCGGTGTCGGTGAACGGAAGCATGTTGGGTCGCACGGAAGTCACCTACCGAGCCGTAAGCGGCGCCGACTGCGTGGCGGTACTCACGCCTCACAGCACCTACGACCTCGGCTGGGTCGCCGATCACGGCAAGCTGATCTTCGACGCCCGCAACGCCTACGGCGACGACCGCAGACGAAACGTGGTGCGGCTGTGACGCTCCACTGTCGCTTCCGCCAATCGCCCGCCGTGCTGACGAGGGGCGTGACCGATCAAGTATGGGCCGCGGTCCCCGGCGGGGAGGGCTTCCACTGCCTTTCCGGCACGGCTCTAGCAGTGTGGGATCTCCTCGAAGTGCCGCGCGCGCTCCCCGAGCTCGTCGGGATCATCTCCGCCGCCTACTCCGTGGACCCAGCCAACGTCGCATCCGACGTCGACGGCCTTATCGACGACATGGTCGCCAAGGGCCTCGTCGAGGAGATCGAAGAGGCCGACATCTAACCCATGCCCGCCGATCTCGGATCCGTATCGAACATGAACGACCCGATCGCAACCATCGTCATAACTACTCGCAATCGCGCTGTACTCGCCCGTCGGGCAATCGCCAGCGCCCTCGCGCAAACGATCCAGGAAATCGAGGTAATCGTGGTCGACGATGCCTCAGACGAGGCGTTCGCCTGGGAGGAAGGGAATCCCAGAGTGCGGATCGTCCGCAGAGAAGTCCGTGGAGGCGTCTGCGCTGCCCGAAACGCCGGGCTAGTGGGATCTTTCGCTCAGGGAGACTCTCAAACGCTGGGCGGCTCTCGCTGGTGCCACCCTCTGGACGACCCCGATAGTGAGGCGCTTCTGACTCTTTGAGCCAAACCCGGCTCGAAATACCCAACCAAACGGGACCTTCATGTCCCTGCCTGCTCTCGATGGTAAGCGACGCGTTGTGATCGAGCACGAAGAAGTCCCTCGCGACGCGCCTTTCTGATCTCCTCAGCGCGGCCGGTGTGCTCGTCCTCGGGTGTCACGTAACCGATGCCGGCGTGCAACCTGACAGTGTTGTAGTGGACACGTTGGCGTTC